>NZ_CP104558.1:3287500-3595412 GCF_025398035.1 Rossellomorea vietnamensis
GCAAACCGACACAGGTAGGCGAGGAGAGAATCCTAAGGTGAGCGAGAGAACTCTCGTTAAGGAACTCGGCAAAATGACCCCGTAACTTCGGGAGAAGGGGTGCTCTGGTAGGGTGCAAGCCCGAGAGAGCCGCAGTGAATAGGCCCAGGCGACTGTTTAGCAAAAACACAGGTCTCTGCGAAGCCGTAAGGCGAAGTATAGGGGCTGACGCCTGCCCGGTGCTGGAAGGTTAAGAGGAGTGCTTAGCGCAAGCGAAGGTGCGAATCGAAGCCCCAGTAAACGGCGGCCGTAACTATAACGGTCCTAAGGTAGCGAAATTCCTTGTCGGGTAAGTTCCGACCCGCACGAAAGGCGTAACGATCTGGGCACTGTCTCAACGAGAGACTCGGTGAAATTATAGTACCTGTGAAGATGCAGGTTACCCGCGACAGGACGGAAAGACCCCGTGGAGCTTTACTGTAGCCTGATATTGAATTTTGGTACAGCTTGTACAGGATAGGTAGGAGCCTTGGAAACCGGAGCGCCAGCTTCGGTGGAGGCATCGGTGGGATACTACCCTGGCTGTATTGAAATTCTAACCCGCGCCCCTTATCGGGGTGGGAGACAGTGTCAGGTGGGCAGTTTGACTGGGGCGGTCGCCTCCTAAAGAGTAACGGAGGCGCCCAAAGGTTCCCTCAGAATGGTTGGAAATCATTCGCAGAGTGTAAAGGCACAAGGGAGCTTGACTGCGAGACCTACAAGTCGAGCAGGGACGAAAGTCGGGCTTAGTGATCCGGTGGTTCCGCATGGAAGGGCCATCGCTCAACGGATAAAAGCTACCCCGGGGATAACAGGCTTATCTCCCCCAAGAGTCCACATCGACGGGGAGGTTTGGCACCTCGATGTCGGCTCATCGCATCCTGGGGCTGTAGTCGGTCCCAAGGGTTGGGCTGTTCGCCCATTAAAGCGGTACGCGAGCTGGGTTCAGAACGTCGTGAGACAGTTCGGTCCCTATCCGTCGTGGGCGCAGGAAATTTGAGAGGAGCTGTCCTTAGTACGAGAGGACCGGGATGGACGCACCGCTGGTGTACCAGTTGTCTTGCCAAAGGCATCGCTGGGTAGCTATGTGCGGAAGGGATAAGTGCTGAAAGCATCTAAGCATGAAGCCCCCCTCGAGATGAGATTTCCCATCACGTAAGTGAGTAAGATCCCTAGAAGATGACTAGGTAGATAGGTCAGAGATGGAAGCATGGCGACATGTGGAGTTGACTGATACTAATCGATCGAGGACTTAACCACAAAGAGTCATATTTATATGAACAACATTGGTCGATATTCGGCTTTCTTGACATCAATTCTTTATCTAGTTTTGAAGGAATAATCCTTCAATTGAATATTCGTCTGGTGATAATGGCGAAGAGGTCACACCCGTTCCCATGCCGAACACGGAAGTTAAGCTCTTCAGCGCCGATGGTAGTTGGGGGATCTCCCCCTGTGAGAGTAGGACGTCGCCAGGCAAATAGAAAAAGAGTAGCTCTTGTGAGTTACTCTTTTTTGTGTTGGTTTGGAGTTCGAAGAACTTTGTGAAAGAGACGCTGTTTTAAGAATAGAGAGTATGCCTGTTGACGAAGAAGGGAATGGGTGATGGATGAGTGTATAGCTAAGGACGGCGTAAAGAATATTCGACAACTTGGCACGATTATTTGAAATGTCGCATGATAAATCACAACCTCGCATGAAAGCCCCAAATCCCGCACGATAATCATCAATCCGGCATGATCCTATCAGATCTCGCATGAATTTCACCCAAAGGTGATCTTAACAATCAATCTATTACGGTAAAAGCTCATATTACATAGGAAGAAGGAGTAAGAGGGTGGAATATGAACGGGGAATAGTAAGATGTAGACTCAACAATCGTTCTTAGTACAGTTCTAACCCATTTGGACACAATGAATCAGCAGCAACCACCTATAGCAATGAAAAGTTATTTCATTAGTCATCTGGAAAAATATAAAATATATATTGCTATCAAGTTGATTTATGTGATATTATTGCTTTTCCGCCTTTTTCAAAGAAGACCTAACTAACTTTAGCTCTTTGAGGCTCTTTTTAAGTGTTTACTAACTTATAAATAAAAAAGATATTAAATATTTGAAAAGAAGTTGACTTCTACGAAGTTAACTGGTAAAGTATTATTTGTTGCCGCAAACAAGCAACGCAACATGAAAACTTGATAAAAACTTCTTTTAAAAAGTTGTTGACAACAAGTTAGTATTCATGTAACATAGTAAGGGTCGCTTCGAGAGAAGCACTTACACATTGAACCTTGAAAACTGAACAAAACAAGACAATACGTCAACGTTAATTCTAGATTTATTTTTAAAGAGCTATTCAAACTTTTATCGGAGAGTTTGATCCTGGCTCAGGACGAACGCTGGCGGCGTGCCTAATACATGCAAGTCGAGCGGATTGATGGGAGCTTGCTCCCTGATATCAGCGGCGGACGGGTGAGTAACACGTGGGTAACCTGCCTGTAAGACTGGGATAACTCCGGGAAACCGGGGCTAATACCGGATAACTCATTTCCTCGCATGAGGAAATGTTGAAAGGTGGCTTCGGCTACCACTTACAGATGGACCCGCGGCGCATTAGCTAGTTGGTGAGGTAACGGCTCACCAAGGCGACGATGCGTAGCCGACCTGAGAGGGTGATCGGCCACACTGGGACTGAGACACGGCCCAGACTCCTACGGGAGGCAGCAGTAGGGAATCTTCCGCAATGGACGAAAGTCTGACGGAGCAACGCCGCGTGAGTGATGAAGGTTTTCGGATCGTAAAGCTCTGTTGTTAGGGAAGAACAAGTGCCGTTCAAATAGGGCGGCACCTTGACGGTACCTAACCAGAAAGCCACGGCTAACTACGTGCCAGCAGCCGCGGTAATACGTAGGTGGCAAGCGTTGTCCGGAATTATTGGGCGTAAAGCGCGCGCAGGTGGTTCCTTAAGTCTGATGTGAAAGCCCACGGCTCAACCGTGGAGGGTCATTGGAAACTGGGGAACTTGAGTGCAGAAGAGGAAAGTGGAATTCCAAGTGTAGCGGTGAAATGCGTAGATATTTGGAGGAACACCAGTGGCGAAGGCGACTTTCTGGTCTGTAACTGACACTGAGGCGCGAAAGCGTGGGGAGCAAACAGGATTAGATACCCTGGTAGTCCACGCCGTAAACGATGAGTGCTAAGTGTTAGGGGGTTTCCGCCCCTTAGTGCTGCAGCTAACGCATTAAGCACTCCGCCTGGGGAGTACGGTCGCAAGACTGAAACTCAAAGGAATTGACGGGGGCCCGCACAAGCGGTGGAGCATGTGGTTTAATTCGAAGCAACGCGAAGAACCTTACCAGGTCTTGACATCCTCTGACAACCCTAGAGATAGGGCTTTCCCCTTCGGGGGACAGAGTGACAGGTGGTGCATGGTTGTCGTCAGCTCGTGTCGTGAGATGTTGGGTTAAGTCCCGCAACGAGCGCAACCCTTGATCTTAGTTGCCAGCATTCAGTTGGGCACTCTAAGATGACTGCCGGTGACAAACCGGAGGAAGGTGGGGATGACGTCAAATCATCATGCCCCTTATGACCTGGGCTACACACGTGCTACAATGGACGGTACAAAGGGCAGCGAGACCGCGAGGTTTAGCCAATCCCATAAAACCGTTCTCAGTTCGGATTGTAGGCTGCAACTCGCCTACATGAAGCTGGAATCGCTAGTAATCGCGGATCAGCATGCCGCGGTGAATACGTTCCCGGGCCTTGTACACACCGCCCGTCACACCACGAGAGTTTGTAACACCCGAAGTCGGTGAGGTAACCTTTTGGAGCCAGCCGCCTAAGGTGGGACAGATGATTGGGGTGAAGTCGTAACAAGGTAGCCGTATCGGAAGGTGCGGCTGGATCACCTCCTTTCTAAGGAAGATTTACTAAAACGTTTGACACGTCGAAGTTTTGTTCAGTTTTGATGGTTCAACCATCAAAACATTTTTTATCTCTTACGAGATGAGAATTTGTGATTGTTCTTTGAAAACTAGATAAAGATAAATTGATAGTCAAGAAATTACCGAGTATCGCCATTTTAGGTTTTAAACCTGATGTAACAACCAATTCGGTTAAGTTATGAAGGGCGCACGGTGGATGCCTTGGCACTAGGAGCCGACGAAGGACGGGACTAACACCGATATGCTTTGGGGAGCTGTAAGTGAGCTTTGATCCAGAGATTTCCGAATGGGGGAACCCATTGTTCGTAATGGAACAATATCCTTACTTGAATACATAGAGTATGGAAGGCAGACCCAGGGAACTGAAACATCTAAGTACCTGGAGGAAGAGAAAGCAATTGCGATTCCCTGAGTAGCGGCGAGCGAAACGGGATATAGCCCAAACCAAGAGGCTTGCCTCTTGGGGTTGTAGGACACTCTATACGGAGTTACAAAGGAATGGAGTAGACGAAGAAGTCTGGAAAGGCTCGTCAAAGAAGGTAACAACCCTGTAGTTGAAACTTCATTCCCTCTTGAGTGGATCCTGAGTACGGCGGGACACGTGAAATCCCGTCGGAAGCTGGGAGGACCATCTCCCAAGGCTAAATACTCCCTAGTGACCGATAGTGAACCAGTACCGTGAGGGAAAGGTGAAAAGCACCCCGGAAGGGGAGTGAAATAGAACCTGAAACCGTGTGCCTACAAGTAGTCAGAGCCCGTTAACGGGTGATGGCGTGCCTTTTGTAGAATGAACCGGCGAGTTACGATCCCATGCAAGGTTAAGTTGATAAGACGGAGCCGCAGCGAAAGCGAGTCTGAATAGGGCGAATTTTAGTATGTGGTCGTAGACCCGAAACCAGGTGATCTACCCATGTCCAGGATGAAGTTCAGGTAACACTGAATGGAGGTCCGAACCCACGCACGTTGAAAAGTGCGGGGATGAGGTGTGGGTAGCGGAGAAATTCCAATCGAACTTGGAGATAGCTGGTTCTCTCCGAAATAGCTTTAGGGCTAGCCTCATGTGTAAGAGTCTTGGAGGTAGAGCACTGTTTGGACTAGGGGCCCTCATCGGGTTACCGAATTCAGACAAACTCCGAATGCCAAAGACTTATCCATGGGAGTCAGACTGCGAGTGATAAGATCCGTAGTCGAAAGGGAAACAGCCCAGACCACCAGCTAAGGTCCCAAAGTATACGTTAAGTGGAAAAGGATGTGGAGTTGCTTAGACAACCAGGATGTTGGCTTAGAAGCAGCCACCATTTAAAGAGTGCGTAATAGCTCACTGGTCGAGTGACTCTGCGCCGAAAATGTACCGGGGCTAAACGTATCACCGAAGCTGTGGATTGACACCTCTAGGTGTCAGTGGTAGGAGAGCGTTCTAAGGACTGCGAAGCTAGACCGTAAGGACTGGTGGAGTGCTTAGAAGTGAGAATGCCGGTATGAGTAGCGAAAGATGGGTGAGAATCCCATCCACCGAATGCCTAAGGTTTCCTGAGGAAGGCTCGTCCGCTCAGGGTTAGTCGGGACCTAAGTCGAGGCCGATAGGCGTAGACGATGGACAACAGGTTGATATTCCTGTACCACCTCTTTTCCGTTTGAGCAATGGGGGGACGCAGGAGGATAGGGTAAGCGCACTGCTGGATATGTGCGTCTAAGCAGTTAGGCTGATGATGAGGCAAATCCCGTCATCGCGAAGGCTGAGCTGTGACAGCGAGCGAATTATAGTAGCGAAGTTCCTGATTCCACACTGCCGAGAAAAGCCTCTAGCGAGGAAAAAGGTGCCCGTACCGCAAACCGACACAGGTAGGCGAGGAGAGAATCCTAAGGTGAGCGAGAGAACTCTCGTTAAGGAACTCGGCAAAATGACCCCGTAACTTCGGGAGAAGGGGTGCTCTGGTAGGGTGCAAGCCCGAGAGAGCCGCAGTGAATAGGCCCAGGCGACTGTTTAGCAAAAACACAGGTCTCTGCGAAGCCGTAAGGCGAAGTATAGGGGCTGACGCCTGCCCGGTGCTGGAAGGTTAAGAGGAGTGCTTAGCGCAAGCGAAGGTGCGAATCGAAGCCCCAGTAAACGGCGGCCGTAACTATAACGGTCCTAAGGTAGCGAAATTCCTTGTCGGGTAAGTTCCGACCCGCACGAAAGGCGTAACGATCTGGGCACTGTCTCAACGAGAGACTCGGTGAAATTATAGTACCTGTGAAGATGCAGGTTACCCGCGACAGGACGGAAAGACCCCGTGGAGCTTTACTGTAGCCTGATATTGAATTTTGGTACAGCTTGTACAGGATAGGTAGGAGCCTTGGAAACCGGAGCGCCAGCTTCGGTGGAGGCATCGGTGGGATACTACCCTGGCTGTATTGAAATTCTAACCCGCGCCCCTTATCGGGGTGGGAGACAGTGTCAGGTGGGCAGTTTGACTGGGGCGGTCGCCTCCTAAAGAGTAACGGAGGCGCCCAAAGGTTCCCTCAGAATGGTTGGAAATCATTCGCAGAGTGTAAAGGCACAAGGGAGCTTGACTGCGAGACCTACAAGTCGAGCAGGGACGAAAGTCGGGCTTAGTGATCCGGTGGTTCCGCATGGAAGGGCCATCGCTCAACGGATAAAAGCTACCCCGGGGATAACAGGCTTATCTCCCCCAAGAGTCCACATCGACGGGGAGGTTTGGCACCTCGATGTCGGCTCATCGCATCCTGGGGCTGTAGTCGGTCCCAAGGGTTGGGCTGTTCGCCCATTAAAGCGGTACGCGAGCTGGGTTCAGAACGTCGTGAGACAGTTCGGTCCCTATCCGTCGTGGGCGCAGGAAATTTGAGAGGAGCTGTCCTTAGTACGAGAGGACCGGGATGGACGCACCGCTGGTGTACCAGTTGTCTTGCCAAAGGCATCGCTGGGTAGCTATGTGCGGAAGGGATAAGTGCTGAAAGCATCTAAGCATGAAGCCCCCCTCGAGATGAGATTTCCCATCACGTAAGTGAGTAAGATCCCTAGAAGATGACTAGGTAGATAGGTCAGAGATGGAAGCATGGCGACATGTGGAGTTGACTGATACTAATCGATCGAGGACTTAACCACAAAGAGTCATTATTTTAATGAACAACATTGGTCGATATTCGGCTTTCTTGACATCAATTCTTTATCTAGTTTTGAAGGAACAACCCCTTCAATTGAATATTCGTCTGGTGATAATGGCGAAGAGGTCACACCCGTTCCCATGCCGAACACGGAAGTTAAGCTCTTCAGCGCCGATGGTAGTTGGGGGATCTCCCCCTGTGAGAGTAGGACGTCGCCAGGCAAATAGGGAAAAGAGTAGCTCTTGGGAGTTACTCTTTTTTGTTTTGATTTTCGTTTGATGCCGCATGAAAAATTACAATCCCGCATGAAAAACTCACTTCCCGCACGATTATCATCAATCCGGCTCGATCCCCTCCAAATCCCGCACGATTCCTGGATTCAACGAAGAATCCCACTACTTACATTCGGAGAAGTTGACTTCTTCTTCTATAAGCTCTACGATAATAGTAAATAGAGGATTGATTCGAAAGGGTGGTACTCTTGCAGGGATCTGGCACTACGATTGATCAGTTTTTAACATGGCTTGAACATGAAGGAAAATCATCAAATACCATCTCGACTTACCATCAGGAGCTTAGGAAATATGAGAAGTGGCTCCAGGAGAATCACAGAGAACTAGTGGATATTACTCATTGTGATGTTCAGGAGTACATTTCATTTTTGGAAGAGAAGGGAAAGAGCCCGGTCACGACGGATAAAATTTTGGGAGTGATCCGTACTTTTTCTAAATTTCTAAAGAAACCTGACATTACGTTTGATATAAAGATCAAGCAAGGAACCAAAAAAGATGAAATAGAATCGCTCTCTAAAGAAGAGTGCGAGGTGCTTTTAAGAGAAGTACGAGAAAGTGCAAATGAAAGAAATATAGCGATTGTGTATATGCTGCTTCATACGGGCATAAGGGTATCGGAGCTTTGTGCGCTAGATATAGCTGATATTGATTTGGAAACGAAGCAGGTAAGCATTTCGGATACTCATGGGGCTGACCGGATTATTCCCCTGTCGGAAGAGGTGGTGCAATCCCTTTCTGACTACATGGAGGCTGTCCAGCCGCAGGAAGCCCTGTTCGTTTCCAAAACGAATGAGCGGTTAACCGAGAGATCGGTCCAGTATATGCTTAAAAAGTATCACACCAATGCCCAAAAGCTGCGTCACACGTTTTGCCAGCATTTAATCGATCAAGGTGTCAGTCTTGAAATCGTATCCAAGCTCGCGGGTCACAGGGACAATAATGTGACGAAAAGGTATGCGAAGTCACGGGTCTCTGAAACGGAATTTGAACATGCAATCCGACGCACTTTTTCAAAGGATTGTTGATTAGTGATTGTTACTGATATTGCCCTGAAAGTCAGCTGCAATCTTTGAAGGATGTAACAAGGGTCAGATCGTAAAGTAGAAGAACTTCTGTATTAAGGAGTTCTTTTTTTACTTTCATAAAGTAGCAGGAGATTCCTTTTTTAATTGATGAGCAATTTTGTTCCAACGAATAATGATATAATTGGTATTCTACTAACTTGTTTTTAACGTATTGGGAGGATTTATGTTCACGTCTATACTATTATTATTCTCGGCACTTCTTTCCCTGGCTGGATGGGGAATGTTTTCTCTCTATAAGATGAAAGTTCATCCTGCCTTTATTCCTCTATTTCTATTTTCAGTTGTCACGACGGTACTGTTCTGTGCCGGGTTGATTCATCATATGCCATTGGCTGCGAATATCATCTATTATTCCGGTTTAGTACTATGTTTGATTTATTTCATATTATTCTTTTTCAAGAAGATCGAGGTGCAGCGTTTGCTGCATCCTTCGCTTATCTTTTTTTCCTTGGCTGTTCTGTTTGTCATGCTTTATATGAAAGGGTCCGTTTTTTTAAACTATGATGATTTCAGTCATTGGGGACTGGTGCTGAAAGAGATTGTAAGGCTTGATGGGCTGCCGGATGCGAGTACGCTGGTGACGTTTCAGAACTATCCGCCTGGAAGTGCCGTGTTCATTTACTATTTTCTCCATCGCTTGGGGTTTCATGAAAGTGTGGCCCTGATGGCACAGGGATTCATGACGATGGCTTGCTTCACCGTGCTTTTTACGTGGAGTTCATGGAAAAAGCCATGGACGATCATCCTTTCCTCGGTGATTGCTTTTACCCTCTTATTGGTGAATGCGAAAATCTTCTACAGTTTACTGGTGGATATTATTCTGGGGGCAGTGGCTTTGGCGATCCCTATCATCGCTTATTATTACCGTAAAGATTGGAAGAGACTGCTGCTTGTGAATCTTCCGATTGTGATTTTCTTAATTTTATTGAAAGATAGTGGAAAGGTCTTTCTGCTATTTAACGGGATTGCTATGTTAGGGATCCTGATTGCCTCTCACCGGGAGGGAATTGTAAAGAGGATCGATATGGTCATGTCTTATGCTTCGCTCTTTCTACTGATGGTGCTTCCTTTATTGGTGAATGTGCTCTGGCACACGTATACGTTGCAAGCGTATAGTGAGAGTTACGGAAATAATAAATTTGCCATTACGGAAGAGAAGCTTCAGGATATCGGGAAATCGGAGCAGTTTATGGCAGGCTTCGACGGAATGATGCTGGACGCGGCGTTGAATCCTATGTCGTCGCCTCACGTCATGCTCTTATTGGTGGTCAATCTGATTGCCCTCCTGTTGATGGTCCGATTGAAGCGCAAAACCCCTAATGAACTGGTGGCTTCGTTTATCCTCTTTAATCTCTTTTATGTGCTGTATATGTGTTCCCTCTATTACATGTATGTCTTTCTGATGCCTGAGAATGAAGCATCAAGGCTTGCAGGCTTCAACCGTTATCAGTCGACCATCACCGTGTATGCAGCGGGCATGCTCATGACGGTGGTTGCTTATGTATGGAGCAATTATGTGGAATCCGTTAAAAAGGTAACGGGCTTTCTACTGGCAGCCTGTTTCCTCATCCCCTATCTGGGGCATTTGGAAGTATTGGTGACGAGGCCTGAAGCGCATGTTGAGCTTAGGGGTGCCGTGAAAGAGTTCTCTTCTGTGATTAAAACTTCCGGGGTATCGAAACCCATGATTACCTATTATAGTCCCGGAAGTGCCGGTGATGGAGGATATTTCAGCTATTTGATCCGGTATGAACACTTATCGAAGAACTATTCTTTCATCAAGGGGGCCGAAACCGAAAGTCAACTCTCTTATTTGAAAAAAGTATTGATGAAATCGGATTTTCTGATGGTGCTCGAAGGCGACGAAGATATAAAAGCTGGATTAGCCCCGTACACCGAAAATGAGATTTCCGAAGGTGTGTACCGTGTTAAGCATAAGAATGGGATGTTTGAATTGGTGCCGGAGCGTTAGTGAAATGGAGTCTATCTATTGAATATGGATAGGCTCTTTTTTTTGATGCATATTGCGCAAAACCAATGGAAAACGGGGTATTTTGTCGTAACTTTTCGAACCGGCATCTACACGTATATACAAATTCTGTATTCTCTCTGGTCTATCATATGACTCATAGACTTTATGATATGGGGGATGAGGATGAGGAAGTTTTTGTTAGGGGTTTTGGCCATTGTTACATTATCTACATTGGCAGGAGGGAAATATCATTGGGATCAAAGAGTCGAGGCCGTTCAGTTTAACGGTCAAAAAGAAGAGGTAGTCAGCGTTCAGGGGGATGGAGAGGAAGAAAAGAAAGAGAAGGCAGAGAAAGAGAGAAAGAGACTGTTACAACTGGATAAGGTGAATTATCTTCCGCCGGAGTTGAAGGAGACGTTCAAGAAGAAGATTGAAAAGAATGAATCCGTGCACCTGATGATCATTGGGTCCTCCTCTACTTCCGGGGATAATGGGGCATGGCCGAAAGAACTGGAAAAGGCGCTTCTCGACACGTACGGTCAGGATCTGATAAAGGTGACATGTAAAGAAATCGCCGAAAAGACTTCACAACAGGTTGTGAAGGAGGGAATACATAAACCACTGGCTGAAATGAAGCCGGATATTCTTTTGCTGGAACCCTTTTTACTGTATGACAATGGGGAAATAAGGATGCCGGAACGCCTTAAGAATCTTGAGACGATCCTTTCAGATTTCAAGAAACAGAATCCTGACATCACCTTCATCATCCAGCCGGCCAATCCCATCTCGGGTGCCTACTATTATCCTCAGGAAGAAGCCGACTTAGAGAAGTTTTCCAGAGAGAGAAAGTATGTGTATCTTAACCACTGGGATGCATGGCCCGATCACAGAAGCACAGAGTTAAAGGACTATTTAACAGATGAAAATATACCTAATGAAAAAGGAAATAAGGTATGGCTTGATTACTTGATGAAGTATTTTGTAAGGAAATAAGCCCTCCGTGGTCTTCAATCCATAGTGGTTGAGGGCTTTTTTTAATGAAGAAAAGGGCATTCTAAAAAACATTGAGGAAAATTGCGGGAGCGGGTCATGTAATTAACTTTGATTCATGATAGTGTAATTTCCGGATCAGGTGTTCTTTTAGCTTTTCATCAAGACAGTCCTGGATCAGGGTGTAGTAGTAAGTGGCGAGAAACTTATGGATCATCTTCATTTCGATCTTCACTCCCCTTATACTTGATTCATTTATTTTCCCCCATAAAGGGTCTCGAATATATAGGGATTGTTGTTTATTTTTATTACAAAATTTGCAGATGGAACCGTGGGATATGACATTTATCCTCCAAAAGGATCGGTTTGCAGGTTTTGTCGATAGAAATTAGGAGGAATATCCTACTGTTTGCGCCAATACCTATAATTGGATTGCCAAAATAGAGAGGAGAACCATTTTGAAAAAAAATCTGAAACGTTCTTTGAAAGTGTTAACCGGAGCAATGACAATGGCGTTAATGGTGGCACCGACGACAACTCTTGCTGAAGTAAAAGATGAGAAGGCCTATGTAGATTATTTGGCTTTGGGAGATTCGTTAGCGGCAGGGGTGTTGTATGACAATTCCCTCGGTAAGGGATATCCCGATATCCTTGCAGATGAATTCAAGGAAGACGGCTTTCAAGTGGATTTCAACAAGAACTTTGCGGTCCCCGGTTATACGTCTAAACAAGTCTTGGCGGACATACAGGATCCAGCTAAAGGGTTACAAAAGGAAATCATGGAAGCCGATACCATTACACTGGACGCCGGTGCCAATGACTTATTGCAGTTGATTGAGCAGAAGGATGGCAGGATTTCCATTGATCCTGTAAAAGTGCAGGCCGCCCTGAAGGAAGTCGGGGTGAATATCGCCACCTCTTTAGGAATCATCCGTCAATTAAATCCTGACGTACCCGTGTATGTCATGGGATACTATAACGCATTCCCTTACTTGCCACAAGAAACCCAGGCACAATTAAAGCCTGCTTTAGATGGATTGAATCAAGCGATCCAGGCAGCGAGTGTGCACGGTGGAGGAGTATTTGTACCGGTGGAAGAAGCGATGGCCGATAACTTCCAGGTGAAACTGCCGAACCCGCAAAATGTCCACCCGAGTGAAGCGGGATATGAAGCCATGGCCGGGGAATTCTGGAAGGTCATGGAACCTGTCAATGATACAGTAGGGAAATCCACGGCTCGTTTATTCGGTCAGGATCGTTACGGTACGGCGGCTGAAATCTCAGAAGAAAGCTGGGATTCAACTGGAACCGTCATCATTGCAAGAGGGAATGAGTACCCTGATGCACTCGTCGGGACGCCCCTTGCCTATCAATTGGAAGCACCGATCCTGTTGACCAATGGATCCCGATTATCCGATGAGACGATAGAAGAAATCGGTCGTCTCGGAGCAGAGCATGCCGTGATTCTTGGCGGAGTGGGAGCCGTACCGGAGAAGATCGAGTCGGAGCTTGAAGATCTGGGACTCAACGTGGATCGAATCGGGGGAGATGACCGGTTCGAAACGGCCGCGTTCGTCGCGAATGAATTGGGTCATTCAGATACGGCAGTGGTGGCGTACGGATATGACTTCCCTGATGCCCTGGCCGTTGCTCCTTATGCGGCCCAGCAAGGGTATCCGATTTTGCTAACGGAGACCATGTCGGTTCCAGAAGCAACGGGATTCGCCCTTCAGGATGTCGAGAACACTTATGTGATTGGGGGAGGTGGCGTCATCAGTGAAGATTTAACATTTAAAAACGGAGAACGTTTGGCCGGTGACACGCGTTATGATACAGCCGCCGCCATCTATAAGGAGTTCCAGGGTCCTGCCAACTATGCAGTAGTTGCAACCGGCCAGGATTTTGCCGATGCTCTTACGGGGTCAGTCTTCGCGGCAATCAATGAGGTTCCTTTACTGCTGGTGAAAAAGGATGACCTGCCTCAGCAGACAAAAGGATTGGTGATGGAAAACGGACTGAAGCACTTCATGATATTAGGTGGGGAAGGCGCCGTTGAGAGTGGTGTGGTTGAGAAATTAGTGAAGTAAATTTAAACGCTAGAGTCCTGGACTATTTTATAAATGGTCCGGGGCTTTTTTCTATTAAACGATCGTTTAACGGCACTATCATTGCTACGAAAGGATTTAGTCTCACTAATCAAACGTTTGTTTAAGGGAAGAAATGAATGGGATGTGCACTCTTCAAGGAGGGGATTTCATAGATACGTAGAACCTATTAGAAGAACTCTTAAAACATATAGAATATTCAAATAATATTGACCGGGCAACCGGAAAGTGATTAAATGAAAGTAGTTATTGGTTGGGTGACTGAACCATAAAGGAATGACTTAGGGGAGGAATGGAAATGAAAGCATTAATCACGGAGTTAATTTGGAGTGAAGGCATTGAAGAGCTTAAGGATCAAGGATTTGAGGTCCACTATGATGAAAATCTGTGGACAGACAGAGAGAGGCTGCTTCAGGTTATCCCTGAATATGACGCGGTGATTGTCAGGAACCAGACAATCGTCAATGAAGAATTAATGGAAGCGGGTAGCCGCCTTAAGGCCATCGGGAGGCTCGGGGTCGGGTTGGATAATATTGATGTGAAACGGGCGAAAGAGAAGGGGATCCCGGTGGTATTTGCCCGCCATGCCAATGCAACTTCCGTGGCGGAGTATGTACTCACGGCGATCCTGAGTGCATCAAGACCCCTTCATTTGGCAAGTGTCGATGTTCGGAATGGAGGATGGAATCGAAAGAAATATACGGGTGGGGAGCTTTATCAGAAAACAATTGGATTGATCGGGCTCGGGGAAATCTCCCATCGTGTGGCAAAGCGGGCCCATGCATTTGGCATGACGATCATCGGCTATGACCCGTTCATTACAGAATATGATCATGTGGTGGCAGAAACCGGTGTACACGTAAAAGAAACCCTGGAGGAATTGTTGCTGGAATCCGATTTCATATCACTTCATGTCCCTTTGACTCCATCAACCGAGCATCTGCTTTCAACACCCGAATTAAATAGGATGAAGCCTTCTTCCTATGTCATCAATACATCAAGGGGGGGCATCATCGATGAGCAGGCCTTGGCTGCAGCCTTACAGAATCAGCAGATTGCAGGAGCTTATCTGGATGTGTTGGAACAGGAACCGATCCTGGACTCCCATCCCCTGCTTCTTTGTGAAAACGTCACCCTTACCCCTCACGTAGCCGGATTGACAGAAGAATCACAGGTTCGAACGTCCTTTCTGGTGGCCAAGGAAATCGGGAAAGTACTAAAAGGAGAGCGTTCTCTCTGCACTGTGTAATTTGTCGAAAATAAATTCTGAAAATTTAAATAATCTCATTGACTAACAGATCCATAGGTGGTTTAATAAAGATAGATTAAGTGGTTGGGTCACTCAACCAATTTAAAAGGAGGCACCATAATGAGTCACAATAGTCAGGTTACGGAAAGAAATGCTCAAGATTCAAAAGCGGTGAGCACCCATAAGTTTCTTATCCATCACAACGGTGATCACGTAGGAGTCGCCACATCCCCGATTGCAGCGGGGGAAAAAGTGGTGGGGATCTTCATGGATGATAATTCAGAAGTGGAAGTCACCTCTAAAGGGGATGTTCCATTGGGCCACAAGATTTCATTGGTCTCTTTAGACAAGGATGAGCCAGTGCTGAAATATGGCGTTCAAATTGGTGTAACGACGGAAAAATGGGAAGTAGGAGACTACGTCCACACTCATAACATTAAAACGGCGAGGTGGTAAGGATGGAACAAACATTATACGGTTATCGCAGAGAGAATGGAAAAGTTGGAATTCGTAATCACGTCATTATTTTACCGGTGGATGATATTTCGAATGCGGCTTGTGAAGCTGTGGCAAGACAAGTACAAGGTACATTGGCCTTGCCTCACGCTTATGGAAGACTTCAGTATGGACCCGATCTTGACCTGCACTTCAGAACCATGATTGGAACGGGCTCCAATCCTAATGTGGCGGCTGTGGTGGTCATTGGGATCGAAGAGAACTGGTCGAAGAAGATTGCTGACGGGATTGCTGAGACCGGGAAGCCTGTTTCATACTTCTCCATTGAAGGAAACGGGGATTTAGAAACGATCCGTGCTGCTTCATGGAAAGCGAAGGAGTATGCTCAGTGGGCTTCGGAGCTTCAGAAAGAGCCTGTGGAATTGAAGGATTTGACCGTCAGTATCAAATGCGGTGAGTCTGATACGACGACAGGTCTTGGATCGTGCCCTACGGTGGCCCAGGCGGTCGACCGTCTGGTTGAAGCCGGTGCCACTGTATTCTTCGGTGAGACATCGGAATTGACAGGCGGGGAGCATCTCATCCGCGACCGGATGGCGACACCTGAATTACATGAGAAGTTCATGGCGGTCTACAATGACTATGTAGGTGAAATCGATTCAAAGGGAGTCGATTTATTAGGGTCCCAGCCTACTCAGGGTAATATTGCCGGAGGACTTTCCACCATTGAAGAGAAAGCACTTGGTAATATTGCCAAGACCGGTACGAAAGAGGTCATCGGCGTATTGGATCCCGCTGAAGCACCGGCCAATGGCAACGGGCTGTATTTCATGGATACGTCCTCTGCAGCGGCAGAATGCATCACCCTTATGGCTGCCGGCGGAGCGGTCCTCCACCTTTTCCCGACAGGCCAGGGGAATATCATCGGTAACCCGATTGAGCCGGTTGTGAAAATCACGGCAAATCCGATTACGGCGGGTACGATGAGCGAACATATCGATGTGGATGTCCAGGGACTCCTCTCCCGTCAAATTTCCTTGGAGCAGGCCGGAGATCAATTAATGGAAATGATCTGCCGTACGGTGAACGGACGACTCACATGTGCGGAAGCGTTAGGTCATAAAGAGTTTGTTATGACGAAATTATATCGCAGTGCCTGATTCCTTACTCCCTGCACATTTTATGTGTGGGGAGTCCATGTTTATGGAGAGGACATTATGAATGAAAAGGAGCAGAAAATGACTACGTATGCCGAATCTGATTTACGACAATTTTGCAAAACGGTGTTAGAGGAAATGGGGATGATGGGGGATCATGCCGCAGTCGTCTCAGAATCCCTTTTGAGAGCCAATTTAGAAGGGGTGGACAGCCACGGGATCAGCAGGCTGCCCATCTATGCCAAGCGCTTCACCGATCAAAGGATCAATCTGACCCCATCCATTGTAATGGAGGAAAAAAGCCCGTCTGTCCTCATGGTGAACGGCGATAATGGGCTTGGTCATGTCATCAGCTATAAGGCGATCAAAAAAGGGATCGAGATGGCCAAACAGAGCGGTGTGACAGCCATCGCGATTCGTAATAGCAATCACTTCGGGACAGCCTCTTACTTCTGCCAGCTGGCTTGTGAAGAGAACCTGGCCTGTATCGGTTTCACCAATTCGCCCCCTGGCATAGCCCCGTGGGGAGGGAAGGAAGCATTCTTCGGCACAAACCCTATGGCTTTCGGTTTTCCCACCGGGGATGACCAGCCTGTCATCATCGATTTATCCACTAGCATTGTCGCGAGGGGAAAAATCATTCTGGCGGAGAAACAGGGACAGATGATCCCGGACGGTTGGGCTATCGATGAAAAAGGGGAGCCGACGAATGATCCGAAGGCGGCCCTGAATGGGTCTGTCCTGCCTTTAGGGGGAGCAAAGGGGTCAGCACTGGCACTGGCGGTCGAAATCCTGACAGGGCTCTTGACGGGGGCTGCGTTCGGACCTCATGTGAAGAGTATTTATGAGGATGGGGAAAAGGGGAATGCGAATGTAGGGCACTTTTTCATCCTGATGGATATTGAGAAATTCATGAACGTGAATGTATTCTTTGAGTCTATTAAAAGCTTGTTGGTCGAAATGAAGGACGTTCCGAAAGCACCGGGGAACGATGAAATCCGTTATCCGGGAGAAAGAAGGAAAAGGGAGCGGGACAAACGTCAACAGGAGGGTGTGCAGTTATCCGAGAGTGTGTTGGAGGAGCTGCAGTCATTGGGGAGCCGGTACGGAGTGGAATTCCCTTTGCCGCTCTCTTCTCAACAAGCCATTAACCGATAATCAAAAAAAGCCAGCTTCCGGGATGAGGAAGCTGGCTTTCATTGTGAAGTTAAATGGAATCGATATTTTCTTTAATGGAATGCTCAACGCTATCTATATGCTCTTTCATGTATTTCTGAGCCAGATTGATATTGTTCTGTTTCATGGCTTCCAGTATCCTCACATGCTCCTGGACCGACTGGATGGCCCTGCCGGGGATCTGGATCGATTTGGTGCGTGATTCCGATAGTAGATCAATAAGGAAATTCATGATGCGGATGAGAACGATGTTATTTGAATTGTTCGCTAATGTTAGATGGAATTTATGGTCAAGCTCCGCAAGCCTTTCATAATCCACTTCCCCGGCGCCGAGGATCTCGTTGGCTTCTTCCAGGATCTGTTCCAATTCACGGAATTGCTCCTCGTTGGAGTTCTCGATGGACCATTTCACCGTCCACTCCTCCAGTATCTTACGAACGCTGAAGAAATCATCGATCTGGTCGGAAGATACGAAGAACGCTTCCGTCATTTTTTGAATCTGATGTTCAGGTGTTGCTACGAATACGCCGGTCCCGTGCTTCGCCGTGATATAGCCGTATGCTTCCAGGATCTTATATGCTTCCCTCACCGTATTCCGGCTGACGGAAAGCTCGATTCCCATTTCCCGTTCCCCGGGGATCTTGTCTCCGACTTTGAATTCGCCATCTTGTATTTTCTTCTTTATGCTATCTGCCACTTGTTCAGATATGCCTTTTCGATTTAATTGCATATAATCGCCCCTATCCATTTGTAAAATGGTAGCTTCATCAGGTTGTACCAACCTTCTTAGACTTACATGTGATTGATTCCCGCCTGAATAGATACATGTCATGACAGGGATCATTCTGTATATTCAGTTTACCATGTCAGGTGGCTCAACCTCTAGTGAAACATTCGGGGCCCTACAACTTCGTAAGGAGAAGGCCCAATAAGATCAAGGCAAAAGATCCAGCGACACCTGTTATCAGCACTTTGGAACTTAGTTTCTTGAATTCAGAGAAATTGACACTGAGGCCAAGACCGGCCATGGCCATGGATAAAAGCAGAATACTTAATGCAATGAGCATTTTAGTCAATGCGTCAGGTAGAAATCCCACAGTATTGATTAAGCACATGAATAAAAACCCGAAAATGAACCAGGGAACAGGTAAATCTTTGAATGTCCGCTTTTGGGCAGGGACGTTTCCGCTTTTCTTGGAAAAGATGGAGCCCAGCACAATGGCAACGGGGATTAGAAGGGCGACTCTCCCAAGTTTAACAAGGATGGCTGTATCACTGCTGATGTCTCCACCAGGGGTGGCAGCGGCGATCACGTGGGCAAGCTCATGCAGGGTGGACCCCGTCAATATACCGTATTCATATGGGGTGAAGCCGAGGACGGGATATAAAAACGTATAGAATATCGTCACGATTGTTCCCATGATGGCAATGAAGGCCACCGAAATGGCCGTCAGTTCTTTTTTTGCCCCTATGAGGGGTGCAACGACAACTATGGCTGCAGCTCCACAAACGGCCGTTCCGACTGCAATCAATGTTGAGAGATGGCGGTCAATGGATAGAAGCTTTCCGAGATATAACATGAAGACCAGTGTGAACACAATGACTGCAACATCAATGATCACAATGGAGAAGCCGGCGGAAAGGATTTGTTCAAAGTTTAATCGCAATCCCATGAGGATGATCCCGGCCCTCAGTAATATCTTGCTGCTGAAAGTGATCCCAGGGGCAGCATCAGCCGGAACGTCCATCAATCCCTTCCAGCTCATCCCGAGCAGTATGGAAATAATCATCACACCCATGACGGAGAAGATGGGGAAATCCGCTACAATCCCCGCGAGTAAAGCAAGTACTAAAGTTAAGATGACTCCTTTCATCCAACCCTTTTTTAATCGAAGTGATTTACGCATCTTCCTGGATTCCAAGGAAATAGACGTTTCCTTCGTCTTTGCAGCTCCAATCGGACTCACTTTAAAACCCCCTTTAGTTTCATGAAAATATACGAATGGTACAGTGACCCAACCAATATAATTCCATTAAACCACTTTTAACTGGTTCATTCAATGATTATTTTTCTGTAAATTGTGAAAAAGTATTGATTTTTTAGAAAATTGAAAATAAAATAAGTATTAGTGGTTGGGTGACTGTACCTAAATGTGGATCATGCTGATGTATACCCAAAGTCCCATTATATTGGTTTAAGAAGGACTTGGCATGGCTGGTCAAGAATACATTGCGTGGGTCACCCCTTGGAGTAGAATAAGTCGTGATGATGGCTATGTCATGACTTTCATTAGAGTGTTGCATCTAGAATGTAATCATTTAAACTACAGAAATTTGTAAGGGCTTACATTTTGGTAGTAGGAGGGTGTTACATGAAAAAGTACGTGGCATTACTAACCATCATCATGATGATCCTGGTAAGTGGATGTTCAAACAAGGCAAAGGGAAATGAACGATCGGCAGAGTACGTGCTGAGGCTTGGACATCTGCAGACAGAAACACATCCATATCACAAAGGTGCGTTGAAATTCAAAGAACTGGTTGAAGAAAGATCAAACGGCAGGATTCAAATCGATATCTTCCCGAGCAGTCAACTCGGGAACGGACGTGACCAAATTGAAGGCGCCCAGATCGGATCAATCCATTTCCACATAGGTTCTGTGGCTCCTGTCACCAACTTTGCACCAAAGTTCAACCTTCTTAATCTTCCATACTTATTCGAAAGCAGGGAACATGCATTTAAAGTGCTGGATGGTGAGGTTGGAAAGGATATTGCCTCTGACCTGGAGAACAGGGGACTCATTAATCTCGGGTACATGGAAAACGGCTGGAGACATATGACGAATAACAAGAAACCGATCAAGACCAGTGCCGATGCAGCGAATCTGAAGCTCCGCGTCCAAGAATCACCACCCTATATTTCTTTCATCAAAGCACTTGATTCCACTCCCGTCCCGATTCCGTTCGGGGAATTGTATACTGCTTTAGAGCAGCATGTGGTAGACGGACAGGAAAATCCGCTGGCCCAGATTTACCTCAATAAATTCAACGAAGTTCAAAAATACTTATCCTTGACCGCCCACAACTACGATGCCGCCGTATTCATCATGAGTAAAACAACCCATGACACCCTCCCGGAAGATCTACAAAAAGTGGTCGATGAATCTGCAAAAGAAGCCATCCAATATGAACGACAGGTAGCACTTGAAGACGAAGAGAAACTTCTCGAAGATTTAAAGAAAACAGATATCCAAATCGAGGAGAATCCTGATCGAGAATCATTCAGAAAGGCAGTTGAACCTGTTTACAAGGAGTTTGAAGCATCCATCGGAAAAGAGTTATTTGAGAAGATTGAAAGTTTACGGGAATAAAAGGGGGTTACACGATGAAACAGTTTGTCTTTCACTTGAGTAATAGGATGGATCGGTTCAGTCGATGGATCATGATAGGGTTCTTTATGATTGCGTTTATCACTACCGTTTATCAGGTTTTTTCCCGATTTGTTCTTCAAAGCACCTTTTTAAATGATGCTTTGCCTATGGTGGACTTTTCCGTCTTTAACTTGACGTGGGCGGAAGAACTCATTCGTTATTTATTTGTATGGATTGTATTTCTGGGAATCGGTATCGTATACAAAGCAAAAGGTCATGCTCAAGTAGAAATCCTGCACCATTATTTATCTGAAAAATCAAAAAAGTATCTTCACTATTTTATGGAAGTTATCAACTCGGCCCTGTTTCTTTTTCTCATATTTTTTGGCGGAAGAATCCTGCAATATACGAAACTGCAGATCTCCCCGGCGATGGGGATCAACATGACCTTCATTTACGTTACCGTTCTGGTGAGCGCCGTGATTTGTCTGATCCATTCTGTCAACAATATATATGAAGTGAAAGAAGGAAAAGTTGTCGTGGAAGACGCCATGAAGGTGGAAGAAGTCCAGCAGCAAACAAATATCAGTTAATGAAAAGGGGGAGATCGTATGACCGTTGCTTTAGTCGCTCTTGGTGTGTTGTTTCTATTAATGCTGATAGGAGTCCCGATCGCCATTTCTCTCATCTGGGCTTCCGTAGCCGGATTCCTCGCGAGTATATATTATGTTCCACTGGAAGTCATTCCTCAGAGGTTGATCACATCGACGGATTCATTTCCACTATTGGCCATTCCGTTCTTTATGCTGACGGGGGAGTTCATGATGTCCGGAAGCATGGGACGGAGGATTGCGGCCTTTGCCTTTGCGACGGTCGGCTGGATTCGTGCAGGCCTGGCCCAGGTATCGACGTTGACGAGTATGTTTTTCGCGGGGATTTCAGGTTCGGGGGCTGCTGATACGGCTGCAGTCGGGAAAATGATGATCCCCATGATGGAACAGAAAGGGTACGATAAAGGTTTCGCTGCCGCTACGGTAGCAAGTGCCGGTACGATTGCGGTTGTCATTCCCCCTTCCATTCCTATGATCGTATATGGAGTGACCGCGGGGGTGTCGATCGGGGATCTGTTCACCGCAGGGATTGTCCCGGGAATCATCATCGGTCTTTCCATCATGATGTTGAATTATTGGATCACCAGAAAGAATAACTATTCCGAAGAAGCAGGGAAGTTTGAATTCACTACATTCAGGCGTACATTGGTTGAAGGGGCACTGGCCCTCGTCCTGCCGCTGATCATCATTTTCGGGATCCGTGGAGGCATCTTCACTCCGACCGAAGCAGGGGCTGCAGCGGCAGCATATGCATTCATTATCAATAAATTCGTTTACAAAGATATGGATTGGAAGGATATACCCGAGTCATTCCTGAGAGCGGGCAAGATGACAGCGATGGTCGTTTTTATCATCGCTGCGGCGAACTTATTCGGGTGGCTATTGACGGCAGAACAGATTCCACAGCAACTGACCCAGCTTGTGACCAGCATCTCTGATAATAAGCTGCTCATCTTACTTATGTTCAATATCATATTCTTCATCGCAGGCTGCTTCCTGAACGCTTCTGCCGCGATTACGATTTTGACACCTTTGCTTCTGCCAATTGCCATGGGAGTGGGAATCGACCCCGTATTCTTCGGAGTCGTCATGGTTGTGAATCTTTCCATCGGGTTGATCACACCTCCAGTCGGACTGGACCTCTTCATCGTAAAAGGAATCGCAGATGTTTCCTACGATAAACTAATCCGGGCCGTCACACCATTCATTATCGTCATGGTATTCGACCTCTTACTCATCACCTACTTCCCGGCACTGTCCATGTTCCTGACCGGGATATAGGGACGGACCTCTATAATGAAAAGAGCCAGCCACTGTTCAACATGAACCGTGGCTGGCTCTATTTTTTGTTTTCTATATTAACTACTAATAAACTATATTTTCCTTTATATATAAAATATTTCCAATTTAAACTTTCTGTGGTTTAATAGATTTTGTAGTTCATTTTATTAATAAGTGGAGGTTCTAATGAAAAGGAAGATTCGTAGTTTAGTAGCTTTGGTTTTCGTTTTTTCGCTTATCTTCAGCCAGTTTTCCGTGAAGGAAGCAGGGGCGGAAGAGTCTGGTGTACCGAATGAGGAAGGGACGTTGACGATCGGGAACCCTGTCGATGGGGAATTCGCTGCATCAGAGACCGTTCATTGGTATAAGGTCGATCCTTCTGAAAGGGAGATTGCCGACTACACTCATTTACGGGTAAAGCTTCAGTCTGAAAGTGAAGTAAATGTAACGATTTATTCAAGCTTGGAAAATGCCATCGACAATCGTGCTTTTGACCGTTATATGAGTTACTCCTATGAAAACGAACCAGCGATCATCGACTTCCCGATCTCATGGGTAGGTCCTTATTACATTAAGATTGAATCGTATGGGATGGAAGAAGAGTATGCAGAGTTCGATGAAGAAATGGACGATATGGTGACTCCGTACACAATCAGTTATGATGGCGTGACGCTGCCTCCATCTGACGAAGCCATCGCTGAGGAGTGTCCGGCGGAGTTAAGTACGAAAGAAAGAGAAAATGGAAAAAGTATTTTAAGAGATTTACGTACCGTCCGTGAAACGGTTCTAGCGAAAACAGAAAATGGCCAAGATCTATCGGCACTTTATTACAAAGCGGCTCCTTTCATCAGCTCGAAAATGGTCTTCAGCAAAGGGCTGCGTGATGATGTTTACCGGGATCTTGTTCAATTAAAGGACTTATTTGCCGATGTTGCAACGAATGGCAGTGCAAGCTCATATACCATCACTAAAGAAGATCAGAAAGCAATCAATGATCTATACAACCATGCACTTGAATCGACTCCGGATTTCATCCAGGAGAAAATTGCAAGCACAGCTAAAAACGTCGGGATTTCGAACCTGACGAGTAAAACCGTTTCTTCGATTTTGGCGAAAGCAGGACTTTCCCCTGTTAAGTCAGCTGGTGAAGAAACACGCTTGATTGTGAAACTAAAGGATAAAAAGGCCGCAGCAACGATCCAGGGGAAAACGAAATCAATGGATGTGGAATCTGTTTCTCCGTTAAAGTCGAAGGATGCGTTCTTCTCTAATATGTATGTGGTGGAAGGAAAGGCATCTGCCGCTTCAGTACAAGCTGCTTCGAAAGAGATTTCACAGCTTGATGAAGTGGAATTCGTTGAACCGGTTCAGCAGTATAAAGCCCTATCAACAGATGCTCAATATCCGTACCAATGGTCCCTTGATAATAAAGGGGACAACGGTGGTACACCAGATGCGGATATTCAATACGAAGAGCTTCAAGAGCTTCTAAAGGATAAAACGCTTAAGGATACGGTCATTGCCGTAGTCGATACGGGAGTGGATCACACCCTTGCCGATTTAAGCAATGTTGTCCTGAAAGAGGACGGCTATAATTTTGTAGGACGCAATTCAGATGCGATGGACGACCACGGCCATGGAACACATGTATCGGGCATTATCGCAGCAGAGGCGAATAATCATTACTCCATGGCGGGAATCAACCCTCATGCGAAGATTCTTCCTGTTAAAGTACTCGATGCTTCAGGAAGTGGTGATACAGAACAAATCGCTTACGGGATCAAATATGCCGTCGATCACGGGGCACAGGTCATTAATTTAAGTCTTGGCGGTTCATATAGCCGTGTCATCGAGTATGCGCTGAAATATGCCCATGACCATGGAGTGACCGTCGTAGCCGCAACCGGTAATGACGGGATGGAAGGGATTTCTTATCCCGGCTCCTCAAAATATGTCGTGTCTGTCGGGGCGACAAATAATATGGACCTTGTTTCAGATTACTCAAACTTTGGAAATGGAATCGACCTTGTGGCACCTGGGACGGATATCCCAAGTCTTGTGCCCGATGGAAACGTGACGTATATGAGTGGAACGTCCATGGCGACACCTCACGTAGCTGCGGTAGCCGGTTTGCTGCTATCCCAGGATGCCGGATTGACGCCTGCTCAAGTCGAAAGGGTATTAACAAGGACAGCCCTTGATATTTCATTTAGTGAAGAAGATAACCCGGGTGATGGTTACTACTACGAAGATGAGTATCCATACCCTGCAGAAATGGTCCTTCCGGGATATGATACCGTCTCCGGCTGGGGAAGACTGGATGCATTGGGTGCAGTGACAGGAATCGCTCAAGCTAATATTGGAACGGAACGGATCTTCGGAAGCGATCGTTATGAAACGGCCGTGAAGATTTCAAGTAAAGGCTGGGAGCAATCGGATGTAGCGGTCATTGCGACGGGGCGTAATTATCCGGACGCATTGAGCGCCACACCGCTAGCTTATCACCACCAAGCACCATTACTCTTGACCAATACGACCACCCTTCCTAAGTCGGTGAAGGACGAATTGAAGCGCCTGAAAGTGAAGAAGGTGATACTGGTTGGAGGAAAATCGGTCATTAGTGCAAATGTCGAGAAAGAAGTGAAAGATTTAGGTATCAAGACGGTTTCCCGCATCAGCGGTGCCGACCGTTATGAAACGTCCGTGAAAATCGCTGAACAATTGGGCTTCACGGATCGGGCAGTCGTGGCAACCGGCCAAAGCTTCGCGGATGCCCTCTCCATTGCCCCGATAGCGGCTAGATTGGAGATGCCGATTTTATTAACATCAAAGAACGGAACACCTGATTCTGTTCAGAACTATATTGAAGAAAGCATGTTCGAGCAGTTCTACGTCATCGGCGGCGAATCCGTCATACCGGAAATGGTGGCTGAAGAGTTCATGAACTATGAGCGATTGAGTGGAAGTGACCGTTATGAAACGAATAGCAGCATCATCAGTTATTTCGCAGGTGAATTGAACATCACCACTCCTTTCATCGCGACTGGAAAGAACTATCCTGATGCCCTTGCCGGTTCTGCCCTTGCAGCGGTTGAAGGGAATCCTGTCGTCCTGACTCATCCGAAAGAGGCACAGTTTACAACGATGGATACCCTTGCGATGTTCGCTCCCGTTACGGATCAGTATTATATCCTCGGTGGAGAGGGAGCCATCTCGGATTCTGTGATTGAATCACTTTTAGCCCAATAAAAATAGTCATCCTCCATTTGATATCTTATGTATCAAATGGAGGATTTTTTTGCAGGTAAAAGCATTTTTTCGACACTATCTCCCAGGAAATAATCCATTTCCTCAAATTATGAGATTTTTCTTAAAAATATACAAATATAAATGGAAATATTCTGGGATTGGTATATAATAGTAATAAAGTCTCATATCCAAGAAAAATCTGATAATAGAGGCTTATATAAAAAGGGAAAAAGGATGGTGTTTGATTTGAAAGGTTTTAAAGAAATGGTTACTCGAAGGACTGTGGCAATTTGCCCGGCGTATGATGGGGTTCATCAGTCAGTGGTCCATGACTTCGGTGGTAGAAAGGCATTCAGCGAAAAAACCGCAATGGAAATTCTGGATGAATCTTGCATGACTTACAGGTCCACGTACGATGGAAGGATCAAAGCCGTGCGGCATGCATTCGACTACCTTAGAAAAACACCTCTCATGATCTGCCCGCAGCAATACATCTATGCGATACCCACCAAGGCCCCTACCGATTATGATTGCATATGGCTGTTCTGCCAGCATATCGAATTCACCTCCACCAGAGAAGGAAAAACCTATGTGCATTTCACCAACGGAGAGCAGCTTGAAATCAACTGTTCAGAAAGTGTCATCACCAGACAGAGGGAGAGAGCAGCCATCACCATGACCCACTTCTCAACCATCCCAACCATCTCATCCATGAACCGCAACGAAACCGGACTCCATCTGCCAGGGTTCCACTCACCCCATCACAACCTGGACGAACTCGGCCCCCAACTTTGAGGGACGGACCTTTAAAAGGGAACAAACAATCGAATATCAAAAAAACAGGAGTAGGGAATGTATTCCAACTCCTATTTGTCGTTTTTCTATTAAAATAGAAAACTTCCCCACTATTCCCATCAAAAACAATGGTCTATTCTAAAATTTAATTTCATATAATACAAAATGTAATTGAAATATTATTTTAAAAACGAGTATAATAAAGGTAATGAAAACGCATACAGATTTCTGGGAGGAATGACTTGTGAAAGAAGATAATGTTTTTGAATTATCAACAGAGAAGGTGAATCAGAATACGCTCGGGATCGATACAGCGAGTACCGGCGAGATTCTTCACATGATGAACGAGGAAGATCAGAAGGTGGCGGAAGCCGTCCGGCTCGTCATCCCACAAATAGAGGAAGTCGTCGATAAGGTCGTGACATCGATCTCACAAGGCGGAAGATTGATCTATATGGGAGCCGGCACCAGCGGCAGGCTGGGTGTCCTGGATGCGGTGGAATGCCCTCCGACGTTCAGCGTGGACAGTGATGTCGTCGTCGGATTGATTGCCGGCGGTGAGAAGGCATTCGTGAAGGCGGTGGAAGGAGCCGAGGATGATGAGGGATTAGGAGTGTCCGACCTGAAAGAATTCGGACTGACTCCTCTGGATACCGTTGTCGGAATAGCGGCAAGCGGGCGTACCCCTTATGTCATCGGTGGCCTGAAATATGCACGGGAAGTAGGCGCGACGGCAGTGGCTCTTTCCTGTAATACTGGCTCGAAAATCTCTGCCGAAGCAGAGCTTGCCATCGAAGTGGATGCAGGTCCCGAAGCACTGACGGGGTCCACACGGTTAAAGGCGGGTACGGCTCAGAAAATGGTCCTGAATATGATCTCCACAGCAAGCATGATCAAGCTTGGGAAAGCCTACGGAAACCTGATGGTGGATGTGAATATCAGTAACTACAAGCTTGAGCAGCGGGCGATCGGCATCATCGAGAGCATCACGGGGGCTGATAAAGAAACGGCCGCAGCGACATTGAAGAAGGCGAATAATGAAGTGAAACCTTCGATTGTGATGATTACTCTCGGCTGCGGATATGAAGAAGCGAAGAACCGCCTGGAAGATGCCAACGGATATGTCCGTCTGGCCATAGAAAAATAGTCTTATCGTATAGGGGTACCTGTCCATATCCGTTCATAGAAATAGAATGGGAGGGGCCATCAATAGAGTGAAAGAACGAAAGGGGAAGGTGAAATTGACGAATAAAGAACTGGCTGGAGTCTTATTGGAACGGTTTGGCGGTGCTGATAATATCGCAAGCTATGAACATTGCATGACGAGATTAAGAGTGAAAGTGTACAACGAAGATCTCATTCAGAAAGCAGAAATCAAAAAAACCGAGGGTGTCCTTGGGTTCGTGGAAGATGAAACGTATCAGGTCATCCTGGGACCGGGGAAGGTCAATAAGGTGACGGAAGAATTCGGGAAGCTCGTTGCCGCCACAAAAGGGGAACTTGACCTGAAGGCACGGGCAGCAGAACAAAAGGCCGACCTGAAGAAAAAGAACGCGACCCCATTCAAGCTGCTTCTCAGACGCGTGGCGAATATCTTCATTCCCCTGATTCCTGCGCTGATTGCGTCAGGATTGATCACAGGGTTCACGAAGTTCTTCGTACAGGCAGGCTGGCTGAGCGGGGAATCCCAGCTTGTCATGATGCTTTCCATCATCGGAAGTGGATTATTCGGCTACCTCGGTATCCTTGTCGGGATGAATGCGGCGAAGGAATTCGGAGGCTCGGCGGCACTCGGTGGCTTGGCCGGGATTCTGATCATCAATCCCGCCATTGGTGATGTGACGCTATTTGGAGAAAACTTATTGCCTGGCCGTGGCGGATTGATCGGTGTCTTGATTGCTGCCATCTTTATGGCTTTTGTAGAAAAGAATGTTCGTAAGGTCATCCCGCAGGCGATCGATATCATTGTGACGCCTACGATTGCGTTACTCGTTACAGGCTTATTGACGTACACGGTATTTATGCCGGTCGGCGGATTTATTTCAGACATTATTACAAATGGCCTTCTTTCTCTTATTGATATGGGCGGCCTTGTTGCCGGATTCGTCCTTGGCGCAACCTTCCTGCCACTCGTGGTGACAGGCTTGCATCAAGGATTGACACCGGTGCATTTGGAACTGATCAACACAATCGGGGACGATCCGTTATTACCGATCCTGGCCATGGGTGGAGCCGGTCAGGTCGGGGCGGCGTTCGCCATCTTCATGAAAACGAAAAAGAAGAAGCTGAAGCGGGCAATCGGAGGGGCGCTGCCTGCGGGGATGCTTGGAATCGGTGAGCCACTGATTTTTGGTGTCACCCTTCCTTTAGGCCGACCGTTCCTGACGGCTTGTTTAGGAGCAGGCTTCGGTGGGGCATTCCAGGCGTACTTTGATGTGGCGACGTTCGCCATCGGGGTATCCGGTCTGCCGTTGATCTTCCTGGTCAACGCAGGGGAGATTCTCTACTATACTCTTGGACTATTGATTGCCTATGCGGCAGGATTTGCTTTGACATACCTGTTCGGGTTCAAGGATGAAATGGCGAGTGAGTTTGAATGATCGGAATATCCGTCTATGTGTCTGATGAAGACGCGGAAGAGCGAATCCTCCGCGCTTCTTCATCGGGTGTCAAACTCGCCTTTACCTCCCTTCATATTCCTGAAGAATCAGGTATCAGCCCCAAGCGGGTGAGGGATCTCCTCTCCCTTTTTAAAAGGGAAGGGTTCCGGGTATTTGCCGATGTCTCGAAAAAGACACCTGCCATGTTAGGGCTTCATCATTTTGAAGAGGTGAAGGAACTGGGCGTCACGTCCCTGAGACTGGACGATGGATTCACGACGGATGAAATGCTCCAGTTATCCCGTCAGTTTCGGATCGCTATTAATGCGAGTACCGTTGGAAAAAAAGAACTTCAGGGTTGGATTGAAAGCGGGCTAGCAACAGAAAACATGATTGCCTGGCATAACTTTTATCCTAAACCGGAAACGGGCCTGGATGAGGAGTATTTTCTGGGGCAGCAAAACCTTTATGATACGCTCGGTATTCCCGTCTATGCGTTCATACCAGGGGATGAAAAGAAGCGGGGGCCTCTACATCTGGGCCTTCCCACTTTGGAAGACCATCGCGATCAAAGCCCTTATATCAGCGCTGTACAATTGAAGCGGTGGGGCGTAACGGGTGTCTTCGTTGGCGATCCGGGCTGTTCTGAGCAACTGCTTGGGAAACTGGTACGCTTTGATCAGGAAGAGGTCATCGAGCTCTCTTACAGTGGAAGCGGGGAAATCGAAGGGGAGTACCAGCTTCGGCCGGATCCGGGCCGGGATGTGTTTCGGTTATTGGATACAAGGACGGAAAGCGGGATTCCTCCACAACATACCGGGGAGAGACCAAGAGGGACGATTACACAGGATAATGATCTGTATGGGCGGTATAGAGGGGAAATACAGATTGTTCGACGAAACTTACAAAGTGACCCTAAAGTGAATGTTATAGGTAGAATTTGTACTGAGCACTTGAATCTTTTAGAGTTGTTTGAGTCAGGCCAAAGAATCGAGATGAAAGGGAACTTCATACATTGAAGTTCCTTTTTTTATTTGAATTAGAGAAAATACAATCAATCAATTATCCTCATATATATCTTCTTCTGTTCGTTATAATAAAAATGATCACCTTAATTGAGAAATTTGTCGATAAGTATTTTCTTTTAAATGATAGATTATTCTGATATTGGTCTTATAATGTAAATATAAGTATATTGATTTATTTAAATTTAATTAGAATAAAGGGGGATTTCCTTTTGCCGAGTTATTGTATGAAAGAGATTTGGACTCCATTAAAGATAATTGGGATAAAGATTTTTAGATCAGAAGAAAACAGTATCTTTATAAAAGTTTTCCGAAAACCAAGGAAACGTATTTTCTAAAACCAATATTATTAATACTTCTAAAAGCCCTCTCCATCTCTAGCACTATTTCAAATACTGAACCTCCCAGCTCTCATTAATAAACATAATCATTAATTCGTTTCACCCGTTGAATTCCTCTCACGCAAATTTACATTTCTGCATAGCAACAAGGCACTACATAATAAATAGTATAGGAGTTGAGGTAATGAAGAAAATCTGCACCGGCTTATGTGTGTTTCTACTTATCTTCAGTTTCAGTATCACTCCAACACTTGCTGCCGTTCCATTCGATCCATCATCCATCAAAAAAGAAATTTTCTCAGTTTCAAAGCAACAATCTTCCAAGGCAATCAATGATTCAATCCCTCATGGACTTAAGGAAAAGATGAGAGGATTGAAGAAGGTGGAAGATATGAAATTGATGGGGGATATATATGAACAGGAACCTAATGATGCCCCTCATCAGGCTGACGCTATCAATCTTGACGATATTGTATTCGGAACCTTCTGGTGGGAGGAAGACTTGGACTTTTACAGCTTGAATATGGATGAAACTCAAGATACGTATATTTACGGAACCACATTGACGCCCCTCAATGACCTTGGATATTTGCTTTTCAGTCCGGAAGGAGAGGCGATTTATCCGGATGAGTTGCTCCAGGAGGGAAGTGAAAAGCTCCTGATCTATTATTCATTACCTCCTGGTTCGTATTATCTGGTAGCCACTGATCTAAACATGTTTGGTGGAGACGGAGTGTATGGTCTTACCGCTTTTACTGGTGAAGAAACCACAGATAATGTGTATCGGATATACGGGAACGACCGGTACGAAACGGCGATTGAAATTTCAAAGGCAGGTTGGCCGGATGGTTCAGATACGGTTGTATTGGCAAGAGACACCACATTTCCTGACGCCTTGGCAGGTGCCCCCTTCGCTTATCAGGAAGATGCGCCGATTCTATTAAATCCAAAGACCAGCTTAAATAATAAAGTGAAAGAACGAATAAAAGAATTAGGGGCTAAGAAAGTGGTCATTTTAGGAGGGGAAGGGGCCATATCCGGTGAAGTTGCCAAGGAACTGAAGAAAAACGGCTTGGATGTACAGCGGATCGGAGGGAAAACAAGATATGAAACGGCAGCAAACATCGCCAAACAATTGGGCGATTACAACCAGGCCGTCATTGCCTATGGCGGTAACTTCCCGGACGCCTTATCCATCGCCCCGTATGCTGCATCCAATGGGATTCCGATCCTTTTGAGCCCTAAACAGGAATTAGCGAGTGAAACGAAGGAAGCCCTGAAGTCTGTTACGGATACGATTATAGTGGGAGGGAAGGGAGTCATCTCAGAGCAGGTGGAAAAACAACTTGCCAAAAAGAATCCTACTCGCCTTTCAGGTAAAGACCGTTATGAAACATCGGTCAACATCGCCACTCAGCTTCAAATTCCGGGGGATATCATTACAGTTGCAACAGGAGAAAATTTTGCAGATGCCCTAACAGGATCCGTGCTTGCAGCAAAATACTATGAGCCTATCATTCTGGTTCAGAAAAATAAAGTGCCAGCACCGGTAAGGACGTATATTTCAGATAATAGAACCTGGTATTACACCGTACTTGGCGGAGAAGGGGCCATTTCTCAACAAGTGGTGGAAGAGCTGAGCGGCATGTAATGTTCATATTTGTGAAGACGAAAGGTCACCCCAGGGGTGGCCTTTCGTCTTTCTCAATTCAACGATTGAAACGATCCAACCTGAATAAAATACCAAATGATTGTCATCCTGCCCCTGATTTTCTGTTATGATATTATCAACGAATATTTCGACAATAACCGGAATGAAGGGAATGCCAATCAATGACTAGTGCTTCAACCATGCTGATACAATACCTGGAGGATCATTCAGACGAATTTCTACATAATTGGCGCAAAAGTATCGTCATTTCAGATAATGATATATATAAAGAAGAAGTATTGAACAATGGTGTGAAGATGTTTCAATTAGTGAAGCGTGCGATTGTGAAGCCCCTCACGGAAGAAGAAATCACCACACTTGCCAACAAGACGGCCCAGGAACGGGTCAATGCCAACGTAAATATAAGTGAATTTGTATACAACGTGAATATAGGAAAGAGCACCATCATCAAATGGGTAAGTAATTCTGGGATCGAACTGCGGGAATTGCAGCCCTTGATCGAAGATATCAATTCGTTATTTGACCGCTTTTCCTATCTGGCTGTCAGAAAATATACAGAAATCAAAGAGCAGGAGCTTCAAGAGAAGGAACTGTATATCGATCAAACCCATAAGGAACGCTTAACGATCCTTGGTCAGATGAGCTCAAGCTTCGTTCATGAATTCCGAAACCCCCTGACCTCCATCATCGGTTTCACCAAGCTCCTGCAGAACGGCTATCCTGATCTTCCGTACCTCGATATCATGCAGCATGAGCTCGAGCAATTGAATTACCGCATCTCCCAATTCCTCCACGTATCGAGAAAAGACCTGATCGATAGTACAAGGGAAGAAATCATCCTGACCGATCACCTGGAAGAAACCATCGAGTTCCTGTACCCGAGCCTCCTTGATGGGGATGTTTCAATCGATTTCCGATGTGAGGAAGATATCAAGGTGCTCGGAAACCGTGATGAGTTAAGACAGGTATTTCTCAACCTCATCATGAACTCCATCGACGCCCTTCAGGAAGTGGAAGGGCACAGGCAGATCAATGTCTCCTGTGATGTAAATGAGGGCAGGGCGAATCTCGTCATCTCCAACAATGGCCCTCAGATCAAAGAAGAGACGATCGAAGCGATCTTTGAACCTTTTTACACGACGAAGGACCTCGGGACGGGGATCGGCCTTTATATTTGTAAAAAGCTCATTGAAAAGCACGGCGGGGATATATACTGTCATTCGGATGATCAGTGGACTACGTTTACAATTGGGATTCCTGTAGAATCGAATATGGTCATCTGAACGGCTTGCCGGTGTCAGTTCCAAAACCTATTGGGATTGACACCGGTTTTTTGTATTTTTTTAGGGATTGATTTAGTGATTAATAGAATCTGAGTGATATAATTGGTGTAGGAAAATGGAATCATTTGATAAGGGGGAGGCCAAGGATGAACAACGAAAAAGGGATAACATTACTTGAAGTGCTTTTATCCATGGTGCTCTTATCTATCGTTCTCTTAACCATTGTGAATTTCTTTCCCCAGATGGGAAGGATGAATGTATATAATGGCGAGAAAATGAAAGCTGTTAACATAGCCAGGACAGAACTTGCTGAGTGGAAAGATAATGGGAGCCTCGTAATCCCGCCGCCTCCATATAAAAAAGAGACGGGACCGGAGCCGGATACGTATTTTTATTATACAGCGGCAATAGATGGATTTAATTTGCATGTCATGATCAATAAACAATCTGATCTGGACGCGGTCGGATCACCCTCTTCAACAAAAGCACATTCAATCCAGGTCCAGGTCCTTGAAGATCAAAAAGTAGTAAGTGAAACCTATGGCTACATGATGGTTAATGAGTAAGGGGGCTATGCAATGATACATAACGAACGTGGGATGACTTTGGTAGAAGTCCTTGCTACTATCACCATCTTGTCAATTGTGGGTGTAGTGATATGGAATATTTTCTTTCAAGGGATGAATTATACCAAAAAGGCAGTCTCTCAAAATCGTATCCATCAGGAAGCGAATATAATAAATATGAAATTGACCAGGATACACCAGAATATTAATGATTACTCAATAGAAAGCTCTGATTGTGAAATCAAAGTAATATACAATGGTAAAGATAAAGGTAAACAACCAGAACGGTTTCATGATGACCGCATGTGTTTTGCAGTGGAGCAAAAAAAGAAAATCAATGGTTCGAATTATATAAGTCTTACAGTATTGGATAAATTTCATTCCGATAATACTATAGTTCTAGAGACGGTTCTCTATCGATTGGGGGGCAAAGAATGATGACGATTAAACCAACAAATGAAAGAGATATGCACTGGTAACCGTCTTATTAATGATCGTCGTGTTCATGGTGATTTCGTTATCTTTCATGAGTCAATCTTTTACGAGTGTAAAACAGAATAAAGAGGTGGAGAAGGACTATCAATCGGTGGCGTTGGCGGAGATGGGTGTGGAGTATTTTGAAGGAAAAGTGAAAAATGTTCTGAGGACTTCCGACATCAAAGATAGTGATAAATTGGGAACAGAAGTCATAGATTCTCTGGAAAATGGAGATTTGACAAAACAGATCGAAACGGAATCTTTTTTTCGAATTCCGAGGGATAAAATAACCTTTAATCTTCCTCAAAAAGACAATCCACTTGTCTTGAACTTTGAAAGTTTAGGAAGCAAAGAAGGGAAAACAACGACTTTACACACCACCATGACCATCCCTATCAAAAAAGGTTCAAATTCATCAGTTGAACTGCCTGATTTTAATTCCATCCCGATACCTCAAAATGTTCGGAAGGAATGCAAAAATCCGACATTTATAGATAATGCCTGTAAAGAAATATTAATTATAGGATCCGGTTCCTATGCTCAAAACCATAATAACCTGGATGGCAAACGTATTTATACAACCGGAGCCTTGGCCCTGGACGGAAATGCAAACAGTATGACGGATACGGAAATTCATACAGATGGGTCTATGTCACTCGGCAAAAATATGAATAATGCTTCAAAGGTGATACTTGAAGTAAAAGGTGCGACGGCCTTTGGGGGACAATTACGATTGGACAGTTCCACGGTTTTGATTGGAGGGAGTATGAGCGTCGACGGACATATGGATTTGGATAAAACCACCGTTTACGTTGGAGGGAGCGCTTCCGTTTCGAAACATCTATCCATAAGTAGTGATTCCAAAATGTGTGTGGCCGGTGATTTGGAAGCCAATCAAATTGAAATAGGGGGCAAGCTATTTATAAAAGGTACTGTACGTGGAAAGATTAAGGCCGGGCAGCCAACTTATGTGGATGACACTAACTTTATTGAAAAATGTGGAGTACGCAGCACTTCTCAAACGCTAACCATTCTTTGGAACGATATTTCCACAGATGTTGATTACCGATGAAACCTTCCAGGTTGATGGAAGGTTTTTTAGGTATGAGGATGGAGTATATCTCATCCTTTCCCTGTTCTAAATCATATATATGCTAAAACCCCCTGGATCTCATCAAGATCCAGGGGGCTAATTAACATTATGATCCACTAACCGCAACTGTTCTCATGTCATCGATATAATCCTTCAGCTCCCCAGCCGGCACAGGCCTGCTAAAGTAATACCCTTGAGCATACTCACATTCCAATTCCTTCAACCATGCCAACTGTGATTCTGTTTCCACCCCTTCTGCCACGATGGTCAGATTCAAATGCTTGGCCATGGCATGAATCGCAGATACGATCGCTTTATTGGACTCATGATCGTCGAGTCCCATGATGAAGCTCCGGTCAATCTTAAGCGTTTGAATCGAGAATTTCTGCAGGTAGCTTAACGAGCTGTATTCAATGCCGAAATCATCGATGGCGATCGACACGCCGATTTCCCGCAGAGCATTGAGTTTTGCCAGGGCTTCTTCCACATGGTGCATTGTCGTGCTTTCCGTGACCTCGAGTTCGATGAGTGAAGGGGGGACGTCATAAGTGTTTAGAACATCCCTCACCATGTCCACAAACGTAGCATCGTGGAACTGACGGGAAGAGACATTGACTGAGACCTTGAACGTATGACCCTCCTGAATCCAGATTTTCAGCTGCTTGCAGGCTTCAATCAGGATGCGGTGTCCGAGTGGAATGATCAGCCCCGTTTCTTCAGCTAATGGAATAAAGTCGACGGGTGAAATCAGCCCTTTTACTGGATGATTCCACCTCACCAATGCTTCCACCCCGACGATCTTATTCGTCGTCAAGGAGAATTGAGGCTGATAATACAGCTCAAACTCTTCATTGATCAGCGCTTTTCTCAGGTTTTCCTCAAGCTCGATCGGGTTTATTCCTTTCTCTTCAAGCTGGTCGGAAAATAAAAGCTGATACGCGCCTTCGCTCTTTTTCATCGTATACATGGCGACATCAGCCTTTTTCAAAAGGGTGGACAAATCACGCCCGTCTTGAGGGTAAAGGGATATCCCGATAGAAGTGGACGTGATGATGTCATGGCCCCCGATATCGAATGGGGTCTCCAGACTTTCATGAATCGCTGCCGCCACCTTATGGACATCGTTGCGGCAACCGATGGAAGGGAGCAGGACAATGAACTCGTCACCGCTCATCCGTGCAATGAAGCCTTTCGTACCCAGTACTTTTACGCACCTTTTCCCCACACGTGAGATGAGTTCATCCCCGTATCCATGGCCCAATGTGTCATTGACGATTTTAAAACGATTCAAGTCGAGAAGCAGGATGGCCATCTGCTCGTGACCCTCCTGTACTTTTTTCTCGAACTCTTCATTAAAATAGCGCCGGTTTGGTAATCCGGTCAGTTCATCATGGTAGGCGAGGTACTGGATTTGCTCCTTATCCCGGATCGCCTCCGTAATATCCGTCGCCAGGACATGTGCACCCGTCACTTCCCCGTTGAGATGAATTGGCACCACGATCACCTGAATGGACATGATGTGCCCTTTCCGGTGGGGGAATTTCATTTCGAATTTTGACGCCTCCCCAATCAGGGATTTTTGGAAAGCGGTCTGGATCTGGTCCAGATCCTTTTCCATTACATACGAATGGAACCCTTGTCCGATCATCATGTCGATGGGGTAGCCCGTCATTTCCGCCGCCCTGTTATTGGCCTCTATGATGACGGCATCCCGATTATACGTAAAAATGGCGGAAAGATTATTCTGATATAAGGACCTGTATTCCTGTTCTTTCTCGTAAATGTCCTTCATCTGTTTTTTATGCAAATCATTGGCCAATTGGTCCGGGATGAACCAGAGTGCCAGCAGGATGCCCATTTCAATGATGAAGGGTAGCATCTGATTGTTTTCTACCCGGGACAGCTGCGGGCCATATTTCTCCGGTGAAAGAAGGGAATAAGCCGTCAGATAGGTGATTCCTGAGAAACCAAGCCCCATAATGAAGCTCCAGAATGCGTGCGTTTTCCCTCCATAGGAACTGCTTTCCTGATTATTAAGCTGCAGGAGCATCCGGAAAAAAGGAAACGTCACGCCAAGTGTCATCAGAATCGTCAACCCTATGTACATCGGTTTGAATTCAACATGAGGATAAATCAACCCTGTATACGTGGCAAAATTCCCCGCCATCATGATCAGGGAAAAAATGAATCCTCCCTTGATGAAGTGAACCTTATCCGTATTCACGTCCTGAAAAAGCCGTAGAGAAAGAAAAATGCTGAAAAAGCAAACCACGATAAAGATCGGAGCGAAATAGACGAACCGCTGGATGAAGATGTCGTATGAAACCATCAACGTCACTGAAGCGTGGAGCAGGCAATAAAAAATTGTATAAATAAAGGAAGGGAGCCATAACTCCTTTTTGGTTACCAGTTGTTTCTGGCCGTTTCGCTTGAACGCTTCCTTCAGTGCCAAATAGCTGCAGCCGGCCGATAATAGAACGCTCATGGTTATATTGATGAAAATGAGTAGAGAATCAGCCATTTGTACCTCCGTCCAAATACCTATTTATAACAGTATATCATGTATTTCGACGGAATTTTCCTATTTTTTCATTTTATTGACAAGAGTTCTTCACCGACTTGTTTCCAGCTGCCTGGTCAACAGGATGGCGTTGTTCAGCTGCTCTCTTTCCACATAGTAATCATAAAGCACCTTTCCATACCGTTCGATCAGCAGCAGGTTCCTTGTTTCGATAAAATAGGGCAGTGCTTCACGTTCCAAATAGGAGACATATTCATCCCGGCACTGGTTCTTTTTGAGGGAGAACAGTTCGAACACCTTAAGAAATAAAGAGCTTTTCAAACGTTTGCTTAATTGGAGCCCAAGGTGGATGTGCTTCTCCAGCTCTTTATCGGTGCACAGCTCACCTTCCATGCAGGCATCCGTAAAATTTGACAATCTTCTCAAGTAGGTGAGTGAGCCTTTCTCCGCAAGCTTGAGTGCTTCTTTGAAGGAGAGGCTGGCCCGTGAAAAATCGCCTCGATTGTAATACTCATAGCCTAAGTTGTTCAATAGCATTCCTTTTTGCTCAAGGAATCCGAGGGAATCACAATCCTCGATCAGATTCCGGTACCTTTCGGTCAAATGGTTTTCACCACTTAATTGCAGCAACATGACGGACTCTGCTTTAATGGAACCAAGGTAATTATTCGTCTCTTTAAAATAACCCAGTGCTTTCTCCGCATAGAAGTATGCCATGACCTTATTCCCAACGCATTGGTAGGCAATGGATAAATGATAATAGCATTCATGATTATGGTAGTCATTCATATCAATTTTTTGTAACACGTTGATGGCTTTCTGCTGGTTCTCATCCGAGTTTCGATTGATATAGATGATCCCCTGGACATGATGAAAGAGATTGGTTTCAAAAGCCGGTAGATTCAAAGGATTGATGGAATCGAGAATGGCACAAGCTGCTTCCGTTTTTTGATGTAAGATATAGTACCTCGCCATGAGCAGATGAAAATGGGTACCGTACTTGGAGGATTCAAGAAAAGCGGACTTCTCCAGCTGTGCTTTGATCTTTTCCACAAGATTCATCCTTCTCATGATGATACTGTTATGCCAGAGATGGAGCTGCTTTTCAAGGTGTTGGAATGTCTCGATTTCATGATGGATATCAATCCCGAGCCGTTCAGAAAAAAGGGAGATGATCTCATCCGAATAAGCTGTTTTTCCCCGTTCGATCTTACTCACATGTGTCGTGGTACATATGCCCTCTCCGAGCTGAGACTGGGTCAGACCTGCTTTCTCCCTGTAAAAACGAATGATTTCCCCCGTGTGCATGAGTGATCCCTCCAGTGTGATGTATCATGATGAGTAGTATTTGGTGAGGATGCTGGATTTTCCTGCATAGCAAGGGGGATGAAAGATAAATGAGAAGGAAGGCATGGGGTTTTGGGGGTTATTGGATGGGGAGTTTAGATGCACGGCAGAGATTTTTCGACAAGTCGGCATGATTAATTGAAATTCGGCATGATTCCCGTGTAGCTGGCATGAAAAATTTTCATACCGCATGAAAATCCTAAATCACGCTTGATCCTTCCCGAAAGTGGCATGATTCCTGAAATAGACGTGAGAAGGATATGAAAAAGTCCGGTTACAATGGAAGAATAACCTCCCTTAATCCCAAAAAATCCTCAATCAAACAAAAAACCTCCCCGAACCATCCGGAAAGGTTACTTCAATCGCTCAATATCTCCAATCATTTCCTCATAAGGAGGATTTGACACCCCTTCATACTGCTTCAACAATACGCCGTTTTCGCTCACCAGATAAAAGGAGGTCCCGTGCACAAACTGATTCGAACCCTCGACCTTTGCTGCGGGAGTTTTAAACGACACATTAGCGAAGTGTTCAATCTCATCCCGGGAGTATCCCGTCAGGAAGCTCCAGTTCCCGGCATCGAATTCATATCGGCTGCTGTATTCCTTCAGCACTTCCGGCGTGTCATGCTCCGGATCGACGCTGATCGAAACCAATTGGACTTCATCCTCCAGTCCAGCCTCTGCAATTTTCTTTTGAAGCTTCGCCATATTCGCCGTCATTGGCAGGCAGACCGTATCACAATTGGTGAAAATAAAATCGGCTACTACGATCTTTCCTTTATTGAGAGCGGCAAGCGACGTCTTCTCTCCATCCTGATCTACCGCGGCCAAATTCCCGACCTCCACCTTCATCGGAAACGACTCCTCCACACTCTGACCCTGACATCCGCCCAGCAGCAGAAAACCCAAGGCGACAATCGAAACCATAGACTTCACACCCACTGCACTACCCCCTTCTATAATAGAGGTCCGTCCCTCATCGTGGAGGGACGGACCTTGCTTGTTAGTCGATGAATTGTTTGTCGATGAGATCGGTGAATTCTGGTTTTTCTTTCAGGAATTTGAGTTCGTAGGAGGAGTCGGCGAATGCCTGGACGGCGTCTGAATCCACTTTGTAGGTGAATCCGATTCGTTCCCATGCCTGGTCGACGACTTCTTTACTCAGTTCCTGGCCTGTGACTTCTTTTACATCTTTGATCGTGATTTCTTTTGCTTCTTCAGGATTCTCTTCTATAAATGAAGTCGCTTCTTTATGGGCATCGACGATTTTTTGAATCGTGTCCGGATTTTCTTTTACCGATTTTCCTGACGCCACGAGTACGGAAGCAGGAAGGGTTTCCCCGAAGGAAATTTCATCATGATCGATGATGATGTTGGCGCCGGTTTCCTGTTGGATTACGGCTGCCCATGGTTCAGGTGCGACGGCAATGTCGACTTTTCCGGATTTCAGCATGTTCGCATATTGTGCAGGATTTCCTGTTACGTGTTTCATCGTGCCCCCGATGCGCTGGGACTCGATTCCGTGCTCGCCGAGGAACGTTTCCACCTGAACATCATGTGTACAGCCGACTGCCGGAGTGATGAAGGATTTACCTGCAAAATCCTCTACGGACTTCACGCCGCTTTCTTTACTCGCAAGGACAACGGTTCCTCCTGTTGATCCGCCGCCGATGATTTTTACGTCGGCACCGGTCATATAGTTATTCATGGCTGGACCAGGTCCTACAAGACCCGCATCGATGTCACCCGTTTTCAAGGCGGTCATGAACGACGAACCATCCGGGAACGTTTTGTACTCAACCTTCGTGCCGTCTCCCAGTTCTTTTTCGTAAAATCCTTTGTCTTTCGCCACCATTGCAGGAACGTGGTTAATATTCGGGAAGTAGCCGATGACGACTTTCTTGCTGACGTCTCCCGAGCTCTTTTCAGTCCCGCAGCCGGCGAGAATCCCAAGGAATGTGAAGAAAATCGTGAGTAGTAAAAACATCTTTTTCATTATTTATCCTCCTAATGGCGGGTGAATCCGCAAATTTTGTTTATGATTCCAATCCCCAGCGTTTGATGACGGATTTCTCGATGCGCTGGAAAAGCAATTGATCGACGATGGCCCCGATGACACCAATGATGATCATGACGGCGATCACAAGGCTCATGTCACCGAAATCCGAGGCATAGCGAAGCGTGTATCCAAGCCCAGGACCTGTACTGAGGAGTTCGCCTGCCATCAGTGCCCGCCAGGCGAATGCCCAGGCAAGGCGTGATCCGGTGACCACATAGGGGATCGACGCCGGGAAGATGACCCGGATGAATAAGTCCAATCCCCTCGAGCCCATCGTTTGTGCGGCTTTCAAAAAGAGGGGGGAGATGTTTTTGATCCCCATCCGGATATTCAGGGCCATGACGAATGTTCCCCCGAGGATGACCACGAATATGACGGCTTTTTCATTTAGTCCGAACCACATGATGGCTAAGGGCAGCCAGACGATGCTCGGTACACTTTGAAAAGCGAGAAGCAAAGATCCTAGCGTATCGTCGGCGGTTTTTGATTTGGCCAGAAGTACGCCGATGCTTGTGCCGATGATTAATGAAATTCCAAGTCCGATGAAAAGCCGTTTGAAGCTCGCGATCAAATCAATGATAAGGGTCTGATCGGCAATGCCTGTGTAGAGGGCATGGAAAACGGATGTAGGGGATGGAAGGATGATTTCCGTCCAGAATCCCAATCGTGACCCGGATTCCCAAAGGCCGATGATGAGGGCAAAGAAGATGATGCGTTTAAGAGCTGTGTTCATAGGCCAATTCCTCACTTATCACTTTGTCGATTTCCTTCTTTAAATAGCTCATGATATGTTCTTCGATTTTTACCATTTCTTCTTTATGGGCATCTCGTGGACGAGGGAGATCCACTTTGATATCTGCTAGAATCGTTCCGGGCCGGGTCCCCATGACGATGATCCGGTCTGATAGCTTGATAGACTCCGAGATACTGTGAGTGACGAAGAGTACGGTTTTTTTCGTCTCCATCCAGATTGTTTCAAGCTGATGATGGAGGCGGGAGCGGGTCTGTTCATCCAAGGCGCCGAATGGTTCATCCATGAGCAGGATCTCCGGATTCATGGAGAGGGCACGGGCAATGGCCACCCGCTGCTGCATCCCGCCGGACAGTTCATGGGGATAATGATCCTGATAGTTTCCGAGCTGGACCATATGTAAGTATTTGGCGGCCTGGGCCCTTGCTTCTTTCTTGGACATTTCTTTTTTTAGGGGAAATGTGACGTTGTCCCGTACATTCAGCCACGGAAACAGAGCAGCCTGCTGGAAGACCATGCCCCGGTCTTTTCCGGGTTTCTTTATCGGATTTCCGTCGACAAGGACTTCTCCCGATGTAGAGTCGGTCAAGCCTGCCACAATCGAAAGGAGGGTGGATTTCCCGCAACCCGATGGTCCCAGTATGGATACGAATTCGCCCTTATCAATCCCGAGATTAATCTCTTTTAACACTTCAGTGGGCTTACCCGTCTTATCAAGATATTGCTTATTTAAATGGTTGATCTCGATGAACATCTCATCACCCCTTATCTCATAATTCTTATTAGTTTAGTCGGAATATAAATAATACAATTATAGTATATTGGGGGAGGTTGTCAAGGTTTCCTTTATTTTGGAAACAGAAAAAAAGGAGGGTTTGTCAACCTAATCGGGATAATTGTAAATAAAATGAAAAAATATCCAAATAAATGAAATATTCACAGGGTCAGCATCGTCTAATGTATATAAAGGAAAAACGGGGAGAATGGGATGATTCGATCTACACGTTTCTCGTGCCATGCGTTAAAAAATTTCCCTTTATGACAGGAGGAAAAAAATGAAAAATGTAAACAAAGAAAACCCTTCACGAACTTCAAAAATTTGGAAAGGTGATAAACGGGGTAGTCTCATTGCAACAGCACTTGGTATTTTCGTATTTTCATTGCTTACCATTTACATCATTTCAGGAACAGAGAAAGAACCGGAACATGAACGATATGTTCAGGCAGAGGAGGAAAACCCAGCAGTTTATGAAGAGATAGAAGGGAACTTGCAGAGTACAGAAGCTGGCCAAATGTTAAACTCTATAGAAGAGTACAAATTGAAGTCGGCTCAGTATCTTAAAAAAATGGCAGTGGAACCAAGGACGGGGGTCGAGGAAGTTGACCAAAAGACAGAGAAGATAACGGACCAAGAAAACCGTTTAGAAAACAAAAAAAAGTCTGTCATAGTGGAGGACGAAACCAATAAGCCGAAAGCAGAAGCTGAAGAGAATAAGCGTAAGGAAGAAGAGAGAGTGGCCCAAAAGCGCAAAGAAGAACAAGCTTCGAAACCAAAAGAAATGAACTCAAGCGTTCCGGTGACGAAAGAAAAAGAAGAAAGCGTAGATGAGAGCAGTCCGGAAGATGAGCTGTACCCGATGGAATTTACGATGACAGACCCCAACGGCCATACGTTTAAACTGAGTCGAGATTTCAGTATCTATAAAATCGGAAAAGGATATGACGATATTGCGAGAAGATATGGAGCGCGTTTTTATTACACTCCAAACTCGGATGTGTCGTATGTCATCATTGGAAGGAAAATCATCGCCACCGTTTCACTTGTATCAGCTGCCAATGTGGAGTATAAAGACCTTTTTATCGACCTGATGACCTTCCAGTCTAAACAGTATACAAGGGAAGAGTTCGCAGCCTTGGTTGACACTGTCATCCAGAGCGGAGAACCTTATATTGTCGAGGAAGGGGACTCGGGAGAATTATTAAAGGTGGAAAATGGAACAATCGTTTATCATAGTTGGTAGAATGAGGCAGTCATCTATATAAGTCCCAACAAGAGGCATCCTGTGGAGGGATGTCTTTTTTATGACGTGGAAATCATATATCAACCTGTATTTTAGAAGGTCAGATCCCGCCCCCGGCAAAGACCTCCTCTTCTTTCCCATCATCCCCTCACAAATATCTGAAATGGTTAGCCCTTTTGCACACCATTCTCCATATCTAGTAAAAAAATAGGAAAAAATAATGATTTTATTTACTAAAATGTTTACTATAATAGCGCTTTCACGTTATACTGGTTTTAAAGATTTAGAAAAGTCTCCATTCAACTTGGATGAATGGTTAAAAAGAGAGGTCAAGGGAGAGGAGCTACACCTATGTTATTCACAATTGTTTCCTTCATATTTTTCACACTTCTTGTTGCGTTGATTTCGTATTGGAAAACAAGGGACGAGGATCTGGGCACACAGGAGGGGTACTTTCTTGCAGGGCGCAGCCTGACCGGCTGGGTGATCGGGGGATCGCTCATGCTGACGAACTTATCGACAGAGCAGCTCATCGGGTTAAATGCTCAAGGTTACTCTGACAATATGTCGGTGATGGGCTGGGAAGTCGGGTCAGCGATTGCCCTTGTTCTTGTCGCGTTTTATCTGCTTCCCCGCTATTTAAAAGGGGGAATCACGACGATTCCTGATTTTTTGGAAGAACGATTTGATTCAAGTACGAAGCAGATCGTGACGATTCTCTTCCTGTTTGGATATGTCTTTAACTTATTGCCTCCCATCCTTTATTCAGGGGCGGTTGCGCTTTCCGGGATCTTCAATGTTCCTGAAATGCTAGGAGTGGACCGCACGACTGCACTTTGGATCACGGTATGGTCAATTGGGATCATCGGTTCCCTGTATGCCATTTTTGGTGGATTGAAAGCGGTTGCTGTGTCCGATACGATCAACGGGATCGGATTATTGATCGGCGGCTTGATGATACCGGTCATCGGTTTGTTTGTTCTCGGGGATGGTTCCCTTTTCAGTGGATTTAACACCATCATGGAAAACACGCCTGAGAAATTGAATGCGATCGGGAAACCTGAGGATCCGGTTCCGTTCAGTACGATGTTTACGGGTATGCTTCTCGTCAACCTTTTCTATTGGGGGACGGCTCAGCACATCATGCAGCGTGCCCTCGCCGCGAAGAATCTGAAGGAAGGTCAGAAAGGGGTCCTGATCGCAGCCGCACTCAAATTGATTGGACCATTTTTCTTGATTCTGCCTGGTATTATCGCGTTTAACATGTTCGGTGAAAATCTTGAGCCGACGGATGCCTATCCGCGACTGGTGAATGAAATCCTGCCGACACCACTTGTCGGATTCTTTGCAGCCGTGTTGTTCGGAGCGATTCTATCATCATTCAACTCAGCGTTGAATTCGTCAGTGACGCTGTTTACGTTAAATATTTACAAGCCATACGTTAAGCCCGGTGCGTCGGACAAGCAGCTTGTGAAAAACGGGAAGTATTTTGGGGTACTGCTGGCAGTATTTGCGATGATCCTGGCACCGCTCATCGAAAAGGCGCCTCAAGGATTCTTCCAGTATCTACAGATAGTAAATGGTTTTTATAATGTGCCGATCTTCACCATCATCATTGTCGGGTACATGACGAAGCGGGTACCTGCCATTGCAGCGAAAATTTCCCTCTTTGTATTCATTACGTTGTATGCGATTACACAGCTGTTCTGGGATACAGGCCTTCACTTCCTTCATATCCTGGGAATTCTGTTCGTGCTATGTTCCGCACTGATGCTCCTGATCGGGAAGTTCAAACCGAGAGATACGGAATATAGGCTGGAGGAGTCACATAAAGTCGATATGACTCCATGGAAAATCGTCTATCCGATCGGGGTCGCCTGTACGATTGCGATGATCATCATTTATATGGTTTTCTCTCCACTGGGAATAGGAGCATAAAATCGATAACGGACAGTCAGGCCAACGCCTGACTGTTTTCGTCTATATCTACCTAGAAGCAGAATGAAGAAGTTAGTAAAACTTTTACTAAAATTTTATTGAAATTTCATCACTATTGTTTTATCATAAGATTGAAAGCGGTTTCTGTATTTTCAGTCAACGCGAAATGCACGAGAAAAAAATGGAAGATTGGGATAAAACGTAGGAGGAATCAGCATGCATGTTGGGCAACTTTTAAGGAGCTTTAATGATATTTTCGGCAGCGGAGCGAACCGTGTTTTCTTTGCTCCCGGACGGATCAATTTAATCGGGGAACACACAGATTATAACGGCGGGCATGTGTTTCCATGTGCCATCACGTTCGGCACCTATGCGGTGGCGCGGAGACGGGAAGACCGGCTGGTCCGCCTGTATTCGCTGAATTTTGAACATACGGGGGTCATGGAATTCAACCTCGATCGTTTAGAGTATGATATAGATCATGACTGGGCGAATTATCCGAAGGGGATGATCCGGTATGTGAAGGAAGCGGGACATTCCGTCGAAAGTGGAATGGACGTCCTTTTCTACGGCAACATTCCCAATGGGGCCGGATTGTCTTCATCAGCATCCATTGAACTGGCGACAGGGGTCATGCTCCAAGGATTATTCAATCTATCCATCGACCGCATTGACCTCGTCAAGACGGGACAAAAGGTGGAGAATGAATTCATTGGTGTCAACAGCGGGATCATGGATCAATTTGCGATTGGAATGGGAAGAAAGGGAGCGGGGATCTTACTGGATACGAACACACTCCGATATGAATATGCCCCGATTGATTTGGAGGATCACAGTATTATCATCATGAATTCCAATAAGCGCCGGGAGCTTGCCGGATCAAAATACAATGAACGGAGAACGGAATGCGAATCGGCTCTTCAAAGCCTGCAATCGGTGACGGATATCGGTTCACTCGGTGAATTGACAGAAGAGGAGTTCGAACTCCACAAGCATGTGATTCAGGATTCGACAGAAAGGAAACGTGCCAAGCACGCGGTTTACGAAAATCGCCGGACGCTTCAGGCTCTTCAATATTTGAAAAATGATCAGCTTCAGAAGTTCGGGGAATTGATGAACGCATCCCATATCTCACTTCGGGACGATTATGAAGTGACGGGGAAAGAACTGGATGCACTTGTGGAAGCAGCCTGGGAGCAGCCGGGTGTCGTCGGCGCGAGGATGACCGGAGCAGGGTTCGGCGGATGCGCGATTGCCATCGTGGAACGTGACTGTGTAGAAGGATTCATTGACGCTGTTGCCGGAAAGTATGAGGAAGCGGTCGGGTATGAGGCGACCTTCTATGTAGCGGATATCGGAAATGGTGCGACAGAATTAGATAAAGAGGTGATCGTATGAACGTGTTAGTACTGGGTGGTGCAGGATATGTCGGATCTCATGCGGTGTATCAGCTTGTCGAACAGGGTTATAGAACCATCGTAGTGGATAATCTCGAAACGGGGCACAGAGGCGCCGTTCATGAGGAAGCAGTTTTTTATCAGGGAGATATCAGGGACAAGGATTTCCTTCGATCTGTATTTGAAAAAGAACAAATCGACGGAGTCATCCATTTTGCCGCGAATTCCCTGGTCGGCGAATCGATGGAGAATCCATTGAAGTACTTTGATAACAATGTGTACGGCACACAGTCGACCCTTGAAGTGATGAATGAATTCGGTGTGAAGCATATCGTGTTCTCGTCTACGGCTGCAACGTACGGTGAGCCTGAACAGGTGCCGATTACGGAGAAGATGAAGACGGACCCGACGAACGCTTACGGTGAAACGAAGCTCGCCATGGAGAAGATGATGAGATGGTGTGATGAAGCCTATGGAATCAAGTTTGTTTCGCTGCGCTATTTCAATGTGGCGGGAGCCCGGGGTGTAATCGGGGAGGATCATGCTCCTGAAACCCATCTGATTCCGATCATCCTTCAGGTGGCCCTCGGTCAGCGTGAACATATCACGATTTTTGGAGAGGACTATGATACGCCTGACGGTACGTGCATACGGGACTACATCCACGTGGACGACCTGATCGAAGCGCATATCCTGGCCCTCGATTACCTGAAGCGTACAGGGGAAAGCAATATCTTCAACCTCGGAAGCAGCCGGGGCTTTTCAGTGAAAGAAATGATTCATGCGGCAAGGGAAGTGACGGGCCATCCGATTCCGGAGAAAATCGGGGAACGAAGAGCTGGAGATCCGAGCAAACTGATCGCGTCTTCGGAAAAGGCCAAAAAAGTGATGGGCTGGGAGCCATCCCGCACCTCGATTGAAACCATGATCGGGGATGCCTGGAAGTGGCACGAAACCCATCCGAATGGTTATGACGATAGAAAGGGAGAGTGACGGAGGATGAGCATTTTCTTGACTGTGGACACATTGATCGATAAAGCGGTAACGGCCGAATTGATCGGGAAAGAAGATGAAGTCTATGCACGTAACCGGATCCTTGCCCTTTTGAAATTGGAAGCGTACCAGGCGGAAGGGACGGATCAATCTGAAAAAGCCTCGATTCCGGACCTGCTTGAAGTGCTGACGGCATACGCAGTGGAAAAAGGCATCATCGAAGATCTGTTTGATGAAAAAGAAATGCTTTCTGCAACCGTGATGGACTGCCTGGTGGCCCGTCCCTCGGTGATCAATCAAACGTTCGCGGCCCATTACAAGAAGGATCCCAAACAGGCAACGGATTACTTTTACCAGCTGAGTCAGGACAGCAACTACATCCAGACGAAGCGGATCAGTCAAAACATCAGCTACAAAGTGGATTCTGAGTACGGGGAACTGGACATTACGATCAATCTATCGAAGCCGGAGAAAGATCCCAAGCAAATCGCCCTGGAAAAATCCATGCCGAAAAAAGATCAAACGTACCCACAGTGCCTGCTTTGTGTGGAGAATGAAGGGTATGAGGGCCGGATCGGTCATCCGGCAAGGGCGAATCACCGGATGATCCGCCTGAATCTTGCGAATGAAAGCTGGATGCTGCAATATTCCCCTTACGTCTATTACAATGAACACAGCATTGTCTTATCGGAAACCCATCGACCGATGGAGATCAATCGTGCCGGATTCGAGCGGCTGCTTCATTTCGTTGATCAGTTCCCACATTATTTTGCCGGTTCGAATGCCGACCTTCCGATTGTGGGGGGATCGATCCTTTCCCATGATCATTATCAGGGAGGGCATTACGAATTTGCCATGGAAAAGGCGGAAATCGATTTTACCTTTTCAATGAGTCATCACCCTGAAGTGGGGGCCGGGATTGTGAAATGGCCGATGTCCGTGGTCCGCTTGAACAGTGGGAACATGGAAGCCCTGCTTGCGGCTGCGGAAGAGGTTTTATCAGAGTGGAGAAGGTATAGTGATCCCGAATCAGACGTCCTTGCCTTTACAGGGGACACACCTCATAACACGATTACCCCCATCGCCCGCATGCGTGACGGGAAGTATGAAATGGATCTTGTCCTGAGGAACAATCGAACGGATGAAAAGCATCCCATGGGAATCTTTCATCCTCATGAAGATGTTCACCATATAAAGAAAGAAAACATCGGCTTGATCGAAGTGATGGGGCTGGCCGTTCTGCCTGCCCGGTTGAAAGAGGAACTTGGAGAAGTAGAGAAAGCCTTGTCAGGTGAAGATCACCATGTGGCCGATTATCATCTTCCGTGGGTGGGAGAGCTGAAGGAGCGTTATCAGAACGTGACTGCAGACAATGTTTCAGGCATCGTCAAAGAAGAGCTCGGTAAGAAATTCGCCCGCGTCCTTGAAGACGCCGGTGTATTCAAGCGGAATGAACAAGGACAGCAGGCATTCAAGCGGTTTGTTCAAAAGTTTGAGTCATCAGATAGATAAGCAATCGTGAAAAAATATTGAAAGGGAAATAAGAAACCAGAGTAAGTGCGGGTTTCTTATTTTCTCTATACTAAACCAAAGTGGGGGATAACTATGTTTTTAGGTGTCGATTACTATCCGGAGCATTGGGATATCGATTTGATAGATGAAGACCTTTCACGGATGAAAGACATGGGCGTGAATATGGTCAGGATCGGCGAGTTCGCCTGGCACTTGATGGAGAAGGAAGAAGGCCGATTCGATTTCTCCTTTTTTGACCATGTGCTGGAAAAAGTCAAAGCGAACGGAATGAACGCGATGTTCGGGACACCGACGGCGACATTTCCAGCGTGGCTGGCAAACAGATATCCCGATATCCTCAATGAAGATATCAATGGAGTGAAAAAATCGTTCGGTGGAAGAAGGCAGTATTGCTTTAACTCTGAAACGTATCAGAAATACTCCATGCGCATCGCTGAAAAATTGATCACTCATTACCGTGACGAAGAAGCCATCGTTTCATGGCAGATCGATAATGAATTGGGGCATGAAGATAGTGACATGTGCTACTGCGGTAGCTGCCTGCGTGGATTCCAGGAGTTCCTGGAGGAGAAATATGGGTCCATTGATGAATTGAATGAGCGATGGGGGACGATTTTCTGGGGACAGACGTATAACGGATTCTCTGAAATCCCGGTTCCCAAACAAACGATCACCGTTCATAATCCGGCGATGATGCTCGATTGGTCCCGTTTCCGTTCAAAGTCGTTGAGCCGATTTGCCCTGAAGCATGTGGACCTTGCGAAGCGGTTGAAGGGTGATCATCAGACCGTGACGACGAATCTTCCGGGAGGATTGTTCGGAAAGTGGTTTGATTCCAATGAGTTTTCACGGGATCTCGATTTTGTTTCCTATGATAATTATCCTGTGTGGGGAGGCTTGAAGGAACCGATTTCCCCGGCCCACCTGTCCATGACCCTGGATTTTATCAGAGGATTGAAGAAGCAGAACTTCTGGATCGTCGAAGAACTGATGGGGGCCCAGGGGCATGATGTGATCGGATATTTACCACGGCCGAACCAGGCAAAAGTGTGGGCGTGGCACGCGTTTGCCCACGGCTGTTCCAATATGCTCTTCTTCCGCTGGCGCGGGATGAACCGGGGAGCCGAACAATACTGCCTGGGGATCCTTGACAGCAACAACCGTACGACACGGAAGTTCAATGAAGTGAAGAAATTTTTCAATGAAGTGAAAGAATATGAGGAGCTATTCAATTCTCCTGTCAAAGCGGATGTGGCTCTGTTATACGATTTCGATAATATCTGGTCATGGCGGATCCAGCAGCAGAACCCGAGCATCGACTTCACGGAAGAAGTCCTTCGTTTGTATGAACCGTTCCATAAGCAAAATACAGCGATCGACGTATTGAGATATGATCAGGATTTTTCAGCGTACAAGGTTGTACTCGTTCCTGTCCCTCAACTCATCGATCCCGCATTGACGGAGAGGCTTGAGGAATTCACCCGGAACGGCGGGAGGGTCATCGTGTCGTACCGTGCAGGGGTGAAGGATAAGGACAATAATCTCGTGTTCGGGAGCATGATCCCGGGAGGATTGTCCCCGCTTCTCGGCATAGAAGTGGAAGAATCCGAATCGCTTCATGAAGGACAGTCTGTACCCGTCGTGTCCACCGATTCAGATCGAAGGACGACGGCGGAATACTGGCGGGATCTGGTGAACCTGACGACGGCAACGTCCCTCTATCGCTATGATGACCCATTTTACAATGAGTACGCCTGTGTGACGGAGAATACAGTCGGATCCGGGAAGGCGTATTATATCGGAGCAGGAATCGAGAAGAGGATCGTGGAAGAGATTACAGCGAAAGCCGCTGGCGAGGCAGGTATCGAAACCGTCGAAACCAATCCTGGAGTCGAAGTTGTCTCAAGAACCGTCGAAGGGAAGGCATACAGGGTCATCATCAATCATAACGGCTATGAAGAAACGTTTGGTGAACTGACGTTAAAGCCTTATGACTGCGTGATAGCAGAAGTGTAGAACGTATCATGATCGGAGAAAAGGATGATGGATGAAGATGGATGTGAAGAGAAAGCCGTTTGGTGAAATGGATGGTCATGAAGTTGACTCGTACACGTTACTCAATGATTCCGGAATGGAACTGACGTTCATTACGTATGGCGGGGCCATTACGAACATTCTTGCCCCCGATCGTGAAGGGAAATGTGAGAATGTCGTGCTCGGTTTCGATACGCTCCAGCAATATGTTGAGCATGAGCATTATTATGGGGCTCTGATCGGAAGGGTTGCCGGCAGGATCGGCGGGGCCGGGTACTCTTCCAACGGGAAACGTGTGGAGCTGACGGTGAATGAAAGCGGGAATCATCTGCATGGCGGAGACAAAGGTTTTAATCGTGTGATCTGGACCGTCGAGGAAGTGACTGTTGGAAGGGATGAAGTGAGCGTCCGCTTATTTCATCTGAGCTCTGACGGAGAAGAGGGCTACCCGGGGAACGTCAAAGTGGACGTAACATATACGCTCACGAATGAAAATGAAATCATGATCACGTATCGGGCTGTACCCGACCGTGATACTCCCATCAATATGACGAGCCACAGCTACTTCAATTTGAGCGGTGATTACAAAGGAGATATCCTGTCCCATCGATTGAAGATGGATGCGAAGGAGATCCTTGAGCTTTCCGGAGATAATGTGCCGACTGGAAAGCTGATTCCTGTAAAGGGGACACCCTTTGATTTTCGTGAAGGAAGAACGATCCTTGATGGGATGAAGTCGGGCCTTGAGGAAGGGTATGACCATGCCTTTGTTTTAAATAATGAAGATGGAGTCATCTCCCTTTCACATGAAAAAAGCGGCAGAGGGATGACGGTTGAAACCGATCAGGAATCGGTCGTGTTGTACACGGGAAATCATCTCACCGGCGAACTCTTGACAGGTGGTGTCACAGGGCGGAATCATCTTGGTCTTTGTCTTGAAACCCAAGGGTATCCGGATGCCATAAACCACCCCCACTTCCCTTCCGTATTGGTAAAAAAGGGAGAAGAGTATAGTGCTTCTACCACATATAGATTTTTTGTAGAGGAATGAAATGAGTAGCATATTTACATCACGGGACCACATCTTTCTTGGGAAGGTGTGGTTTTTTAGTGTCAGATAGGAAAATAGTCGTTTTTAACCACATCTTAAAGGGTAACCCTATACTAAATACCAAAATTTTCTTAAAACCAATAGGAGGGACCCAATTTGATCAGCCAAACGCGAGATATCGTTCAGAAATCATTGGATGCGTTACTGGAGGACCAGTCATTTTTACCGGAAGTGAAAGGAGAGAACCGAAAGAAAGCGTTTACGTCATTGACGTCGATCCTGTCGACGCCGAATCACGTACATAAATCGTATCTGAGGATTCCCCTCGATGATGAGAAGGTCGTCCGGATCCCGGCGTTCCGGGTTCAGCATAACAATGCCCTCGGGCCTTATAAGGGAGGGATCCGTTTTCATGAGTCGGTGAACGAGGAAGAGGTTGTGAACCTGGCGTCATTGATGACGTTGAAGAATGCCCTCCATGACGTACCGTTCGGCGGTGGGAAAGGCGGGATCATCCTGAATCCCCGCGAATATTCCGAGAAGGAGCTTCATTTGATCGCGAGGAAATATGTGCAGTACTTCAGTGATATCCTGGGACCTGATAAGGATATCCCGGCACCTGATATGGGGTCCGGTGAACGGGAAATGGACTGGATGATGGCCGAGTACAAGAGCATTCGCCCCGGGATGCCCTACAGAGGCAGCTTTACCGGGAAGAGCGTCGTGAACGGCGGGTCCCTTGGTCGACGGGAGGCGACGGGGAAAGGCGTGTTCTTTACCTTCCGTTACCTCGTCCATAATTTCGTGAAGGAACAGAAGAGCCTGCTGACGAAGACGGATAATGTGTTTGCGAAAACGGCCCTTGATTATGAGGACAGACCCCTGACGATCGCCGTCCAGGGCTTCGGGAACGTCGGATCAGTTGCAGCCCTTGAAGCCCATCAGTCCACCCATCTGCAAAATAAAGTGGTGGCGGTGAGCGACCGGAATGTGACAATGTACAATGCAGATGGCCTCGATATTCCGGCTTTGGTCGAGTTTACGATGAAGAATAAGGGTGACCTGCCTACTGAAGATGGTCAGTTAAAGGAAATCGGAGTCAAGGCGAAAATTCAAGAGCGAGATGAGGTCCTTTATCTGGACGTTGACGTTCTGATGCTTGCTGCCCTTGAAGATCAGGTGCATAAGGATAACGTAGGGAAAGTGAAAGCCGGGATCATCGTCGAAGGAGCGAATGCGCCGATCACGACAGAAGCGGATTCGTACTTGAGTGAAAAGGGGGTCATCATCATCCCTGATATCCTCGCCAATGCCGGAGGGGTGATCGTCTCTTACTTCGAATGGCTGCAGGGCAGGGAAACCCAGTTCTACACAGAGGAAGAAGTCTTCAACCTCCTCTACGACAAAATGAAATCCACCCTCGACACCGTCCTGCCCCTCTTCTTCGGAGACCCATTCCCGCTCCGCCAGAACTGCTACATCCACTCCGTCATGAAACTCTCGACGGTCCTCTATCGACAGGGAAAACTGTATTAATATTTGAGGGACGGACCTTTATTCCTAGGAGCTGGTGCTAGGAATGGAGGTCCGTCCCTCTCATTTTTTTTATGCAGGGTGTCTTTCCTTCTTCCCTTCGCCTATATAAAGGGTGAAAGGAGGTGAGGCACATGGCAACAGCGGATCTGAAGTCGACGAGAGTTCGTCTCGCTTACAATGACGGGCAGGATGAGAAAGGCAAGCCTAAGTTCGCGTACAAATCGTACAGCTACATCAATGCCCTGGCATCAGCCGATGAGATGAACAGTGCGGCATTATCCATCGCAAGTCTTTCATCCAAAGCGCTTTTCAACGTGGAGAAGCTCCAGAGTTTTGACATTAATGAGTAAGAGAAGGTGAGTGATATCACATGGGAAGGAGGTATAAACGATGGCGAAAGTATTGGAACTGGAATTTAAAACGGAAACCGGGAAGTCGGCGAAGTTATCCATCAATGACCCGATCGATCCGATCGATACAGTGGCAGTGAAAGCCGCGATGGACAACCTGATTGCCACCAATGTGTTTGCAAGTTCGACGGGTGCATTTGTGAGTGTGGAAGGTGCGCGGGTGGTGGAACGTAATGTGACGGATTATGATGTAATGTAATGGCCGGCGTCCGGGATATCAGTAATAGCTGACATCCCGGACGGTTTTTTTGTGTAAAGCATTCTCTTATTCATACCAACTATCACTATATGAGAGGCTGTTCTTTTTTATTAAGTAAAATAAATAAAAATTTTTACTAAAATTAACTTGACTGATATCTGAATATTTACTAAAATCATACATAAGATGTAAACGCTTTCTTATAAGTAGCATTTTCGGGAGACGATTACAGCTCTTTTAATCTATGAAAAACAAGGGGGACAAGGGGTATGAAGAAGGTTTTCGTTTTAATGGGTATCATTGCAACGTTGATCATTGCCGGATGCAGTTCGGGAAGCAGCGGTTCTGAAAGCAAGGACGGGAAGGTGACGCTGACTGCCTGGGCATGGAACGTCAACGTCGGGGCTCTGAATGATGCCGTCAAGGAATATCAAAAGAATCACCCGAACGTGAAATTGAAGGTGGAGGATATCGGGCGACTTGATGTGTATGACAAGTTATCCACCGGCTTAGCGGCTGGCGGTGTCGGTCTGCCGGATATCGTACTGGTGGAAGACGATCGTATCCATGGTTATGTAGAAGCATTTCCTGAAGGGTTCTTGAATCTTTCTGATAAAGGATTCTCTGATCATGAAAATCAATTCCCATCGTTCAAAAATGACCTGGCGCAAGTGGAAGGCAAATACTACGCCATGCCGTTTGATGCGGGTCCTGGAGGAATGTTCTATCGCCGCAGCCTGTTTGAAAAAGCAGGAGTGAAAGCGGAAGACATCAACACATGGGATGATTTCCTTGAAGCCGGGAAGAAAATCAAGGAGGCAACCGGTTCATACGCCATGCCGCTTGATATGTTCAAGGATGACCCGACTTTCCGTATGATGCTGAATCAGCAAGGTGTCTTCTACTATGACAAAGAAGGCAACATCGATTTAACAAATCCTAAAGCCGTGAAGGCGATGGAAATCCAGAAGAAATTTGCCGATGCGGATTTAATTAAAAACGTAGACGGATGGAATGGTGTTGTTTCATCGACAGTCGACGGTTCCGTTGCGACGATCCCGTTCGGTGCCTGGTACTACGGAACGATTGTCGATCAGGCGAAGGATACAAGCGGTGACTGGGGCGTGTTCTTGCTTCCTGCGGTCGAAGAGGGCGGCAATCGTGCTTCCAACCTCGGAGGCTCAAGCTGGATGATTCCTGCAGCAAGTGAAAATGCCGATGCAGCGTACGATTTCCTGGAGTACTTCTCGACAGACAAGGATACTCAAATCATGGCGATGGAGGACTACGGACTGTTCCCATCCCTGAATACGACGTATGAGTCAGACGTATTTAACGGCGAAGTGGAATTCTTCGGAGGACAAAACATCTGGAAATTGTTTGCGGATGAAATGAAGGACGTCCCGACAGCCTACTACACGAAGGACTATTCCCTTGCATTGGATGAAGCCATCAAAGCACAGGCTGATACATTCAATGGCACAAAAGCGGAAAAGGCCCTTGAAGAAGCGGCAAAACGCTTAAGTGATCGTACGAAACGTGATATTAACAAGTAAGAAATAAGAAAAGAGAGAGTTAGAGCCAAGGGGTTCTTGTGGTCTAAGTCTCTCTTTTTCTATCAAGAAACAGGGCAGCCACTCGGCTTCCTGCCGGAAAGAAGGTTGATGTATGAAAACGAAATCATATATTCCATATTTATTCATCGCACCCGCGGTCATTTTGTTCAGTGTGTTCATGCTCTATCCGATCATCTCTTCTTTTATTCTCAGCTTCCAGACAGGTCAGGGAGCGACGCTGACGTTCGTGGGGCTTGATAATTATAAGCGCTTGCTGTCGGATGAGATCTTCCATACGGCACTGAAAAACACCTTTATCCTGCTCGTCATCCAAGTACCGATCATGGTGCTGTTAGCGCTCGTATTGGCCTCATTATTAAATTCAGCTTTACTCCGGATGAAGGGTTTCTTCCGTGTCACCTTCTTCCTGCCTGCTGTCACTTCCCTTGTGGCCTACTCCATCATTTTCTCCATCATGCTGATGAACGATGGGGTCGTCAATCAGCTGTTGACCTCCTTGGGTTTCAAGGCGATACCGTGGCTGAACGATCGTTTCTGGGCAAAGGCCTCCCTGATCATCGCCATGACATGGCGGTGGGTCGGATACAATATGGTCATCTATTTGGCGGGACTTCAAAATATTCCAGAAGAGCTTTACGAAGCGGCAAGCATGGACGGTGCTTCCCGCATCCGCCAGTTCTTCTTCATCACCATCCCACAGTTGAAACCGGTGATTCTCTTTACAGTCGTTCTGTCCACGATCGGGACGCTGCAATTATTCGATGAACCATTTGTGCTCACAAAGGGTGGACCTAGTGATGCGACACTTACGATCGGTATGTATTTATATCAAACAGGATTCCGTTACTTCGACTTCGGTTATGCTTCAACGATTGCATATGTCATCGTGATTCTAATCGGGATCATGACGTTTATCCAATTTAAAATTACGGGTGATCAAGAATGAGACAATCAAAAACAGGTAGAAAAATCGTTCTCTATATCGTTTTAGCCCTTGGTGCGCTTGTATCGTTATTTCCCTTTTACTGGGCAGCGATCGGCGCGACGAATGAAAGTGGGAAGATGTTCTCCAAGCCGCCGGTCCTTGCACCTGGTGAAAAGCTCGTGGAAAATGTGCAAAATCTGAATGAGGCAATCGGCATCGGACGCGTCATGTTCAATTCCTTATTCATCGCCATTGTCTACACGGTCTTGAGTTTGTTGATTTGTTCCATGGCGGCCTATGCGTTTGCCAAATTCCGCTTCAAAGGCCGGAATATCATCTTTGGCATCTTCTTACTTTCGATGATGGTGCCCTATCACGCGACCATCATTCCTTTATTCAAAATGATGGCAGGGTTCGGATGGCTGAACACGTATAAAGCCGTCATCCTGCCCAACCTCGCCTATCCATTTGCGATTTTCTTGATGAGGCAGAATATGCTCGCTTTCCCGACTTCCCTCATCGAAGCGGCAAGGATCGACGGCTCGGGTGAATGGAAGATCTTCTTCAAGATCGTCATGCCGTCCATGAAGCCGGCACTCGCTGCGACAGCGATCTTCTTATTCCTGTATCAGTGGAACAGCTTCCTATGGCCGTTGATCGCTCTGTCGTCAACGGATATGTACACATTCCCGGTTGCGCTTTCCAGTTTATTCGGACTATCCCGGATCGACTATGGTCAGGTGATGGCGGGGGTTACGATCGCCACGATTCCAATCATCATTTTCTTCCTGGCTCTTCAACGCCAGTTCATTTCGGGCATGCTTGGCAGTGCCGTTAAATAAGGAGGGATTCATATGCCGGTATTCATCAATGAAGAATATATGCAGTTTCATCTGCAGGGGAGAAACATAAGCTACATCTTTTCGATTCTGAGAAATGGTCAGCCCGGTCAACTGTATTTCGGGAAAAAAGTGAGGCACAGGGACGATTTCTCCCATCTCATCCAGCTCCCGGCAGAGCCTCTTGGTAACGCCTCGTTTCCTTATGAAGGAGACCCGTTCTTCTCACTGGAATTTTTGAAGCAGGAGTATCCAAGCTTTGGGACCAGTGATTATCGAGAGCCTGCCTTCGTCCTGCAGCATGAAAACGGTAGCAGGACTTCTCATTTCACTTATAAAGGCTTCCGTTTGGAAAAAGGGAAGCCGGCGCTTGACGGTTTGCCATCCACGTATGTTGAGGATGAAGGGGAAGCGGAGACATTGACGGTCACTCTCGAGGACTCCGCTGCGATGCTTGAAATGGATCTTCTCTATACGGTCTATCACGATCGGGATGCAATCGTGCGAAGTGTTCGGCTTCGTAATCTGGGGAGTGAACCGGTCGTGATTGAGCGATTGCTCAGTGCTTCTCTTGATCTTCCACATTCCGACTTTGATTTCCTTCACCTCCATGGAGCGTGGATCAGGGAACGTCATGTATCATGTCAGCCCCTCAGAAAAGGACTGCAGTCCATTGACAGTAAGAAGGGTGTCTCAAGCTCGAATCACAATCCGTTTTTCGCGTTGATATCCCCTGATGCTTCTGAAAGTCAGGGAGAAGTGTACGGATTCAGCCTCATCTACAGCGGGAATTTTTTCGGAGGGGTCGAGGTGGATGCCTATGATACTTCCCGCGCCCTTCTGGGGATCAATCCGTTTGGGTTCGATTGGACGATAGAAGGAGGATGTTCTTTTCAGACACCTGAAGCGGTGATGGTGTATTCCGGTTCCGGATTGAACGGGATGAGTCAGACGTTCCATGATTTATACCGTTCCCGACTCGCCAGGGGAGAATGGAGGGACAAGGAGCGACCGGTTCTCATCAATAACTGGGAAGCTACCTACTTTGATTTTAATGAAGACAAGATCCTCGACATTTGTGAGGCCGCATCAGAGCTTGGAATCGAACTGTTCGCCCTGGATGACGGCTGGTTCGGTAAGCGGAATGATGATACGACATCCCTTGGTGACTGGATCCCAGATAAGAGTAAGCTTCCGAATGGAATTGAAGGCTTGAGTGAAACGATCTTAAAGAAAAAGGGGATGCAGTTCGGTCTCTGGGTTGAACCTGAAATGGTGTCGAAGGAAAGCGACCTGTACCGAAAACATCCTGACTGGGTCCTTGGTGTGACAGACCGTACCTTATCACATGGCCGCAATCAGTTCATTCTCGACTTAGCGAACGGAGAAGTGGTGGATCACGTATATGATACCTTGGAGCAGTTATTTTCTTCAGCTTCGATTTCGTACGTGAAATGGGATATGAACCGGAACATGACGGAAATAGGTTCAGCTTCGGTTCCGGCAGGACGTCAGGGGGAGGTGGCCCACCGTTATGTGCTGGGTCTCTACAGGCTGTTGGACAAACTGACAAACCGTTTTCCCCATATTCTCTTCGAATCTTGCGCAAGCGGAGGGAACCGATTTGATCCGGGGATGATCCACTATATGCCGCAAACGTGGACGAGTGACAACACGGATGCCGTGGAGCGGCTGAAGATTCAATGGGGTACGTCACTTGTTTATCCGATTTCATCCATGGGTGCCCACGTCTCGAGTGTGCTTAATCACCAAACCGGAAGAGAGACGCCTCTTGACACGCGTTTTCATGTGGCGATGTTCGGTGCCTTCGGATATGAACTCGATGCCACGACTTTTACGGCAGAAGAAAAGGAAACCGTGAAAGAACAAGTTCATTTTATAAAAGAGAATAGACGACTGCTTCAGTTCGGAACCTTTTATCGCCTCCTAAGTCCGTTCAATGGAAATGAAACCTCCTGGATGGTGGTGGACAGGGAATCGGAAGAAGCCATCGTGGCTTTTTACCGGACGCTCGCACAGCCAAACCCCGGATTGATCCGTGTCCGGCTACAAGGACTGGATCCAGACGCCTTATATGAAATCGACCATACCGGACAGAAACTGTACGGAGATGAACTGATGAACATCGGACTGCTGCTCCCTCCATTTTTCAACGGCACCGTCACAACAGAACAAACCATGCTCAAAGGGGACTTCCAATCTCACATCTGGAAGCTCCGCAAAGTGAAATAAGAGGGACGGACCTCCACAAATAAGAGGAAGTATGTGTGTAGCACCCGATTCTTCGTTATAATGGAAATAGCATTGCGTGAAAAGAAGGAGGAAGTGGGATGGCCACTTTAAGGGATATAGCAGAAAAAGCGGGTGTCTCCCTGGCTACTGTTTCAAGAGTATTAAATTATGATACAACGCTCTCCGTTGCAGAAGAAACGAAGAAGAGAGTGTTTCAGGTTGCACAGGATATGAATTATAAAACGCTGCGGAATCGTAAAGATCCCGGACAGATCAAGGATAGGATGCTCTTCGGATTGATCTACTGGTATTCAGATCAGCAGGAAATGGCGGATCCATACTATATGGCGGTCCGGACCGGAGTGGAACGGGAATGTCAGGAACGGAATATCGATCTTGTGAAATTATATAAACACGCCGATGGAATCGATCCCGCCAAGCTTGAAGGGTTGGACGGCATCATAGCCGTAGGGAAATACAGTCAATCGGAAATCGATCTGTTCGAACGGGCGGCCCGACAGTTCGTACTCGTGGATTACGCGCCGTCCGATGACTATGACTGTGTGGTCGTCGACTTCAGGAAAGCGATGGGGGAAGTGCTTGATCACCTGATCGGTCTCGGTCATGAGCATATCGGCTATATCGGTGGCCATGAGTACGTGGTGGAAGACGAGCCGATCCGTGATGAGCGGGAGGTATCCTTTTACGAATACCTGGCCCTCCGAAATTTGTACGACGGGGACCAGGTCTGGACGGACGGACATTTTACCGCCGAGGACGGATATCGCTTGATGGGTGAAGCGTTAAAAGCGGATAGAGTGCCGACTGCCTTCTTTGTTGCGTCGGATTCCATGGCGATCGGGGCCATTCGGGCGCTTCACGAAAAAGGGATTAAGATCCCTGAGGAGGTCTCGATCATCGGATTCAATGATATCGCTACTTCCAAGTTCCTTCAGCCCTCCTTGACGACCGTGAAGGTGTACACGGAATTCATGGGCGAATCGGCCGTGGAGTTATTGCTGGATCAGATTCAATCGAAGCGGGAACTGGCGAAGAAAGTCGTGGTTCCTGCTCATTTAGTAAAGCGGGAGAGCTGTACTAAAAAAGAGTAGCCAGGGCTACTCTTTTTTAGTTCTATTTATTTCCTCACCAATCCCTCTGCCTGCTCCAACACCTTCGCCCCATTCATCATTCCATAATGCATCCCATCAATGACATCGACTTTAATCCCATAGGGCTCAGCTTTTTCAATGATTTTAGAAGATAGATAGCGTACTTGAGGGCCGATCAGGATCACGTCCAGTTTATCTAAATGATTGCTTAAGTCCGCTTCGGATGTGGCATTGATCGTGACCTTAAGTTCCTTTTCTTCAGCGGCTTTCCGCATTTTTTGTACGAGCATACTTGTCGACATTCCTGCTGAACAGACGAGCATGATATTCATAGAAAGCACTCCTTACCTGTTTTGATGGATTTCAATGATTTCCTGGGCCAGCTCTTTGACGGTGATGGCGTTCATAAGATGATCCTGAGCGTGAATCAATAGAATCGTAGGATTCTCTCCTTCACCACTGGCTTCTTTTTGTAGTAATTGAGTTTGATAGTGATGGGCCTTGTGAACTTCATCCGCTGCCTCGGCCATTTTATTCTCTGCTATGTCAAATTGTTTTTTCTTGGCAGACTGCATCGCTTCCATGGCGGAAGAGCGGGCGTTGCCGGCATGCAAGATGATATGAAATGAGATTTCTTCCAACGTTAACGTCATGCGATTTTATCACTCGTTTCATTGGTTTTCTTTAATTGAGCACGTTCAGATGCGAGAAGGAATGGGATGTACATAAGTGTAGCGATGGTCAGATTCACCAGTTGAAGTGCAATTCCGGTCCAAGATCCCCCTGTCACCAGGTATCCACTGATAATTGGCGGTGTCGTCCACGGAACGATTGCCACGGTTTTTGGTACGATCCCCAGGCTTAAAGCCAGATAAGACGTAACCGTCAGGACAACAGGAGCCAGTAAAAATGGAATGAACATCAACGGGTTCAATACGATTGGTAACCCAAAAATGACCGGTTCGTTGATATTGAAGATCCCGGGTGCGGCAGAAAGCTTTCCAACGGTGCGGTAATGCTTTGTTTTCACCACAAGGAAGATGGCGATGATCAGGGCGATGGTCGTTCCGGATCCACCCATGTACACATACGCGTCAAAGAATGGCTTGGTGACGATGTACGGAACATCGAAGGCACTGGTGCCGGCTGCGAAAAGCTGCTGATTTTTTTCAATTAATGGCAGGTAGATCGGTTCGATGATCGGACCTAAAATATTTGTGCCGTGTAAGCCGAAGAACCATAAGAAATGATTTAGGAATGCGACGACGATGGCTGATGGCAGTGAGTTCGAAACAGCTTGTAACGGCTCTTGGATCAACGTAAACACGATTTCAAATAAGCTTTTTTCTGCAAGTGAAGTTAAGAGAGCTTGAATGAGACCAATAAGAATCAAGATGATCGTGGCCGGAATCAGGGCTTTGAATGATTTCATGACCCCTTCAGGGACCCCGTCAGGCATACTGATCGTAAACTTCGAACGAATCAACACTTTGAATAATTCGGTGACAAGGAGGGACGTGATGACGGCGACGAAGATTCCTTGGGCGCCGGTCCATGCATAGGATATTCCCCAATCCTCTGTGACCGGTGTAAGGATGATGAGTGACGCAATCGACACCAATGCAGCGGACAGCCCGTCGATATCATAGGATTTTGCTAGGTGATAACTGATGGAGGCAGCGACGAGCAGTCCAAGGATCGCGAAGGATCCGTTCCACATATTCCCGCCGACGGATTTCCAGCTTTCACCGAATACAGACACCATGAAGTTCTGAAAGGCGTCGATCGGCAGGTTATTCAATAACACCGCCAGGGATCCGACGATAATCAATGGCATGATCGAGACGAATCCATCCCGTATGGCGACCAGGTGCCTTTGCGATCCGATCCGGCCTGCAACAGGCATAAACTTACTTTCCATAAACCCCATTACTTTACTCATTTCTCTTTCCCCCATTTGCTAGATTAATTGAATTGCGGCAAAAACTCTCTGTGAGCTTCTAATAATTCATCCACCAGCTGTCTTGCTACCCCTTCGTTCTGTACTAATGGATTCATCACCATGGCCTGATAGACATGAGTGTATTTTCCGGACCGTGCAGCCCGGATGACGAGCTCTTCGAACGCTTTCATCTGCTGGATGATTCCTTTGACAGATGCAGGAAGCGGTCCGACCGTCAGCGGTTGAGGTCCGTCCCTCGTAATGACGGAGTTCACTTCGATGACGGCGTCGTTTGGAAGGTCCGGGATAGATCCGTTGTTCATCGTGTTGACGGTTTGGATGTCGCCGGCGTTGTTGTGGATGCTCTCCATCAGGCTGCAGGCAGCATCACTGTAATAGGCACCTCCTCGATTTTCCAGTTCTTTTGGCTTTTCGTTCAACTCTTCTTTCCTATATTGTATGAAAAGTTCTTTTTCAACTTTTCGAACAACCTCTGCCCGTGTACCATTTTCGCGATAGGCTTGAAGATCTTTCTCCAATACCGCTGCCCCTTGGAAGTAGTATTGGTGATAAGGATTGGGAAGCATCCCGAGGGCTTGAAGGAATTCCTTCGACCACCCGAGTGAGACGATATTGGCGGGAGAATAATCACCTTCTTGATGGATCAGTTTTTGTAAAACCTGACCGGTGACCTCATTGCCACGCATCCAAACCCTTTTTCCAAACACAAAATGATTCATCCCGACGAATTCGATTTGTATGTCATTTGCCGGGCAATTCATCATTTCAGCCACGCTGTTTTTCATGTTGAAGGGGATATTGCATACCCCGATGACCTTTTTATGAGGGCTGTATTTCAGTAATGCTTCCGTGACGATGCCTGCCGGATTGGTAAAATTAATGAGCCATGCGTTGGGACAAATCTTCTGGATGTCATGACAAATTTCCATCAGGACCGGTATGGTACGGAGGGCTTTGAAAATCCCGCCTGCCCCGTTGGTTTCCTGACCGATGGCTCCGTGGCTTAACGGAATCCGTTCATCTTTTTCCCTGGCAGAGAGGCCTCCCACCCTGATCTGTGTCGTCACAAAGTCAGCATCGATAAGGGCTTCCTGACGGTTGAGAGTCCACTCCAACTCAATGGGTACACCTGACTTTCTGATCATTCGACGAGCAAATTGCCCAACGATTTCAAGCTTTTCTTTTCCGGCTTCAATGTCCACCAGGGTGATCGCTGAGACTGGGAAATAACGATGTCTCTTGATGAATCCTTCGATGATTTCGGGGGTATAGCTTGAACCGCCTCCGATTATGACAACCTTTAGTGACATTCTGTCGAGCTCCTTTCATCATGAAAGCGATTTCTATTTTTTTATAATGTATCATACAAATTTATACTCGTCTATATATTGTAATAACAAATTTTAAAATTATGACTATATCCTGTTTATTTGTAATAACAAATTGATTTATATGATAAAATAAATAGGAATAGAGAAATGAACGTGAATGTGTTATAACAAGTGTAGGAAGAAAGTGGAAGGGAGAAACAGAATGAAAGAGACACAAGAACCGAAAGCCCTGCATTCACATGTGAAGGAAGAAATCATTGAAATGATTAAAAATAAAGAATACGAGCCGAATACAAAATTGCCGACAGAGGCAGAGTTTTGTGACAAGTTCAATGTCAGCCGCACAACCATCCGGACGGCTCTCCAGCAGCTGACCCTTGAAGGTTACGTGTATCGGGAACAGGGGAGGGGAACCTTCGTCGCTGAACAAAAAGTCAGTCAGATCCTTTCCTCGACCATTGATAACTATACAGAACAATTGCGATTGCAGGGGAAAAGGCCGAAGATCAAAGTGATCAGTTTGAATGTGATTCCGGCTGAATCCACCGTGGAAAAAACACTGGAATTGAAGAATGGGGATCCGGTCAATCGATTGGAAAGGATCCGTTATTCAGACGGACTCCCCCTGCAGTATGAGGTAGCGTATCTGCCTTGGTACAAAACACCGGGACTGGATAAAGAAGAATGTGAGAAATCCCTCTACAAACTGCTGGAAACACAGTTTGAGTTGACCATTAAAAAAACCGTCGAAACGATCGAGCTGTTTTTAGCAGATGAACGAGTGGCCGAGAAGCTTGAAGTACCAGAGGGGACACCGTGCTTTATGATTGAAACGACAGCTTATGTTGAAGACGGCTCCGTCATTGAATTTTCCAAAGCAGTCTTTAGAGGAGATAAAGCGAGTTTTCTTGTCGAAAGAACCTATTAGAGAAAAAGGGGATGGGGGCTTATGAGGAACGTCATCATCAATGCCGATGATTTTGGATTATGTCGAGGGGTGAACTACGGCATCCTTGATAGTCACAAGTTTGGCATCGTCAACTCTACGACGATGCTTGTGAATATGCCTGGGACGGAGCATGCTGTGGAATTGGCGCGGCTTTATCCGAAATTACGTGTGGGCATCCATTTGACGCTGACCTGTGGGAGACCGGTTTCTGGTGAAGTTTCGTCTTTGGTAGATGAAAGAGGATTTTTCCGATACACGAGCAGGGTTTTCGAAGAAAAGGAGATTGATGTGGATGAGGTGGAAGTGGAATGGACGTCGCAGATTGACCGGTTTTTATCATTCGGCCTGCCTCTTTCCCATATCGATAGTCATCATCATGTACATAGCTTCCAACCTTTGATTCCCGTGGTGAAGAGGTTGTCGGAGAGATACGCTGTGCCGGTCAGGAATGCATTTGGAAATGACGTTGAAGGTAAGAACCTGTTGACCGATCGATTTTCCATGGAATTTTATGGAGAAGGGGTGTCGGTGGAAGGGTTTAAGCGGATCTTGGACAGCGGGAATCAGACTCTTGAGATTATGTGTCATCCGGCGTATGTTGATTCATTTTTGAAAGAGAATTCCTCTTATTGTGAGCAGAGGTTGAGGGAATTGGATGTGTTGACGAGTGATGATTTGTTATAACAAATAAGAAGAGCGAGGGGAGAATCCCCTCGCTCTATTAGTGATTAGATGAATAGCTCAATGATATTGGATTCCTTATGAAGCCATTTTTTAAGCTCCTGCTTTTCCAATTTAACCCCGCCTTGACGATAACGGTTGGTCACTGGTTCAAAAGGAACTTCCTCCCCGTTTACCACAATCCGTTTTGTATCAGATTTCCCAAGGTGATAAACAAACGTAACAGGGTTGTTCATAATCTCGAAGTCCAATCTCAATCCAACTAGATGGTCTGGCAGCACGGGATCGATGATCAAATCTTCCCCTTCCTGGCGAACACCCAAACAATTTGAAATCAGCTGGTTCATATAGATTCCCGGTCCGCTGGAGTAGATTCTCCATCCGCCTTTCACGGGTACGCTTCCGTCACGGAGTTCGTTGAAACGTTCCTGTGCTTCATAACGGGTATCGAATTTACCGTCCGAGCTGCTGAAGTATGCATTGCTTTGTCTTCTTTCCGCGTTCGGGACGACGTCTTTCAGACCGATCGGGTTGATGATTTGTAATCCTTGCCACACTTCATCGGTTTTCCCGAGCTTCGCCATGGCTTCTACATACCTGATATGAGCGTGGACGTATTGAAGTCCGATTTCACGGCCGAAATTGGAAGCCTGTTCGGCACGTTTAAAGTGTGTACTTACTCCACCTTCATACTTGGCGGGACGATTCATCAAGCGCACGCCGTCGGGACAGTACAGATGCTCTTTGACCAACTGATAATGAGAGTTTGCCTGCTCAGGTGTGAATAATTCTGAAATGATGCTCCGGTTCATGGGCAGCAGGCGGTAATGAATACCGGTCTTTGTATCTGTTGGGTGGACCATGAACTCTGGGCTACCCGGCTCTTCCATATAAACAAACCCAGGGATGACCTCATCCTTTAGAATGTAGGTGTTGAAATCCTTCTGTATTCCACGTGCCAATGCACCGATTTCCTGTGCTTCCTCCTCGAATGTACCTTCAAGGACCGTTTCCAATTTCACAAGTACCTGATACGTAAGGGCCACGGTCCAGCTGCTTGCCATGTATTTCTTCAATTGAGCGTTGGCAGGCTGCAAGGTATCGTCCCAATCTCCATCACCATAGGAAGATAAGAAGGTGTCGTGGAGGAAATTCTCCTTGATGTAGGAGATTTCTTTTTGAATATGGTGAAGCAGTGTTTCTTTTTCCTCAGTAAAACCAAATCCGTTCCGTTCTGTATATGGGATTGTTTCGTTCAGAATGCTGTAATCGTTCGTAGCTGCAATGTAGTCGCCGACGACTTTCAGCGGCCAGACGATGATATCCCCGTGGCTGTCGTCCTGCTGGAATTTGTAGTACCGGTCAAACATGAACCACTGCGGCCAGTTTCCGTCATCTTCATACTGATGGGAGTAGACGGTTTGAATGATTTCTTTGACCGATTGATAATTTTGAGTCGCCATGAAGTATTCCGTCGGCCCCTGGCATACGTCGCGGGTTCCCCAAGCTGCTCCGCCGTATTGTTCCAGTCCGTGGGGGACGGAATAATGCACGAGCATATTATGGGTGTACCACCATGCGAGTGCGTTCACTTTTTCCAATTCCGCGGGTACTTGCTCCCCTAATGAGAGTTTGAATCCGTTCATGACCTGATGATAATAGGCGCGATACGTTTCGATTTCGCCTTGCATATCCCGTTTTGTAAACGATTGTTCTTCCCCGTGGATCAATCCTTGGATCGTCATCTTCCACACGGCTGTTTCACTTACATCCATCACGATCAGTGATGCGGAATTTTGTTCGACATTCTGTGCGATTCTTTCTTCATTTCCGACCTCGATGGAGGCACCATCGACTTTCATTCGATAGCTTAATCCCGGGAAAATCCCGCTGCTCTCAGATTGACGGTCTGCCGTTATTTTCAACCCATTTTCCTCTTCTTCCACATGAAACCCGACTTCATATTCGTGGTTGTTCATCGTTACCTGGTTCGTGACAAGGTAGCGGTAGTGACGGTTGTTTTTTGATTCCACATGAAGCGTGATTTCCGGTGAATCGACGACGGTGTAGTTAGTGACGATGATCGTATCATCAGCCGTTTTATAGTACCAGCGGGCATAGTTGAATCCAAGTTCAAACATGGACGGCATGGCAAGTAATCGATACGATCCGCCCGACTCGATGTAAATTCGCTGACCGGACGTTTTCATCACGTTCAGATGATTTCGTTGATTCGTCATCATCTTGTTGAAGGACGTGTTGCCGACAACGAGCTGTGAATTGAATAATCCATACATGAATGAAGTGGTGGTGATGGTATCTTCTTTCAGTTGATGGTTCTTTCCTGACATCAGAATATGCCCATGGGGTCTTTCCGTCATCAATTCTTTTTCTTTCAATACGACATGTTCATGGGTTTCAGTGAAGAAGGAGAGGAGTGAATCTCCTTCGCGCTCTTCATTACGTCTGGCAGGGAAATAGGCGCCCACTTCTTCCTCAGTCATGGATAGGGTAGAAAGTGGCTTACCGAATTCCGGGTTCAAACGTACTTGCTCTTTTAATGGAGCGAATTCAGAATGAACCTGTGCCGCTTCTTGCCATGCGGCTTCTATTTCTTCCTGAAACTCCAATGCGGTAATGGCGGCTTCATGATTTTCTTTGAAGGCGCCGTAGAACACAATATGCGTCGACCCGTACAGTCGTATTTTTTCCGATTGAAGTGCTGTATAAGCAAACTCATATTGGTAGACTTCGTTTGGAAGGGTGGCGCTTTTTAATGCTTCTGGCTCATTTATATCTTTATATGTCAGTCCATAAAATTGAAATCCGTCAGTGGAGTAGCCGATTGTCTTTCCAAGGGATCCCTGTTGAATATAGGGGAATCCGCTTGATTGGGGCTGGTTTTGCCGGGAGCAAAGGACGTAGCCTTTCTCTTCATCCTGGAACACTTTATGGTCGATGTACTGTGACATATAGGCTTCGTTGGAACGAACGGCCCCAATGTCTGCAAGGCCGAGGTCCTGTCCGTAAATGACGTCTACTTCAGCATTTGTCCCATCAAGTCTCACATCCCAGAACCATACGCCTTTTCCGGTTAGGGTGAACGTGACTTCGTATGAAATCGTTTCATATGATCCCGTCCATTTGACCTGTGATTCAGCAAATTGAACGGTGCTTGATGACTTCACCCCGATCAGAGGGATGGAGTGGATTTCTGCAGCTTCATGAATACGCAGATACAGATTATTGAGTGAGCCGTCGATCGGGTTTGTCATTAACTGATTGATCATATTCTGTTTATGTGTGACGGTGAAAAGGTCACCGGTTTTTAAAAATTCCAATTGAAGATCCCCTGCTGTTACTTGAACATGTGAATGCATCGTTTTCCCCTCGATTCTTCTATTTTGTCAGTGTGAATGTTTTCTCCGTGACCTCTTTGCTGTTTCTTCCGATAAAAACGGTAAACGTACCTGGATCGCTCGTATACTGGAGGTCTGAATGATGATATCTTAATTGCTCTTCCGAAATCGTAAACGTGACGTTTGTCGTTTCTCCCGGCTTCAGGCTGATTTTTTTGAAAGCTTTCAATTCCTTTACTGGGCGAATGACTTCTCCACTGTGATCGCGGATATAGAGCTGTACGACTTCTTCACCTGCAACGGACCCATCATTTGTGACCTGAATGGAAACATCCACGGACTGTGTATCACTCATCGTTTCCCGGGATAACGTCATGCCGGAATAGGTGAACGTGGTGTAGCTTAAGCCGAACCCGAATGGCAGCAGCGGGTCGTTCGGGATGTCGAGGTATTGCGATACATAACGTTCCTGTGCATCTGGTGCCCCTTGAGGTCTGCCTGTATTGAAATGATTATAATAAACAGGCACCTGTCCCACATGATAAGGGAAAGACATGGTTAAACGTCCTGAAGGATTCATGTCTCCATATAACAAATCGGCTACGGCATTTCCGCCTTCCGTACCTGGATACCATGCTTCCAACACTGCGTCGGTTTGGTCCAAAACTCCGTGTAAGTCGAGGGGGCGTCCGTTAAACAGGACAGCGACCATCGGCTTATCCAATGATTTCAGATGCTGTATGAGTTGTAATTGGGCAGAAGGGAGCTGGATATTCGCTCTGCAGCCGGCTTCACCGCTCATTTCCGAATCTTCCCCTAAGGCCAATACAATGACATCCGCGTCTTCGGCAGCTTTCATTGCTTCTTCCACTTGACTGTCAGTGATTGTTTCGATATCACAGCCTTTGGCGACGGATAGGTCGGTGGTTTTCCTTAAAATTCCCTCTTTTACCGTGACAGCTTCATCCTTTGAACCAAGCCACGACCATGGTCCCAATATGTCCCCGCTCTCTGCAAACGGGCCGATGAGGGCCACTTTTTGTTCCTTATGAATAGGGAGGATTTGTTCATTTTTCAATAGGACGGACGATTTGGCCGCGAGCTCCCGAGCGGCGTTTCGATGTTCTGCGCTCATGACGACTTCAGCTTCACGCTCCACGTTTGCTCCACGATACGGATTTTCAAACAAGCCCAGCTTTTCTTTTAACTGTAAAATCCGTAAGACAGCTTCATCAATGATCGACTCATTCACCATTTTTTCCTCTACAAGCTCTTTTAAGTGATTCACATAGGCGGTTGTCATCATTTCAATATCCACCCCTGCCGTGATCGCCTTATAAGCTGCTTCCTTTTCGTTCTCTGCGACACCGTGGGGGATCATTTCCTTCACGGCTCCCCAATCGGAAATAAGCACGCCGTCAAATCCCATCTCTTTCCGGAGAAGATCCCGCATCAACCGTTTGTTTCCGGTTGCCGGGATACCGAAGACGGTGTTAAAGGCGGTCATCACCATTTCACAGCCTTCTTCAAGGGCAGCCTGGTAGGCAGGCAGATAATTCTCACGAAGCTCTCTTTCAGACATATCGACAGTATTATAATCACGTCCGCCCTCAGGTGCGCCGTAAGCAGCAAAGTGCTTCACACACGCCGCCACCCGTTCGACTTCCGTCGTCAAATCCTGACCTTGGAAACCGCGGACGAAGGCCCGTGCGAATTCACTATTCAGAAAAGGATCTTCCCCCGTCGATTCCATCACTCTTCCCCAGCGAGGATCGCGGACAAGATCGACCATCGGGGCAAATGTGACATGAACGCCTGAAACGGAAGCTTCCTTTGCCGCAATCTCAGCGCTCTTTTCGGTTAACTTCAGATCCCAGGAACATCCGATGGCGAGTGGGACAGGAAAAATCGTCTTAAATCCATGGACGATATCGGACATGAATAATAACGGGATCCCCAGCCGGTTTTCTTCCAGGTGCGTGCGCTGGATATTGATGATTTCATTCGCTCCCGATGCCCCGAGGACGGAACCGCTGTTTTGAACAACTTCCTCGGTCACACCCATTTCAGCCATAGGTCCGGTGATTTGGCCCTGTTCTTTCGCTCCTTTGAAAAAAGGTGTGGCCAACTGCATAAGCTGGGCGATTTTTTCATCCAATGTCATTTGATTCAATAGTGAAAGCAGCTTGTTTTCCCTCATTGATAGACCCTCCGTATGACGATTCATTCGTTTATTTTTTGTCTTAAGTGAAACGTTTCGATAAACAATTGAGTTGAATTATAAGCGGGTTTCAGTGGTTAGTCAACCCGTCCATCTATATCCATTAACTACCTTTTATTGCGATATACCAGTGTTTAACAGATGTAGAAGGTACCTTTGTCAGGCTGAAAATATGTTCTATCAAGTAATTTCTAAAAAAGAGTTGAAAGCGTATTCACGTTTGATTATAATATAGTCATCGAAACGTTTCAATAACTTGAATGATTTTTCACAACAGATGAATCCATTCAATGCGCTTTACCATTTTTAAAGGTGTCAAATCAAATGGAAATGGAGATGGGGAAATGAAAAAGAAGATGTGGTCCTTACTACTAATCGGTATTTTGGCTTTATCCACGATTCTTACAGCCTGCGGAGGCAATGGTGAGTCGAAGGATGGAAAGAAAGAAATCACCGTGTGGGCGATGGGTGAAGAAGGTAAGAAGCTGAAGGAAATGGCTTCAAAATTTGAAGAGGAAAACAAAGATATTTCTGTCAAGATCCAAGCGATCCCTTGGGGGAATGCTCATGATAAGCTGCTTACGGCAGTCGCTTCAGGAAATGGCCCGGACGTCCTTCAATTAGGGACAACATGGGTACCGGAATTCGCAGATGCAGGTGCACTGCTTGACCTGACTCCATACTTGGATGACTATCCTGAATTCAAACCTGAAAATTACTTTGAGGGGTCCGTCACTTCTATGAAGTATGACGACAAAGTCATCGGTGTTCCTTGGTATATCGATACACGCGTACTGTACTACCGCACAGATTTATTGAAAGAAGTCGGTTACGACAAGGCTCCTGCTACTTGGGATGAACTGAAGGATGCGGCCGGTAAGCTGAACGACCGGGGCGACGATGTGTATGGATTGGATATCGACCGCAATGACCAGATCACACCATTCATCTTTGCATGGCAGAATGGGTACGAATTTGAAGGTAAAGATAAGATGAACTTCGATTCTCCTGAATTCAAGGAAGCAATGGAGTATTACACAGACTTCTTTAAAGAAGGCATCAGTCCTACGACAGAAGGAATCGATATCGTACAGGCATTTAAAGATGGCGTGAAGCCAATGTTCTTCAGCGGCCCTTGGATGATCAACATCATCAACGACCAGGCACCTGACTTGAAGGACAAATGGGCTGTAGCCGTGATGCCTAAGAAAGAAACGAACACATCAAGCATGGGTGGATCCAATCTATCTGTCTTCCATAATTCTGAGAATGTGGATGAATCCCTGAAATTCATCTCTTATATGAATAAAGTGGACACGCAAATGGAATGGCTGGATGTATCCAATACCCTTCCTTCACGCGTCGATGCATGGGAAGAGCCAAAGTTAAAAGAAGATCCAATGCTGTCTGTCTTCGGTAAACAACTGGAAGATACAAAAGCATCTCCGCAAATCAAGGAATTTGAAGTGATTGCCCAGGAGTTCCTTTCTACTATTGAAAAGGTCACGGTAGGCGGAGCGGATGTAGACAAAGAGCTCGAGAAATTCAACAAAAAAGCAAATGAAATCGTAGAGAAGTAAGAGAGACTAAAAAAAACTGACGCTGGCATAAGAATAAAATGGAGTTACAGGTGTGCAGCCTGAACTCCATTTTTAACATCATTTTGCGTACGTTTAGATAGGTGGGATATCATGAGCAATGGATGGAAAAACAGTATGAGCAAAAATAAGCATCCCTATGTGTTTATCGCTCCTGCAGTGATCATTTTAACTGTTTTCAGTATTGTTCCTATTATAGTAGCTTTTTTGATCAGCTTCACAGACCTCGACTTAAAAGGACTTGCCGACTGGTCGAATGTCAGCTTCATCGGCATGGACAACTACTCAGCCTTACTTTCTGATGAATTGTTCCATAAGTCGATTTTCAACACATTGTTTTATGTGGTCATTGGCGTTCCTCTTGTCATTGTGTTCTCATTGGGAATCGCCCTGCTGCTGAATTATGGGACAAGCAAGCTGTTTACTGTATTCCGCGGAGTATACTACATGCCTTCGATCACGAACATCATTGCCGTTGCCGTGATATGGGGATTCTTATACAATACCGAATACGGATTATTTAACTACTTACTCTCTTTACTCGATGTCGAGAAGATTCCTTGGTTAGGAGAGCCAACGATCGCCAAGCTATCGTTGATTGTGTTAGCCGTATGGAAAGGGATCGGGATCAATATGATTATTTTCCTTGCTGCCCTGCAGGGGATTCCAAAGTCTTATTACGAAGCGGCGGAAATGGATGGGGCGAACAGATGGCAGGTATTGCGGAATGTGACGATCCCGTTACTGCGCTACGCCACGTTCTTCGTCACGGTCACGACTCTCATCGGATGGCTGCAATTCTTCGAGGAGCCATTCGTCATGACAAACGGTGGACCCCTTGATGGAACGATTTCAATGGCGTTATTCATCTATCAACGAGGATTCCAGTTCAGTGAATTTGGTTATGCAGCAGCAGGTTCATTCATCCTGTTTGTCATCATCATTATCATCACGCTTGTTCAATTTAAATTAAGAAAATCTGATACAGAATATTAGCAATGAAACTATACAGTATCGGGGCTGAATAATATGAAAAACAAAACAACGAAAAGTAAAGCGGAAAAGCTGTTGATCATCGTCTTGCTTGCTCTCGGCGGGATTATCGTATCCGTGCCTTTTATATGGATGATCTCAAGCTCGTTCAAGCCTGAAAGTGAAGTACTTCAAATACCGCCAAGCTTGATACCGGAAAATCCGACACTCGAAAACTACGTAAATTTATTTGAAAGCATGAATTTCGGAGTCTATTTACGTAATACGCTCATCATCGTGTTATTTTCTTTTGTCGGCCTATTCTTTAATGCCATGGCCGGTTATGGATTTGCTAAATATCAATTCAAAGGCAGGGAGAAAATCTTCTATATCGTGCTTGCCACGATGATGATTCCTGCACAGGTTACGATGATTCCTGTCTATTTGATCCTGAATGAAATGGGACTCACGAATACGATGACGGGGATTGTGCTGCCGGGACTGGCCGCTGCCTTCAGTATTTTCTTATTCAGGCAGTTCATGACGACGATCCCGACTGACCTGATTGAAGCAGCCAGACTTGACGGAGCAGGGGAATTCTATATTTTCTTCCGATTGATCGTACCGATTGCGAAGCCGATCTTCGCCGTACAGGGAATTCTCACCTTCATCGGAGCCTGGAACAGCTTCCTGTGGCCGTTAATCATCGCCAACGATGAAAGTCTTTACACCTTATCGGTCGGGCTGTCATTGCTGCAGGGGCAATATGCCAATAACTTCGGCCTGCAAATGGCCGGTGCTGCCTTCATGGTTGTACCGATTATCATCATCTTCTCATTCTTCCAGAAATACATCGTCGAAGGTTTTACGATGTCAGGCATCAAATGATTGACGTGTACCAGGTACAAAGCGGAATGATTGTACCTGGTACATTTCTTTAGTTATACGTTAAAAAAGAGGTGAAACACGATGGAAAAAGCATGGTGGCACAAATCCACTATTTATCAAATATACCCCCGAAGCTTCAATGATTCCAACGGGGACGGGATCGGGGACATTCCCGGCATCATCGAAAAGCTTGATTATCTCGAACTTCTCGGCATCGACATCATTTGGCTGAGCCCGGTCTATCAATCCCCGAATGACGATAACGGCTACGACATCAGCAATTATTATGAGATCATGCCTGATTTCGGTACCTTGGAAGACATGGAAAAACTCATAGAAGAAGCAAAGAAACGGGACATCCACATCATGATGGACCTCGTCATCAACCATACATCTGATGAGCACGCATGGTTTGAGGAATCGAGGAAATCGAAGGATAACCCTTATCGGGATTACTATATTTGGCGGGAGAGCGGGGACGGACCTCCAAGTGATATTCAATCCGTCTTCAGCGGGTCCGCATGGGAATGGGATGAACAGACTGGTGAGTATTACTTTCATCTCTTCAGTAAAAAACAGCCTGACCTCAACCTTCATAACCCGGAAGTACGGGAACATTTATACAAAATGATGAATTACTGGCTCGATAAAGGGGTCAGCGGTTTCCGTATGGATGTGATCGATCTGATCGGAAAAGAGATCGATGAAAAAGTACTGACCGATGGACCAAGGCTCCATGAGTATTTACAGGAAATGAATGAAAAGGTTCTTTCTCATTATCCGACTGTGACGGTCGGTGAGACCCCATCTGCCACACCTGAAACGGCTAAGCTTTATACAGGGAAAGGGCGGAATGAATTGGACATGGTGTTCACCTTCCAACATATGTCCCTGGACGAGCGGGCAGGGGAAGGGAAGTGGGCTCTAAAAGAACTGGATTTCCCTGAATTGAAAAGAGTACTGAGCGAATGGCAGACCTCCCTGTTTCAGAAGGGTTGGAACAGTTTATACTGGAATAATCACGATCAGCCCCGTATCGTATCCAGGTGGGGGAACGATCAGGAGTACCGGATCGTTTCCGCCAAGATGCTCGCAACCGTTCTTCACATGATGCAGGGGACGCCTTTCGTCTATCAAGGAGAAGAAATCGGGATGACGAATAGTAATTGGGACGATATCACCCAATACCGTGACATTGAAACGATTAACTACTTTCATGAAAAGAAAACAGAAGGCGTCCCAGAGGGTGAGATTATGAAATCGATCCGGACGAAGGGCAGGGACAATGCCAGGACACCGTTTCAATGGAATGACGATACTCATGGCGGTTTTACCGAAGGGAATCCGTGGATTGAAGTAAATTCAAATTACAAAAAAATCAACGCAAAACAGGCAATAAAGGATCAGGACTCTATCTTCCATCATTATCAAAAGCTCATTGCACTGAGGAAGCGATTGGATATCCTGGTTTATGGGGAGTATGAGTTACTATTGGGGGATCATCCAGAAATCATGGCGTACACACGGAAATGGGAAGACCAAACCTTGTTGGTCGTGGCGAACTTCTACGGAGGCAATCCTGAATTCCATTTGCCTGAAGCAGCGGATGATTCTCATGCCAAAATGCTCATCAGCAACTATTCCGATACCAGTGAAAGACCATCAGACATCAACAGCCTTCGTCCCTACGAAGCGATCGTATACTTATTAGGAAAATAACCCAATACTTGAAGCGCTTTCATGTATAATGAACAGAAGAAATCAGTCAAGAAGGACGCCTTCATTTATTTAGCAATTAGGATGTGAACTTATGGCAACCATCAAAGATGTGGCTAAACTGTCCGGAGTCGCCGTTTCGACCGCTTCTTATGCATTAAACAACAGTAAGAAAGTCAGTGAAGAAACACGACAGAAAGTTTTAGCGGCAGCCAAACAATTGAATTACCAAAAAAACGGGCTTGCTTCCGATTTGAAGCGGACAAGCACGAATACAATCGCCTTGATCCTGAGCGATCTATCAGGACCTTATTACTCCGAACTGATCAAGGGCGTACAGGATGTGACCTCCACGAATGGATATGATTTGATCGCCTGCAGTTCCATCGGTGGGGCACAGTCCACCGCCGTGAAATTTTTAAAAGAAAAAAGGGTCGATGGCGTCATCATCCTTGCCCATAATATCGATGACGAGACGATCCTGGAGTCGGCAAGGGAAGGTTTTCCCATCGTGGTCCTCGATCGGAGCATCAAAAGCGATTACGTCACCCAGATCGAAGTCGATAATGTTCACGGAGCGTTCGTGGCCACTGAGCACTTGATTGAGAGGGGGAGCCGTAACATCGCTTTTATCAGCGGACCTTACAACTCCCATGACAACGAGCTTCGTTTCCAGGGTTTCCGGAAAGCTTTGGACAAACACGGTATCGACTATAAGTCGAAATGGAAAGTATCCGGGGGCTTCACTCGTGAAGGGGGCTACCAGGCGACCAAAATGCTGATTGCTCAACGGGATGTCCCGCAGGGCATTTTCTATGCCAATGATGAAATGGCCATCGGCGGCTTGCAGGCACTGAACGAAAAAAACATTTCTGTTCCAGGGGATATTTCCATCATGGGCTTTGACGACATCCAACTGTCAGAATACGTATCCCCGCCACTGACAACCATGCGACAGCCGAAATATGAAGCCGGTGCACTGGCCGTTCATCTTATCTTTCAGATGCTCTTGAAGGAAGAGGTCGATTCGTATTACAAACTCACAACGGAGCTGATAGAGAGAGATTCGGTGAAAAGTCGTTGACTTAGAGGAAGAGCCTGACCTTTCCTGTATGGGAGAGGTCGTTTTTTTATAAACAAAAATCTTTTGTTGCTACATCAATGAAGATAGCGCTTACATAAAAACACTACCGAAATCCCCTATTGACTTCCCGTTCCATACCCAGTATTATCCTCTATAAGATAAATTTTTGAAAATTACATACATTCAATTATCAAGAGTGACCGAGGGATCAGGCCCTATGACGTCCGGCAACCTCCAGAAATGGAACGGTGCTAATTCCTGCAGAATGATTTCATTCTGAGAGATAAGTCGAGATAAACAGGCGATGCTTCTTTCAGTTGAAAGAGGCATTTTTTATTGGAGAAAAAGGGGTGTGCACATTGATCGAGATTCGGAATCTAGTAAAAACGTACAAAACGAAAAAGCAAACGGTGGTCGGTGTCGACAACGTCTCTGTCACTATTAAAAAAGGGGAGATCTTCGGGATCGTCGGGTACAGCGGAGCGGGGAAGAGCTCACTCATTCGCTGCCTGAATCTATTAGAGACCCCGACATCAGGGGAAATCATCATCGATGGTCAGGATTTCACGAAGCTCACATCCAAGGAGTTAAGACTTGCCCGGCAAAAAACGAGCATGATCTTCCAGCACTTTCACCTCATCAAATCGAAGACGGTGTTTGATAATCTCGCCTTTGCTTTGAAAGCGGCCCATGTACCGAAAGCGAAAATCAAACCGAGAGTCGTCGAGCTCTTGGAGATGGTCGGTCTTTCAGACAAAGCCGACTCCTACCCGGCACAGCTCAGCGGAGGACAGAAGCAGAGAGTCGGAATTGCGAGGGCACTTGCCAACAACCCATCGGTATTACTGTGTGATGAAGCGACATCGGCCCTGGATCCGAATACTACGAAATCGATCTTGAAGCTTTTGAAAAAAATCAACGAGGAACTGGGATTGACAATTGTGCTCATCACCCATGAGATGGAAGTAGTAAAGGAAATCTGTGACAGGATGGCCGTGATGCAGGACGGGAAGATCGTGGAGGAAGGTCCCGTGTATGACCTGTTTGCCGAACCGAAGCAGCCTTTGACGAAGCAGTTCATCGAAACGATTCTCCAATTCGAACTGCCACAGCATCTGGTGGAATCGAGAAGGGGGAAGCTCATCAAGATTCAATTCAAAGGATCCATCGCCGAGGAAAGCGTCGTATCAGAGGTGTTTCAGCGGTACAAGGTGCGGGGGAATATCCTCCACGGTAAAATTGAATACATTCAGGATGTCCCACTTGGGATCTTCATCATGGAACTGATCGGATCAGCTGACGAAATCGAAGCGGCGATCCGTTATATCACGGCCAAGACACAAAGCCTGGAGGTGCTTGAGGATGTTGCCTGATTCATTGACTTCTATATTGCCAGAATTGAATAAAGCCTTTTTTGAAACGGTGTATATGGTGGGGATCTCATTAGCCGTAGCGATTATAGTGGGATTGCCGCTGGGGATTCTGCTTTTCGTAACAGACAAGGGCTTATTTTTACAAAATAGTGTGATTAAAAAAGTGGTAGGATTCGTCGTGAATATGGTCCGCTCGGTTCCTTTCATTATTCTATTAGTGGCCCTTTTACCATTAACCAAACTATTGACCGGGACGACGATCGGACCGACGGCGGCATCGGTATCACTCTCGGTTGCGGGTATTCCGTTTTTTGCGAGAATGGTAGAAACGTCCCTCAGGGAGATTGATAAAGGGGTCATCGAAGCCTCGGTTTCAGTCGGGGCCAGTCCTTGGATGATCATCAAGGACGTGCTGTTACCGGAAGCGCGGCCGGCCGTCATTCAGGCGATCACGATTACAACGATCAGTTTAGTCGCCTATTCCGCCATGGCCGGCATCGTCGGCGGAGGCGGAGTCGGGGACCTGGCGATTCGCTTCGGGTACTACCGTTATGACAACACGGTGATGATCACGACCGTGGTCATTCTGATTTGTCTGGTTCAGCTCATCCAATACACGGGTGATATATTTGCACGATTAGTCGATAAACGATAACAACTATAGGGGGAACAAAAGTGAAAAAGTGGATATTATTTGTAGCATTAGCGGTAACAGTAAGCTTACTGGCAGCATGCGGCGGAGAAGAGGCAAGCTCGGAAGATAAAAAAGAAGTGACCATTGGAGCGACATCCGGTCCATATAGTGATATGGTGACCAAAGCGATCAAGCCCGGTCTTGAAGAAAAAGGCTATACGGTGGAAGTGAAGGAATTCAGTGACTACATACAGCCAAACAACGCACTGGCACAGGGAGACCTGGATGCGAACCTGTTCCAGCACAAGATCTATATGGAAACCTTCGCGAAACAGCATAACATGGACCTATCCGAAGTCATTGTCGTACCGACGGCGCCGATGGGAATCTACTCACAGAAGTTTGATTCCATCAAGGACATCAAAGAAGGCAGTGCCATCGCGATTCCGAACGATCCGACGAACGCCGCACGTGCATTTCAAATCCTTGAGGACGCCAAGCTGATCACGTTAAAGCCGGACACGGATCCATTGACCGTATCCGAAAAAGACATTGATAAAAACGTGAAAAACCTGCAGTTCAAACCAATCGAAGCGGCACAGCTTCCAAGAGCTGTAGACAGTGTCGATCTATCGGCAGTTCCTGGGAACTATGCACTGGCAGCAGACATGGACCTTCTCGATGCCCTGCAGCTGGAGGACATGCCCGACCAATACCGCAACCGGGTAGTCATGAACACAAAAGACGTTGACTCACAACTCGCCAAAGACATCAAAGCCGTCGTCGAAGCAGACCAATTCGAAAAAACCATCGACCAAGACTTCAAAGGCTTCGGCAAACCCGAGTGGATGGAGTAGAGGGACGGACCTCGATTTTCACCATAATTCAATAGTGAAACGTGATAGGGACGGGCTTCCGCATGAAAATGCGGAGGTCCGTCCCTCATCTATTATAGGCAGCACTTCTTATATTTCTTCCCGCTTCCGCACGGGCAGGGGTCGTTGCGTCCGATTTTGTCGCCTGTTTGGACGGGTTGTGTAACGAGTAGTGGTTGTTCATCCAATGAATGCTTTTCCACTTCTTCGATGAGACTTTTCCACTGTGGAAGTTTCGGATGATCGATTCCGTTCATGACGCAGTTGACGTAAAGGGATTCTTCCAGACAAAGCATATTCTCATCATAGCCTTCTTCGATGAGTGCTTCGATTTTGGGAATCGAGTCCGCTGATAGCTGCTGACATAAATAATCCGCTATCAGTGTTTTAGCGGTAAGGTCATCTGTTTGATCAAATAATCGTAACAGTGCTTGTTCCGCCTCAGCGCTCTTTATTCTGCCTAATACATCCAGTGTATAGAAATAGGTGTTCCCATAGAGAGCTACTTTTTCAACCTCGCGTACCACCTGATCTGACCCTATCTTCACCAGGGCATTGGCCACTTCCTCCAACAACAAATCTTCTGCTCCCTCGTTCTTGAAGAGGTTCACCAACTGTGGGATCACGCTCTCTTTGCGGATTTCCCCAGCCATATATACTGTGTATACTAGATTGAAGCCGCCTAGCTCATCTTCCTCAATCTGTACCTCCCAGCTTTTCATTTCCCCTTTCTTAACCAGCTCGTGGACGATCCTTTTCCCGTGGTCAAAATACACCTGGTCATACTCATTCGTATCCAAGTAATGCATAACACCATCAAGCTCCATGAATAATTCCTCATCTTTTAAATACGGAAGCTTTGCGATTTTCTTCAGTTGCTCTTCATCTAGAAAAGGTTTTACTTCATCTCTGTATGAAATCAGTAAATCTGTATCGGCATTCGCTATTAATTGAATGTAGAAGAGTACGTCGGCATCCTTTTTACTCAGGCTATTCAACCGATTGACTACCTCCGTCAGCCCTTCCTCATTCAACGGCATGTACATTAAATAAGGAAGTATAGGGGAAGAGTATTCCGAAACCTGTCCACGGTCATGGGCCTTTAACCCGGTTAAAAATGTATCACCATCAACCAAATAAGAACCTTCCAACATTTCAATCGCATATCTCTGCACAAACGGGTCCTCACTCAAAAAATAAGGCTCGACACTTTCAACAAAACGCATCATCCAACCATCCTTTATCACGTATTTCCTTCAGTGTAATGGGTGAAAGGGGAAAAGGGAAGAGGGACGGACCTCAGTTATGTCAACTCCAGAAGGGAAAAGTGTGATAGACAAGGGCTTTCATTGAAATACCGAGAGGTCCGTCCCTCCCAGACTCCAAAACAAAAAACTTTCCCATTTTCAAAGGATTTCCCGTCTTGGTAGCGAATGTATATATTAACGGTATTATTAAGGAACTTTTCCTTAAATAATCATTCGACCGAAAAAGGAGATTTTTCATGGATATAAAACAGCTTGTTCAATCATTAGAGAATGAAGTCATTGCCTTGCGGCGACATCTTCACCAGCATCCGGAAGTGAGTGGCGAGGAATTCGAAACGTCCAAGACGATTCAACAGAAGCTTTCGGAAGCTGGCATCCCTTATCAAACAGGCTTTGCCAAGACCGGAGTACTGGGAATCATCAAAGGGGAAAAGCCTGGAGGGACGGTAGCGCTCAGAGCGGACATCGATGCCCTGCCGATCCAGGAAGAAAACGACCTTCCATACACATCATCCGTCCCCGATAAAATGCATGCCTGCGGCCACGATGCCCATGCGGCAATGCTTATCGGGACAGGGAAAGTCCTCAATCAGTTGAAGTCGGACATAAAGGGAACGGTCCTCCTGGTCTTTCAACCTGCTGAAGAGAATGCCCCGATAGGAGGTTCCCAACAAATGATGGAGGATGGGGTCTTCGACGAATTCACGCCTGACGTCATTTTTGGACAACATGTATGGCCGGATCTGCCTGAAGGGGAGGTCGGGGTGTTGCAAAACGAAATCATGGGTGCTTCAGACCGCTTCAAGATCACCGTCAAAGGTTCAGGCGGACATGCCAGCATGCCTCACCAAACCAATGATGCGATCATCATCGCCAATAACCTCATCACCCAGCTCCAGACCATCGTTAGCCGAAATACCGATCCCATTGATTCCGCGGTTGTCACCATCGGTAAAATCGAAGGTGGATACCGCTATAATGTCATCGCGGATAGCGTGACCCTGGAAGGAACGATCCGAACGTTCAAACCGGAAGTGAAAGAAATGGTGAAGAGCCGCTTTTATTCCATCATAGAAGGAGTCGGAAAAAGCTTTGATGCACACATGACCATTGACTATTTGGATGGATATCCGGCAACGGTCAACTCCCCGGAATGGGCTGAGGAAGTAAGGAATGCTGCTCAGAAGGTGCTTGGGGAAAACGGAACACCAACCGTATCGCCATCCCTTGGAGGGGAGGATTTCTCCCGGTTCCTTCAGAAATATCCCGGAGCCTTCTACTGGCTAGGAACGTCAGTGAAAGAGACGGAACCTCAATATCCCCTCCATGACCCCCGTTTTAAATTGAATGAACACGCGTTAAACAAAGGGGTGGAAGTAATGGTTCAGCTTACGTTGGATGCCTTGGGAAGACTGGAAAAAGAGGTGACCAGCGCATGAAATCACTCGAACAGTTTATGGAAGAAATAGCCCCGGTTCTCACTGCTTTCAGGCGTACCTTACATCAAAAGCCGGAACTCGGCTTCACGGAATATGTCACTACCTATCTTCTTGGGAAAAAATTGACGGATCTCGGATTCACGATCCACATGGGAAAAGAAGCCTTGGAATCGAGGGACCGAATGGGAGTCCCTCCAAATGAATTCCTTCATCTACAAGAGGAGCGTTCCAGACTGGAAGGGGTGGAGGAAAGTTGGCTGGATAAAATGCGAGGGGGGCATACAGGGCTGGTCGCCACATTGGATACGGGTCAGCCCGGTCCTCATATGGCGTTCCGGTTCGATATCGATGCTTTGCCCATCAGGGAGTCTACTGACCCGGAACATTTTCCTGCAAAAGGGAATTTCAGCTCTTCCCATGATGGCGTCATGCATGCCTGCGGCCATGACGGACACGCGGCAATCGGCCTCGGTGTCGCCACTTTTTTAACTCAATACAAAGACCAGCTTTCCGGGAAGTTCACACTCCTCTTTCAACCGGCAGAGGAAGGAGGACGGGGAGCCAAGGCCATGGTGAAAAAAGGCTGGCTCCACCAAGTCGATTATTTTGCAAGCGGTCATATCGGGATCCGGAACACAAAGCTCGGTCACGTCTACGCGACAACAAACTCATTTCTGGCTTCTTCCAAAATCAATGTCACCTATAAAGGGAAAGCGGCACATGCCGGCCTCGAGCCTGAAAAAGGAAAAAATGCACTGCTTGCAGCAGCTGCTGCAAGCATTCATCTCTATACCATCCCGCGTCATTCCGATGGGGCATCAAGAATCAATGTCGGGAAGCTTCTAGCAGGAGCAGGACGAAACATCATTGCCGATGAAGCTCAGCTTGAAATGGAAACAAGGGGAGAAACGACAACAATCAATCAGTATATGTTGAATGAAGCACTGCGAATCCTCCGGGCATCCGGTGAACTGTATGGGGTGGAAACCGTCATCGATGTAGTAGGGGATACGGTGGAAGCAGAATGTAACAGAGACTGGATCCAGTGGCTGAACGAAGCTGCGGAGGCAAGCCCGTTCATCTCGGAAGTTCATGATGTCTTACCTTTAAAAGCATCAGAGGATGTCACGTACATGATCAACGAAGTACAGAAGCAGGGTGGAAGCGCAACGTTCATGGTGTTCGGGACAGAGTTGAAAAACGGCCATCATCATCACGCCTTCGATTTCGAAGAAGGGGTCCTGCAGGTGGCGGTCGATGCCTTCGCCCGTCTTATATTAAAACGATCTCACCAAAAAGAGGAGGGTACACGTTGAAAGAATGGCTTGATACTACAATAAAGGCGTTGAACCTTGTTGATTCGATGAATCAGCCGGACGGATTTACAAGGTTAGGATATTCAGAGGAAGAATTGGAAGCCATGAACGTATTCCGAAACGTGGCAGAAAGCTTAGGATTAACTGTCCGGAGAGACCAGGCAGGAAACCTATTTGCCAGATGGGATGGGGAGACGGATCACGTCGTTATGACGGGATCTCATCTCGACACGGTTGAGAATGGAGGAGGGTACGACGGGGCAGCAGGTATCCTCTGCAGTTTGGGTGCCGTAAAAACCCTGAAAGATCATGGGTTCAGTCCGCACCATAGCATAGAAGTGGTCTGCTTTGCCTCGGAAGAATCAGCCCGTTTCGGTGTGTCCACCATTGGAAGTAAGAGCGTCGCGGGAATTCTTGATAAAACCATTGAAAAAGTAACGGACCGCCATGGTACTTCGGTTAAAGAAGCGGTAGAATCCACTATCCTGAACTGGTCAACGGTCCAACATGCCGAACGATCCCAAGACGACATCCTTTCTTTCATCGAGCTCCATATCGAACAAGGTACCCAAATCGAAGACCATGGAGCACGATTCGGAATCGTCAGGGGCGTCGCCTGCCCGATCCGCTTGAAGGTGAAAGTGGAAGGAATGGCGGGGCACACGGGAACGACCCCGATGGGAAAACGGACTGACGCCCTTGTGGCGATCGCTCCCCTTATTTCATTCGTTTCCGAGAAGGCGGAGGAGTTCTCCCGTCAATCCCCGAAACCACTTGTGGCAACCGTCAGCACCCTGAACGTAAAGCCGGATGTCATGAACGTCATCCCCGGTTACGTGGAAGCGGGCATCGATATCCGCTCCGTCGACGATGACCTGAAGAGATTGATGAGTGATAAAATAATCGAAAAATGCCGAAGCTTAGAGAATGACTTTAATGTTACAATCAAAGTGGAAACTCTTGTAGATAATCCTTCCATTCTATTGGATGGAGAGCTGACAGCGAGGGTAAAGGGAGCCGGGGAAAGCCTCGGGTACCCATCCCATGAAATGGACAGCGGGGCAGGGCATGATGTCATGAATATGGCAGCGAAATGGCCATCCGCTTTGGTCTTCATTCCTTGTGAAAAGGGGATCAGCCACCATCCGATGGAGCATAGCACGCTTAAGGACCTATCTATGGGAGTCGAGATTCTAGCTGAAGTATTGAAGCAAGAAGCAGGTGAATAATCATTGTTGATTAAAATTGGTGTCATCGGTCCCGATGATTCGATCAAACGGATCAATCATGTGGCAACGTATTTTGACCGTATTGAACTCGTGAATTTTCCCTATCATCAGATAGATGAGATCGAACACATCCTGAAGAAGAATCGCGGTCTTGTCGATCAATGGTTCTTTTCAGGGCAGTCCCCATTCTACTATGCCCTTGAAAAAGGGTGGATCACAGATAAAGAGGGAAGCTTTCCCCCCTTACATGGATCCAGCTTTTTCGGTGCATTATTGGAAGCACAAATGAAAGAACAGACGCTTTTTAAGAAAATCAGCATCGACACGATTTCAAAGCAGGAAATTGAAACGGCCGTCAAGTTCCATTCTTTTGATGGGATCGACATCGCAAGCTATCCTTATGAAGGATACCGGAGTGCCGAGCAGCTCATCGAGTATCACCGTTCCCTTTATGAAAAAGGTGAAATCGAGGCGGCCATCACGTGCATTCAAAGTGTGCAAAAGAGCCTGACGGAAATGGGCATTCCTTGCTACCGTGTCGTACCGACGAATTTATCGATCCGGATGATCCTGCAATATTTACTGGAAAGGGCACAATCCAGAAAATATCGGAAATCCCAGATCGCCATCGTGGGAATTGAAGTGATCTACTCGACTCAGACCCTCGACGAATCCCATTTTTCTTATAAAATGAAGCATCAGGAACTGGATCTGAAACGGAACCTCCTTCATATTGCCCAGAAGATCAATGGATCCATGGTTCAATTGGGAGATGGACTATTTTTTGTGTATACAACGAGAGGGGAACTGGATCTTCAGGAGGAGGAGTCGATTTTCTCTACCCTGACTCAGGAAGTGAAGGCTCATACCGATTTGGATATACGCGTCGGGCTCGGATTCGGTGTGACCGTGTTGGAAGCGGAACACCATGTCCGTCTTGCTTTTCAGCACGCGAGAAAGCACGAGTCCTCCATTGTCGTAAGCGTGAATGAAGATAAGACCGTCACGGAAATCCTCCCATCATCAAAACCCGTCACCTACTCACTGAACAACCTGGGTGAGGAATGGAAGGCGGCCTTCACCGAGGCAACGGTCAGCTCTGCGATTGTCTCGAAAATCCTGTCTCTTTCCCGCCATTATGATAAGGAAGAGATTACCTCCCAGGACCTATCCCGCTGGCTCAAGAGCACGGAACGGAACGGCAGGAGGATCCTGACGGAAATGGAGCGCATAGGGATTGTGGCAATCAGTGGTGAAGAACAAAGCGGGGGCAGGGGAAGACCCCGAAAATTATATCGTTTTCAGCTATAAGAGAAAGATCTCATTCGAATCAAGGATGAGATCTTTTTTCGTAATCAATAAATTAAAAATTTTCTAATAAATTTTATAAAATAAAAAGGAATCAGACGTTCTATATCGAAATACTTATTAACGGAAGTAAAAAGGAATTATTCCTTAAAACATTAAACGAAGGAGTGACCTCATGACAAACCCGAATCTAGAAACGAATCCACCTCAAAAGGAGAAGGGATTTCTTCGCTTCTTAGGCGGAATTGAAAAGGTAGGGAATAAACTCCCCGACCCATTTATGCTTTTTGTGTACTTATCTGTTTTCATTGTATTATTCTCATGGTTTATATCGAGTTTAGGCGTTACGGTCGTACACCCGAAAAACGGGGAAGTACTGGCGATCAAGAGCCTGGTATCCGGAGAGGGTCTACAGTACATACTCACCTCCATGCTCGATAATTTCACCGGATTCGCACCGCTCGGCCTCGTACTTGCCATGATGCTTGGTATTGGACTTGCTGAAAAAGTGGGACTGCTTGAAACGGCCATCAAGAAAACCGTACTGAATGCTCCAAAAGGATTGATTACATATGCGGTCATCATGGTGGGGATCATGGGGAACCTGGCGTCGGATGCGGCGTTTGTCATTATCCCGCCACTTGCTGCCATGATTTTCTATACAGTGGGAAGACATCCACTGGCAGGACTTGCCGCAGGATTCTCAGGGGTAGGGGCCGGATTCACGGCAAACTTCATCATCACCGGAACCGATGCCCTCCTTGCAGGGATTTCAACCGAAGCGGCTAAAGCCTTCGATGTCACCGTGACCCCGGTGGATAACTGGTATTTCATGATTACATCCGTCGTGTTCCTGACCGTCGTTGGTGCATTTGTCACGGAGAAAATCGTGGAACCGAGACTCGGGACGTACAAAGGAAAAGTCGACAAAGTACTGGAAGAAGAAAGTCCATTAGAAGGGAAGGCGCTGCGCAACGCAACGCTTTCTGGACTGGCGTTTATCGTCTTGTTGGTGGTTTCCGTCGCCTGGCCGGATTCCCCGATGAGGAATGAAGATGGCGGACTCATCCCGTCTACCTTCTTATCAGGTATCATTCCAATCACTCTACTATTCTTCATCATTATCGGTGTCGCATACGGAGTGACAGTGAAGAAGATCCAATCGACAAGAGACATACCGAAGTATATGACGGAAGCCATGAAAGACATGGGCGGCTATATCGTCCTGATCTTTGCGGCAGCGCAATTCATTGCCTACTTTGATTGGACGAACCTTGGAACCTGGGTGGCCGTCAGCGGAGCGAACTTCCTTGAATCCATCCACATGACGGGGCTTGCCGGTATCATCGGGTTTGTCCTGTTGACGGCATTACTCAATCTATTAATCTTTAGCGGCTCGGCACAATGGGCATTGGAAGCCCCGATCTTCATCCCGATGTTTGCCACCCTTGGATATAATCCTGCGTTCGTTCAAGCGGCATACCGAATTGCCGATTCATCCACGAATATCATCACGCCGATGAACCCTTATATCATCGTGATTCTCGCCTTTATGAAGGAATACGATAAGAAAGCGGGGCTCGGAACCCTGATTTCCCTCATGCTGCCTTATACGATTGCCTTCTTATCGGTTTGGATCGTACTGCTTTTGGCGTTTGCGTTGTTGGGGATCCCATTTGGACCAGGGGTAGGGGTGTATTTGTAGGACAAGAGTCACCACTATTTTACTAGAAAAAAATATCTTGCCCATTGGTGAGTCACATAAGTGGCTTACCAATGGGCTTTATTCATTTTCTATCGATCCAATTTACTTAGATTTTATGAAAGCGCTAACAAAAAATACGATAATTTACCCTATTTTTACACTATTATGACAAATCCTGTTGTATACTGGTAGATGGTGGCGAAACTGTCACTTTATAAAACTATGAACAGGGGGAAGAATATGAACGGGAAAACAATGAAGCGCCAACTGTTAAGCGTAACAGTTGCTTCCAGTATGGCTTTAAGCTTGTTTGCTCCTCCTCTATCTCAGCATGTATCCGCTGCAGATGAGGCATTTCAGGATTTAATCATTTCGGAATATATAGAAGGGTCCAGTTACAATAAAGCAATTGAACTTTATAATGGCACTGGTGAACCCATTGATCTATCGAATTACTCCTTGGAATTACATACAAATGGTATCGAAACGACGGACAAGACTATGACTTTATCAGGTGTTCTTAATGCGGGAGAAACGTTTGTCCTTGCCCACAAGCAAGCTGTTCAGGACATTCTTGACCAAGCGGATATCTTAGACAGCAATGTCATTAATTTCAACGGAAATGATCCCATTACCTTAAAGAAGAATGGCACAGTGATCGATTCCATCGGACAGGTTGGTTCGGATGCGGATTTCGCAAAAGACGTTTCAATCGTCCGTCATGATACCGTTAAGACAGGGGATACAGTTGTAACAGATGCATTTGACCTTAATGTTGAATGGACAGACCAGGGCAAAGATGTATTCAGTGACCTCGGAACCCATCTATCAGACGATCCAGCCCCAGACCCAACGCCAATCGAATTATCCACTATAGCAGATGCCCGTACAGCCCCTAAAGGAACGACCGTGAAAGTCCAGGGTACAGCAACCGCAGCATTCGAAGCAGGCGGTCAGATAAACCTGTTCATCCAGGACGGGACAGCCGGTGTCATCGTCCGTGCAAGTGGACTTACTGCCGAGCCGGGGGATGAAGTCATCGCGGAAGGTAAACTCGGAGACTACTATGGAATGCAGCAAATCGAAGCAACGGCATCAAGCGTTGAAATCACAGAAGAAGACAAAGGAGTCCCATCACCAGCTTCCCTGACATCTACAGACCTCTCAGCGGAGAATGGTGAAGAGCACGAAGGGATGTTTGTGGAATTCACGGATGTGACTGTGAAATCCAAAGACAGTAACGGTAACTTCACCGCAGCAGACAGCAAAGGTGAGTTCGTCATTAAACCAAATGATGGCACAGTGCTTGAAGTTGGGAAAACGTACGAAATCCTTCGTGGAGTGGTTGACTATAATTTTGACGAATACAAACTGGTCCCTCGAAATTCAGCAGATGTCATTGAAACGGCCTTCTCTGTAACGGCTGATCCTGCTTCGGGTTCTGTAGTCGAAGGGACGAAGGTGACACTTCAAACAGCAACGGAAGGTGGAACTATTCACTATACAACGGATGGAACCGATCCTACATCAGCCAGTCCAACGTACACAGCGCCGTTAGAACTTACTACAGATGTGACCATTAAAGCAGTGGTTGTTAAAGACGGCAAAACAAGCGATGTGTCCACTTATACTTATAAAATGCTTAAATCTGCAGATGGCTTAAGCATCCATGATATCCAGGGAGAATCCCATACATCTCCTTACGAAAACATGACCGTTTCAAACGTGGAAGGGATTGTGACAGCGAAGGCCGGTTCCAATGCATTCTACATGCAGGAAGAGACGCCTGACGATAACGTAGCGACTTCTGAAGGAATCTATGTTTATGCGAAAGGAAGTTCCGTAAACGTAGGGGACAAAGTCAATGTGGCTGGACAAGTGAAAGAGTGGAGGGAAGACGGCTATTCCGATGCCAAGGATCTTCTGACGACTCAAATTACGGCATCGGCTGTATCGGTAGAATCCTCAGGTAACACTGTCCCTGCGGCCGTTGTGATGGGTGAGGACCGCGTTCCGCCTACTGAAGTGGTAGAAGACGATGAAATGAAAACATTCGATCCCGAAACAGATGGCTTGGACTTTTATGAAAGTCTTGAAGGAATGCTGATTGAAATTCCTGATGCCACCATCACAGGTCCTGTGAAATATGATGAATTGCCTGTCGTGGTGAACACAAGCGATGATCAACTTCGTACACGAGCAGGAGGCGTATTGATTTCCCCTGAAGACTACAATCCAGAGAGAATGTTGATAGACGTCGATGGGATCGATATCAATGTCAAAACAGGTGATACCCTTAATGGATCTGTTACTGGAAACGTGAGCTACGATTACAGTAATTTCAAAATCCGTCCAACAGGTGATTTTCCTGAAGTCATGGACGGAGGGACAGTCCGTGAAGTGACGGGCATCACACCGGTAAAAGAAGACTTGACGATCGCTTCTTATAATATCGAAAACTTCTACGCCGGAATCGACCAAAGTAAAGTGGATAAGATTGCAGAGTCAATCGTTAAGAATCTAAAAACCCCTGATATCGTCGGCCTTGTCGAAGTTCAGGATAATAACGGTCCAACGGATGATGGAACGACCGATGCAAGTGCTTCGTATGAAGCCATCATCAAAGCGATTGAAGAAGCCGGCGGTCCGACATACGAATTCACTGATATTGCCCCTGCCGACAAAGTGGACGGCGGGCAGCCGGGCGGGAATATCCGTGTCGGATTCATCTATAATCCGGATCGCGTTCAAATGACAGATAAAGAAGCTGGAGATGCTGTCACAGCGGTTGATGTCGATGAAAACGGACTTACTCAAAACCCTGGACGCGTTGAACCGTTGAACGAAGCGTTTGACGATTCCCGTAAGCCACTCGCTGCCGAGTTCATGTTCAATGGTGAAAAAGTCATCGTCGTAGCGAATCACTTCAACTCCAAAGGGGGAGACGGCGCATTATTCGGTGCGGAACATCCGGTTATCCTTGGAAGCGAAGTACAGCGTGTAAAACAGGCAGAAATCATCAATAACTTCGTAAAAGACGTAAACGAGAACGTTGATGACGCGAATGTTGTGGTTTTGGGTGACCTGAACGACTTTGAATTCTCAAACCCTCTTAAGACGCTTAAAGGCGATGTTTTAACCGATATGATGGAGAAGCTTCCTTCAGAGCAGCGTTACTCTTATATCTATCAAGGAAACTCTCAAGTCCTTGATCATATTTTAGTCACAAACAATCTGGCTGATCATACAGACATTGACAGTGTGAACATCAACTCTGATTTCAGCGAGGAAGACGGACGCGCGAGTGACCACGATCCAGTGTTGGCAAAAATTCAATTCAGCAACAAGGTAGAGCGCATCTCTGGTGACGATCGTTACGAAACAGCCATCGAGATCTCCAAAAAAGGCTGGGAATCAGCTGACACAGTCGTGATTGCCCGAGGAGATATGTTCCCGGATGCCCTTGCAGGAGCTCCACTTGCTTACAAACATGATGCACCGATTTTATTAACAGATCAGAACTATCTGAATCCTAAAGTACAAGCAGAAATCAAACGCCTTGGTGCCAAGAAAGCTATCATCCTTGGAGGAGAAGGGGCACTATCCAAGTATGTTCAGTATCAACTGAAAGGTTTAGGGCTTAAGACTGATCGTATCTCAGGGGATGACCGATTCGAAACGGCTGCAAATATCGCTGCCAGATTGGATGGGAATCCTGAAAAGGCCGTTGTAGCAAATGCCTATCAATTTGCAGACGCTCTTTCCGTGGCATCCTATGCAGCTCAAAATGGATATCCGATCGTATTATCTGCTCAAGACACTTTATCAAAAGCTTCCAGCAAAGTGCTGAAAGACATTGATGAAAAGATCGTCGTGGGTGGAGAAAATGCGATCAGCACAGACATTTTTGAAAGCTTTGATGAGGCGACCCGTTATAGTGGATTGGACCGCTATGAAACGTCAGCTGAAATCGCCAAGCACTTAACTCCACAAACAAATCGTGCAATCGTCGCTACAGGAGCCAATTTTGCCGATGCATTGGCAGGTTCTGTTCTGGCGGCCAAAGAAGGCGCTGAAATCCTGCTAGTGAAGAAGGATGAAGTTCCGGAGGATATCATGGAAGCGATTGAAATGGACCATATTAATAACTTCCATGTTGTAGGTGGCAAGAATGCCGTCAATGAAGATGTTCTAAATAAACTGAAGAAATGAAAGTAAATCAGTCGGGGGATCTTTCCCCCTCTGGCTGTGTAAATGGATCTATATTTTTATTATAATATTTAGTAAATTAAGTACATTGCACATCGAAACTACTATATAATGGGTATTGTGGATGAAATTCCGACAAAAACCTACATATGAAAAGGATGGGATGAACCAGATGAATATTAAGAAGCCTTTATATGGCGTGTTGTCTACAGCAGCACTGGCCGCTGCCATTTTTGCCGTATCTCCGACGATTTCAGCTTCAGCAGAAGGGGGAGATTTCGATTTAACGATCATGCATACGAACGATTCGCATGCTCATGTTGAAGGGTACCCTCGCCTGGTTACGGCAGTGAATGAGCTTAGAACGGAAAAAGCGAATTCCTTGTTATTGGATGCCGGAGATGTCTTCTCTGGAACCTTATATTTCAGACAATATCTCGGACAAGCTGATCTTCATTTTATGAATGAGCTTGGCTATGATGCTATGACTCTTGGAAACCATGAATTTGATAAAGACTCTAAGACTCTTGCTGATTTCATAAAGAAAATGAATTTCCCGATGGTATCTTCAAATGTGAAGGTAACAGGGGATAAAGACCTGGAACCATTATTTAAAAATGAGATTGGTATGTCTGCTGAAGGTGGGAATGTGTATCCTGCCGTGATTAAAGAAGTAGATGGGGAGAAAATCGGAATCTACGGTTTGACCACTCCTGATACAGCCTTTATTTCAAATCCTGGTGAAAATATCGTATTTGAAGATGCGGTGGAAAAGTCGAACTCTACAATCAAAATGCTTAAGGACAAAGGCGTTAACAAAATCGTCGTCCTTTCTCATCTTGGATATTCCCATGATTTAGAATTGGCAGAAGCTGTGGACGGCCTTGATATCATTGTTGGCGGTCACTCCCATACGACTCTGGAAAAACCAGTAGTGATCGATAAGGAAGAGCCGACTGTCATTGTTCAAGCTGGAGAATACTTAAACTTACTTGGATTGTTGGATGTAACATTTGATGAAAATGGCGTTGTAACCGGCAATAATGGTGAGGTTTTAGATCTTAAAAACTATGAAGCAAATGCTGAGGCACTTGCAAAGGTTGAAGAATTCAAGGCACCTCTTGACGAGTTGAAGAGTGAAGTGGTCGGTAAGACGGAAGTAGCTTTGAATGGTGAACGTGCAGATGTGCGCAGAAAAGAAACAAATTTAGGAAATCTGATTGCCGATGGTATGGTAGCGAAAGCGAATGAGTTTGTCAAAACCCATATCGCTGTTCAAAACGGTGGAGGGATCCGTGCTTCAATCGATGCCGGTGATGTCACTCTTGGAGAAGTATTGACAACTCTGCCATTTGGGAATCAGCTAGTCACACTTGATTTGACTGGACAGGAAATCGTTGATGCCCTTGAGCACAGTGTAGCCAAAGTAGAAGGCGAAGATGCACCGGGAGAATTCCTTCAGGTATCAGGTATCCATTATAAGTATGATGTAACAAAAGCGGCTGGTGAGCGGGTATGGCGTGTCGAAGTCATGACGGATAATGGATTTGAAGAAATTGATCCTGACATGATGTATAGAGTCGCTACCAATGCGTTCACGGCAAATGGTGGAGACGGTTATACAATGTTCAAAGACGCGAAAGAAGACGGTCGTCAAACCGATTTATTCATTTCCGATTTTGAAGTATTCTCGTCTTATCTTGAAAACAACAATCCTATCTCACCAGTTGTGGAAGATAGAATCGTTCAAGAAGAAGCTCCGGAAGTAGCACGTTTCACGGGAGATACACGCTATGAGACGGCGGTTGAAATCTCTAAAAAAGGTTGGGAAAACGCGGACACGGTCATCCTGGCCCGTGGAGATTCATTCCCTGACGCTTTAGCAGGAGCACCTCTTGCTTATAAGCATGATGCACCGATTTTATTAACTGAACAAGGTACACTTAATAAAGCCGCAAAAGATGAAATCAAGCGTCTTGGTGCTAAGAATGTCATCATTCTTGGTGGTAAGGGTGCTGTAAGTAACTATGTTAAATATCAGCTTGAAGGAATGGGACTTGATGTTGATCGTATTGGAGGGGACGACCGCTGGGAGACAGCTGTAAATATTGCTGCAAGCCTTGGTGGTTCACCAGAGAAAGCGGTAGTTGCCAACGGTAAGAATTTCCCTGATGCATTAGCCGTTGCTTCTTATGCAGCAAGTAAGGGATATCCAATCCTATTAACGGATAAAGATATGCTGCCATCTGAAACGACTAAAGCTCTAAAAGGCATCGACAGCACCATCGTAGTTGGTGGTGAAGGTGTGATTGGCAAGAAAGTATATGATTCACTTCCAGATGCAACCCGTTACTTTGGACTTGATCGATACAGCACAGCAGCCAAAATCGCTACTGAACTGAATCCTTCTACTGAAGTATATGTGGCAACAGGAAAGAACTTTGCTGATGCACTTGCTGGTTCTGTCCTTGCAGCTAAAGAAAATGCGTCCATGCTTTTAGTACAGCCGAATGATCTTCCAACCGTTACTTCTGATGCAATCGAAGAAATGAAAGCTAAGCATTTCAATGTTCTTGGTGGAGAAAATGCTGTCAGTGACGTTGTTGTAGAAAAATTAATGAAATAAAACCTGTATGTAAAAAGCTATCGAATCCGTTCGATAGCTTTTTCTTTTACCCTGAACCTTTTAAAGTCGCTTGGAACTGTCAACCCTATTCTCAAGGAGAGTGATAGGGTTGCGTGTTTTAGTTGCTGTCAGTTATGGCATGTTAATTTTCATCCTTACATGTACAAAGAGCTTAACGAACCTTGTAGTAGAGGGACGCCCTGTTTTTGAGTGGAATCCCCACCCGGATATTGTGAGTTTCTTTACTGTGAGCTCTTTTCCGTTTCAAAGCAGTGCTTACATCATACAAAAGGCCGGACATGCAGCTGCGTTTTTTTTACTGGGATTAGTGGTTCACTCAGTTGTTAAGAAAGCATTGATGGGTTTTGTAATTGCATCGATTATCGGGTTATGCACAGAAATCGCTCAGCTCTTTTTTTCAAGAACAGGATGTTTGCTGGATGTAGGGTATGATGTCGCGGGCATCACCATATATTTTGCAGCTTACTTCATTATCAGGGCACTTCATTATCATCCATCAAGCATTCGCAGAAGTGGCGAAATATAGAGAATTGCCATAAGAAAAGAGCACCCAGTCGAAGCTGGATGCTCTTTTTGAAATATATTAGATATTCGCCGTTTCCTTTTCATTCTCAATCACTGCCAAACGCTCTGCCACTTCTTCCTCCGTCAAACCGTGTTCCATAACATAGCGGTTCTCAGGACTCGTGCGGCACTCATGTGAGCAGCTTCTCATATATTTATGCTCATTTTCCTCAGAGCAAAGAATCTTTCGGTTACAAGGCGGGTGTGCACAGTTTACGTAGCGCTCACAAGGTTCCCCTGTGTAGAAATCTTTCCCTACGACAACGTGCTCGGTCTGGTTGACAGGAACACCGATGCGCTCGTCGAATACGTAAAGCTGACCGTCCCACAGTTGACCTTTTACTTCAGGGTCTTTTCCATAAGTAGCGATTCCGCCGTGCAGCTGAGCCACATTCTCAAAGCCTTCTTTCACTAACCAGCCTGAGAATTTTTCGCAGCGGATCCCACCTGTACAATACGTGATGATTTTCTTGCCTTCCAGTATATCTTTATTGTCGCGGACCCAGTTCGGAAGATCGCGGAAGTTCTTGATATCCGGCTTCACGGCTCCTCTGAAGTGCCCAAGCTCATATTCATAGTCGTTACGTGCATCAAGAAGGATCGTATCTTCCCGTTGGATTTGTTCAAAGAAATCCTTTGGCTCAAGGTATTCACCAGTAAGCTCATTTGGATTCACGTCATCTTCAAGACGGAGAGTTACAAGCTCTGGACGGTGCTTCACTTTCAACTTCTTGAACGCATGCTCGTCTGCTTCGTCGATCTTGAATACAGTATCCTTGAAATGTGGATCCTGTCTCATCGCTTCCATATACGCATCCGTCTGCTCGATCGTACCGGAACATGTCCCGTTAATTCCTTCAGACGAAATCAGGATCCGCCCCATAAGGCCGATGTCCGCACACAGTTGCTTGTGCTGGGCAGTGACTTCCTCTGGGTTCTCAATGTCAACATAGTTGTAATACAGTAATACGCGATAATCTTTCATGTTTATTTCCACCTATCGATTTATATTTGCAAGATATAATCTTAGGATTCAGTTCCTTATTACTCTTACGATGTACTATTATAACAAATTTTTACGAAATTGCATCATGTGAGAGTGAGAAATACTGGGGATTGTGAGGAAAAGGTGGTGGAAATTGGGTTTAGAATATAAAATATAAATACATTAAATTTGTAAATCTGGATACGATTTGAAACAATGAAGATAAGAATAAATAAGGGGTTGTCACTACATATGATCAAAAAAATCATGCTGCTTTGTACCTTCGCCGCTCTCAGCCTACTGTTCGCAGGATGTCAGGAAAAGGCCCAGCCGGATGATCGCCTGCAGGAATACGTGGATCTTTGGAATAAAGGGAAGTTCGATAAAATGTTCTCAGACTATGCAAACTCCTCTACCAAAGAAACATTCAAAAAAGAAGATTTCGTCACAAGATACAAAGATATCTATAAGGACCTGGAAGTGAAGGATGTCAAAGTATCTTTTAAAAAGCCGGACAAAGAAGTGGAATGGGATAAAAAATCGAAAGCAGAGTTTCCCATGACCATTTCATTTAACACCCTTGCCGGTGAGGTTTCATATAAAAAAGATGTCACGCTGACAAAAGAAAAAAAGGACGACGATGAAAACTGGTTCGTGGATTGGGACCCTTCGTTCATCCTGCCTGAAATGGAAAAGGATGATAAAGTCGGAGTGGAAAGCATCTCTGCCAAGCGCGGGGAAATCCTTGACCGTAATCAGCAACCCCTTGCTGTCAACGGGGAGGCCTTTGAACTCGGGATTGTCCCGAAAGAGTTCAATGAAAATGACTTGAGCAAGCTGTCATCCTTACTCGATCTATCACCAGAACAAATAAAAAGTAAATTGGACGCAAGCTGGGTGAAGCCTGACTATTTCGTCCCGATTAAAAAAATCGCCTTAACAGAGCGTCCTCTCGCACTGGACGTAATTGAACTGGACGGACTTTACTCCAAGCGGGTACCTGCAAGGGAATACCCGTACGGAGAAGCCACTGCCCATCTGACCGGTTATATCGGAAAGTTGACAGCAGAGAGATTGGAGAAGCTGAAAGACAAAGGCTATACTGCCCAATCCTTGATGGGTTTAAGCGGAGCAGAGGAAGTCTATGAAGATGAACTGAGGGGTAAAGACGGACAGCGTATCTATCTGAAGCAACAAGATTCAGAAGACACCTTCACCGTGGCCGAGCAACCGGTTGAGGACGGAAAGAATATTACACTCACCATCGATGCCGAGATGCAAAAGAAGATATACGCACAGATGAAGGATGAGGCGGGAACGGCAGCGGCCATCAATCCGCAAACGGGAGAAGCGCTCGCCCTTGTAAGCACCCCTGCCTATGATCCGAATGAATTCGTATTAGGAATGTCTTCAGAGAAATATAAGAAGCTGGCGGACGATCCCCAAAAGCCGCTCCGAAACCGATTCCAGCTTGCCTATTCACCGGGATCCACAATGAAGGGCATCACAGCATCCGTCGGTCTGAAATCCGGTAAGCTGGACCCCAAAAAAATCTATGATATCCCGGGAAAGAAGTGGCAAAAGGATGAATCTTGGGGGAATTATAAAGTGGTCCGTGTTTTCGACAATGAGAGCAAAGTGGATCTGGAAAGCGCCCTTAAATTCTCGGATAACATCTATTTTGCACGGGTCGGGCTGGATATGGGTGCCGAGACGTTCATTGCCGGCTTGAAGGATTTCGGCTTTGGCGAAGAGATCCCTATGTCTTACCCGATCTATAAATCACAGGTTTCCAACGACGGGGAAATCTCCAAAGAAGTCCAGCTGGCCGATTCCGCTTTCGGTCAAGGGGAAGTGCTGATGAGTATCGTTCACATCGCAAGTGCCTACGGCGGGATCATCAACGATGGCACGATGATGGAACCAAAACTCCTGAAGGATGAAGAACAAAAAGTGTGGAAGAAAGACCTTCTTTCAAAAGAACAGGCAGACATGATGAAAACGGATTTTCGAAAAGTGGTCACAGAAGGCATCGCCGGAAAAGCGAGTGTAGAAGGTAAAGCGATCGCCGGTAAGACCGGAACGGCAGAAATCAAATCGGAGCAGGGAACGAAAGGTAAGGAAAATGGAGTGTTCGTTTCCTATGATCAGAATGACCCGTCCATGGTCCTTGCCATGCTCCTAGAAGATGTACAGGATGCCGGGGGAAGTACCCATACCGTCCAAGTGGCCAAGAAGTTTTATGATACTTGGAAATAAAGAGAGAGAGAGGGGCAGATGCTCCTCTCTTTTTCAATGCGAAAAAAATCCCCAAAAACCTCCTTTGGGGATTAAAGTGTTTATAATGCAGTGACCATTCCACCATCCACGACCAATGATTGCCCGGTTAAATAGGTATTGGCATCTGAAACGAGGAAGGTAATCACTTTGGCAAACTCATCCGGTTCACCATAGCGTCCTATAGGAATCGCTTTCTCACTCATACTTCTCAGCTCGTCCACGGTCATATTCCGTTTCTCAGCGTTTAGTTGATCCAGCTCCGCCACCCGGTCCGTTGCAATTCTTCCGGGACCGACCGTGTTGATGAGAATATGATCCTGGGCGAGTTCCCTTGATAAGCTTTTTGATAACCCGACCATCCCAGTCCTGAACGTATTGGAAAGAATCAGGCCGTCAATGGCTTGCTTCGTGGAAGAAGAGGCGATATTTACGATCCGCCCACCATTATTCCTTTTCATATGAGGAATAACCTCCCTGATCGTTCGAATATAGCTGAGCAGGTTCAATTCAAAGGCATACTGCCAGTCGTCATCCTCGAACTTTTGAAATCCTCCCGCCGGCGGACCGCCAGTATTATTGACGAGAATATCCACCCCATCAAGTTTCGAGACCGCTGTTTCAACAAGGGACCGGATATCCTCCGGGTTCGTCATATCACATGTCGTGTAATGAATGTCCTGATTGCCCGTTAAGTCCATGATCTCATTTGCAGTCTTCTGAAGCTCTTCTTCATTTCTGCTGGAAATAAGCACGCGGGCTCCTTCTTTTGCCAGTTCCAGTGCCGTGGCTTTTCCTAAACCTTTACTTGATGCGGTCACGATGACTGCTTTATCTTTTAATCCGAAATCCATTTCCATCCACCTCATTTAATTGGGAATATTGATCTCTTTGTTCATCGGTTTACCCTTTCCCTGGTAGTTCCAAAACAGAACAAAGACGAATACGGCAAAACCGATGATGTCTGTGATCCAGCCTGGATAAATCAGGAGAAAGGCTGCAACGGCACTGATGAGACGCAGGTTGATAGGGAACTTTTTCTTGAAATAGCCTTCAATGGCCACGGATAACAGAAATACGCCGATCACAGATGTAACGGTGAGCGTGATGATGCTTGTAACCGTAGCGTCGACCATGAGCATTTCATGGGAAAACACAAACATAAATGGAACGATGAATCCGGCTATGGCGAGCCTCATCGCCTGGAATCCGGTCTTCGTCGGGTCACCGCCGCTGATTCCCGCTCCGGCAAAGGCTGCCAATGCGACAGGAGGAGTGATGTTCGCGAAGATCCCGAAGTAGAACACAAACATATGGGCGACAAACACGGCCGTTTCCGTCGAGCCGGCCAATTCACGGAACAGGGGCAGTTGTAATAGAATCGGTGCTGCCATCGTACTCGTGATGATGTAGGTCGGGATACTCGGCAGGCCCATTCCCAATACGATGGACGTCACCATGGTCAATAATAATGTGATGACGAGCTGCAGAAGAGGACTGTCGATCATTTCACCGATCCCGACGATACTGTTGGCGAGTTCAAGGGCCACCCCTGTCAGTGAAGCCACTCCTACCACAATCCCGACAGCACCGCAGGCAACGGCGACGGGGATCGTTGTTTTCGCGCCTTCTTCCAATGCCTGAACGCAGTCCTTCAATCCGATTTCTTCAGCTTTCAAGTTTCTGGATTTTCTAAATAGGTTGATCAGTAAAGGAATCACCACAACCAACAGGAGCTCCCACCATCCGTTTTTCAAAGGAGGCATCCCTTCACCGGAAAGGAGACCGTTCACTTGTGGTTGAAACACAAAGAATACCCCGAGCAGGGTCGATAAGGTGAGAACCTGCTTTGATCCCGATATGATGATCGTGGCTAAAATGGACCAGAAGGCGGCGTAGAATGGTGTTTTTCCTGAGAATAATAAGTACAGGAGAATCACCATCGGGATGATTAAGTGTCCGCGCTCTGCCAGAACGGCTTTCACGGATGGAAGTTCTGATTTCGGAACTCCATTCAGCCCACGCTTGGATGCTCTGAAGTGCACTTGAAGCAGGATCCCGATGTAGAATAAGAGGGCAGGGATGATACCTGCCAGAATCACCTTCGTATAAGGGATGTTAAGATTCTCAGCCATAATGAAGGCTGCGGCACCCATGATCGGCGGGAGGATCTGTCCACCCACACTGGCTGCTGATTCGACGGCTCCTGCAAATTCTTTCTTATAGCCGATCTTTTTCATCAAGGGAATCGTAAAGGCACCTGTCGTCACGACATTGGCAACGGCTGATCCGTTAATGGAACCGAGAAAACCGCTGGCAATGACGGCAACTTTAGCGGGACCGCCTTTCGTATGACCGGCAACGGCCAAGGCAAGGTCGTTAAATAATTTCCCCATTCCTGACCGGCTTAAGAATGCGCCGAACAGGATAAAAAGAATGATGTAACTGGCAGATACACCAATCGCCGTACCGAGGATCCCTTCCGTAATATAAACAAGTTGTGAAATCATCTTTTTGGTAACGGTCAGCGTGATCTGCGAATTCAATTCAGGATAGATCGACAGTTTCACATAGAGACCGTAAAGTAAGAATCCGAGCGCCAGGAGGGTCAATCCCCAGCCGGTCACACGTCTCGTCAGTTCCAGAAGCAGGACGATGACAAGGATTCCGACGTAGAAATCCATATCGTTGATCTGCCCGCCTGTACGGATGATGCGTTCTGCACTGAATAACATATAAATGCCGACGATCAAGGATAATCCACTTAAGATATAATCATAAAATGGAACCGATTGATCTTTCTTTTTACTCACAAAGGGGTATAGGATGAAGCCGATTGCCATCAGTCCATATAAGTGAATGCTTCGCTGTTTTACATCGACCAGTGCCCCGGCGTAGGACGTGTAAAGATGGAAAAGGGCAATCCCGGCCGCCAGTACCAATAGGAATAAACCGATGATTTTAGGATACTTGCTCCTCGTATTGCCTTCCCGGTCCAACTCTTCCACAGATGTATTCTTCTCGTTTTTCATCATGAGTCACCTCGCTTAATCTTTAACAATCATATAAATCATTTTATACAGGGGGACGGACCTCACCGATAATTGGTAGGACACTTGGGGATCAAGGGAAATGGTCCGTCCGTCCAATCGAACCCGGTGATTCGTCCCCTTGCCTGTTTGAAAACGCAATGAGCTTCCGATCGTTTGATGGATGCCGGTCATATACACCCAGCCATCTTTGATATACGTATCTTCTCCTGCGTGATCAGGGACGCCTGCTCCGAACGTTTTGAAACGGGTCGAAGTCAGCAGGATGGTTCCTTTTTGAATATGAAAGAATTCTTCCCAATCTTCTTTTTCAACCGAATGGGTCCAGCGTATGGAAACGTCCTTCTCTTCTAAAAAGGGCTGAACGATTGTGTTTTGATTTTCATAGGATAAGATCAATGTGTTCATCGGGACGAAGGCAGAAAGGGAGAGAAGGAAAAGAATAACGATAACCAGTATTCTTTTTTTCATAGATAGAAAGAAGAGGGCACCAGGATTGATGCCCTTTCCGATTTATTCCAGTAATCCTTTTTCTTCATAAAACTTTTTCGCCCCTGGGTGAAGGGGAGCTATGAGGCCCTTCGCCATCTCGTCCCGGTCGACTTCCTTAAGGGGAGCGACTGCCACTGCATCCGTCCCTAAGTAATCATAGTAGCGCTTTGTCAGATCGAATACGGTGTCTTCGCTTAAATCTTTTGATACGATCAGCATATTTTGAATCCCGACGGTTTCTACTTTTGAATCCAGGTTGTATTTCGCTTCGTCACCTGAATCAATGGTGAAGGTTTTGTAGAAAGGATATTTCTCCATCAGCTTATCAGCAAGATCACCTTTGATTTCAACAAACGATACATCATTTTGCTGCATCAGGTCTGTAATATTACTGTTTGGTACTCCCGAGGTGAAGAAGGCAGCATCCAGCGTGCCGTTCTTCATTTCCTGCACCGAATCCGCATAGCCGGTGTGAGTCACTTTTTCAAGGTCATCATACGTAAGGCCGGCAGCTTCCAATACCTTCTTTGCGCTCTGTTCCACACCGGAACCTACCTGTCCGACACCGACTTTCTTACCCTTTAAATCTTCAATACTCTTAATTCCGCTATCAGACATCGCGACTACCTGCACCACGTTCTGGTACATGCCTGCCATTGCTTGAACGTCTACTTTATTGCCTTCGAACTGTCCTTTTCCTTCAACGGCATCATAAGCCACGTCACTCATCACGATGGCCATTTGATTCAAGCCATCCGTGATGTTCTGGATGTTGGCAACAGATGCGCCAGTCGATTCTACCGTTACATTTCCGATGGAATCACTTTCTTCGAAAATGGGTTTTAACGATCCCCCGATTGCATAATAAGCACCGGATGTTCCACCTGTCCCAAATACGACTGATTGGCTGGAAGAATCACCGCCACTTGAATCGTCTCCACTTGCCCCGTCACTGCCGCATGCTGCCAGTAGAATGGAGACGATGGCTATCATTGAAATCCACTTTAATTTTTTCATCATTTCGTCCTCCTTTTAGTTACCTATTTAGTATGGTAACGCTTACATATTAAAATTAGAATATTTAGAACTTAAAGGACGTTTTGGTCTTTTTGGTCTTTTTTAATCTGAACAAAAAAACGGATAAGGCCAAGTGCCTTATCCGTTCTTCCACTGATAGCGATTGACCGGTCTCCCGATCCCGCCATATTCGATCAAGATCTGAACCTGTTCTGATTTCAGGAGATAATCTAAGTATCTACGGGCTGTCACCCTCGCAATCCCGATTCCTTCCGCCGTCTCTTCAGCGGAAAGGGGGCTGGATTGGCCGGAAAGATATTGAACGATTTGCTGAAGGGTTTGCGCGTTCAGCCCTTTCGGCAAATCCACATGATGGTTGTCAGCCCCAGAGGGAGAAGGTCCTCCTTGGAGCTGATCGATCTCCTGCTGTCCAATGATTCCTTCTCCTGATATCTGTTGTTTAAATGCCCGATATTTTTCGAGAGCCTGCTTCAACCGCTCGAACTTGAAAGGCTTGATGATGTAATCAACGACTCCCAACCTCATCATATCCCGGATGGTTCCTTTATCCTGTGCGGCAGATATGACAATGACATCCACGTCCGTGCCCTGCTGCCGAAAAGCCTGTAATGTTTCGATCCCGGTCTGTCGGGGCATGAAATTATCAAGGAGAACAAGATCGGGCTGGTAGGAAGAGACCTTTTCTGCGCCTTCCTGACCGTTTCCGGCAATGGCGCACACGGTAAATCCCGGCACCCGTTCAATGAACATCCGATTCACCTCTTGAACCATCGGGTCATCTTCAATGAGCAGGACGTTAATTGGTTTCGTCATACGTGTTCCCTCCATTCATGGGGAAGGTAAGCTGAAATAGCGTCCCTTCCCCAGGGGTTGATCTTACTTGTATATGGCCGTTCGATTTCTCTATGATTCTGTGAATCAAGTAGAGCCCGATCCCTGATCCGTCTTTTCCTTTGGTTGTGTAACCCTGATGAAATAACTGCGGCATCTGGTCTTCTGATATCCCGATTCCGTTGTCTTCTATCTCGATATGGAAAGTATCCGGATCTTCTTTCAAATAAATATGGACCGATTTCGATTCTTCAGCTGTGTCCTTTAACGCGTATAAACTATTTTCGATCAGATTTCCCAAGAGTATGACAAAATCATGTTCATCCAGTAGGGAAGGGAGGGAGGTCAGATAACTATCGGTATCGAGCTGAACCTCTATTCCGAGTTCCCGTCCACGCCTGATTTTACCCAACAGCAGCCCGGTCAACCGATCAAGCTTGATTCGCTCGGTTAAGAAGGCGGAGAGATCCTCCTCTTCCCTGGAAGAGTGGAAGATATAATCGAGGGCCTTCTCATTTTCTTCAAGTTGAATCAGTCCGGCGACGGTATGTAATGCATTCTGATGTTCATGGTTTTGTACCCGTAATGCCTCGACGAATTCCTTGACTCCCGTCAGCTCTTCTGCAAGCTTGGTCATTTCTGTCCGATCCTGGAACACGGCAACCGCCCCTGCAATCTTGCCATCTATTAAAATCGGAACCCTTGAATGAAGGATGATCCTGTTGTTTAATGTCATCTCTTCATGATAGACAGGTTCCCTGGTTCTCAGAACGTCCGGCAGCTTAAAAGATGGGAGGACCTCATGAATGGACTTTCCGGTCGGATTCCCCTTAATGAATACTATTTCTTTCGCCTTTTCATTAAAAACGGTTAGTCTCTGTTGGTTATCAATGGCGATGATTCCTTCATTCATGGCTTGGAATGTTGCCGTACGTTCCACCAGGAGCCTGCCAATTTCATGGGGCTCGAGCTGAAAGGTGTCTTTCTTGATTTGTCCCGCTAACAACCAGGAACCCATCATGCCGAATAAAAGGGTGATCGCCCCGATGATGATCAATTCATTCTTTAGATTGCTCATAATATCAAAGGTGGAAGGGAGGAGGATGCCTACAACGACTACACCGATTTGTTGATGTTCAGGGTTCATGACTGGCACGAATCCCCTCACTGCCACTCCAAGCTCTCCTTTTGCCGTCGAGACATAACTATGTTCCGCAAAGGCAGGACCTTCATCCTTCCCTGCGGATATGGTGCCGAGCTGCTCTTCTGATGGATGGGAATAGCGGATGCGATTCATATTGAGTACGACAACATAGTCCGATCCATTTACGGTACGGATGTTTTCAACGACCGGCTGAATGTCCTTCCATCCCAGGGAGTCTTCCAGGTGACTTTGAACGGTGGGGAGGTTGGCTACGGTCCTCGCCGTAATAAGGGCCTGATTCCCTAATTCCTCTTTCTTCATCTCGATTGCTTTTCCGACAAAAATAATAAATCCGATAATCAGGGCGAATAAGACAACCCCGAAGGATAATATCGTCATTTTCCAGCGAATGGGCATTTGTTTTCGGTTCATTCTGAATATTCCTTCCTCTTTGTTCAAAGTTATTGTACCATTTTTAATAGAATCTGAAAGAGGAGGGTTCCGCTGATGAGAACCTTTTTGTTCATTGGCCTCTTTATCCTGACAGGGATGGTGACCGCCTATGTGGTGGGATTTCAATCACGGGATGGATTTTCTGGAGAATATGATGACGATCAGGAAAAGATGAGGGATCAAATCGTGATCAAGGTGAGTCATGTCGTGTCGGAAAACACCCCTAAAGGAAAGGCAGTCCGGCGATTTCAAGCGCTTGTAGAAGAAAGTACAAAGGGAAAAGTGAAGGTGGAAATCTACCCGAACGGCTCACTGTATTCGGATATCAGTGAGTGGGAGGCCCTTAAGAATAATAATGTGCAGATGATCATTCCGGCCACCTCGAAAGTATCTCAGTATGTTCCTGAGTTCGGACTATTTGATTTACCTTTTGCCTTCGATAGCTACAGCCAGGTTCAGCAAGCTTTTGAAGGAAGGATTGGAGAGATTTTACTGGAAAAAGCAGAAAAGCGTGAACATGTAAAAGGTGTCACCTTTTGGTATAACGGGTTTAAACAAATAACGAATAATCAGCGCCCTTTACTAACCCCTGCTGATTTTAATCGATTGCATTTTCGAACCATGCCAAGTGAAGTCATAAAGAAACAATATCAAATGATGGGGGCGGCTGTGAGTGACCTACCCTTTAATAAAACCTATGAAAACCTGGAGGTCGGCTTCATTGATGGGCAGGAGAATACGATTTCCAATATATATTCCAAAAAGCTCTATGATCATCAATCCTACCTCACTGTCAGCAACCATTCGTACCTGGGTTATGTGGTATTAGTGAACGAAGAGTTTTGGAATGAGTTACCCGAAGAGTACCAGGTGGAAATCAATGAGGCGATGATTCAAACCACAGACTGGATCCGACGGCACTCCATCGAAATGAATGATGAGCAAATGCGGGAGTTGAAGCGAGACACCGATATGGATATTCATATTCTGCTGAATTCAGAGAAAGAGGAGTGGAGAGAGAAATTGGCTCCTCTGTATGATGAATATGAAGATGTTTTTGGAAAGGAATTGATGGGGGAGATTGGTGAAATAAACGGGAGACGTCGGTAAGTACAGAATCTGGGAATATTCCCTTCACAATCACTGGAAAAAATCTTATCCGGACATACGGTTTTGCTTTTAAATATGGTAATATAAGAAAATGTAAAGAGAGATAACAAAGAACCACATTACATAGAGATAGGAGAATGATCAATGAGTAAAACACTAATTTTCGGACACAAAAACCCGGACACAGATACGATCACATCAGCACTTGTTTATGCAGATTTGAAATCAAAAATTGGGATGGACGTGGAGCCGGTCCGTCTGGGTGAAGTGAACGGCGAAACGCAATATGCCCTTGACTACTTTAAAGTCGATGCACCACGTTTGGTAGAAAAGGTTGCCGCTGAGACGGATACGGTCATCCTCGTTGACCATAACGAGCGCCAGCAAAGTGCCGAGGACATCGAGGAAGTACGCGTTCTTGAAGTCATCGATCATCACCGCATCGCGAACTTTGAAACGGCTGATCCCCTGTACTACCGTGCTGAGCCGGTTGGTTGTACGGCAACGATCTTAAACAAGATCTACAAGGAAAAGGGAGTAGAAGTGACGAAGGAAATGGCTGGATTGATGCTTTCCGCTATCATCTCTGATTCCCTATTATTCAAATCTCCGACCTGCACAGAAGAAGATGTAGCAGCAGCAAATGAACTGGCTGACATCGCAGGGGTAGACCCGCAAGTGTACGGATTGGAAATGCTGAAAGCCGGAGCGAATATGAGCACGAAATCAGTCGCTGAACTTGTGACCCTTGATGCGAAAGAATTCTCCATGGGTAACGCGAAAGTGGAAGTGGCTCAAATCAACGTTGTGGATGTGAATGACGTATTCGGACGTCAGGCAGAAGTTGAAGCGGCAATGGAAACGATGATCAAGGAAAAAAGTCTGGATCTGTTCCTTCTTGTCGTGACAGACATCCTGGAAAACGACTCGACGGCTCTTGCCCTTGGAAGCAAGTCGGCTGAAGTGGAAAAGGCGTTCAACGTCACACTTCAAAACAACACGGCCCTATTAAAAGGCGTGGTCTCCCGTAAGAAGCAGATCGTACCTGTGTTGACGGATGCAATGAAATAAGGAAAAATTGGAAGGGGCAGTCTTTTGGCTGCTTCTTTTTTTATACCAACAAAGGAGGAAGTCCAACATGAACTTCAAAAAAATCCACCATATCGCTATCATCTGCTCAGATTACAACAAATCGAAAGACTTTTACGTCAACAAACTGGGGTTGGATATAAAGCAGGAGATTTACAGGGAAGAAAGGGATTCATTCAAGCTCGACCTTGCGTTAAACGGTGAATATATCATCGAACTCTTCTCATTCCCTAAAGCCCCGGCGCGGCCGAGTTATCCCGAAGCACAAGGGCTGCGCCATTTAGCCTTTGAAGTGGAGGATATCGGTGAGGCGGTAAAGGAGTTAAATCAAAAAGGGATTGAAGCAGAAGAAATAAGGATAGATCCGTATACTCATAAACGTTTCACGTTTTTTGAAGATCCGGATGGACTGCCGCTGGAGCTTTATGAAATCTGATAGAGGTCCGTCCCTCAAAAAAAGAGCACTTCCCATAAAGAGAAGTGCTGTCCAAAGGTATTGTAATTTGTCGTTAGATTCATTTAAACATATATCGATTTTTGAAGGATTGAGGATATGGCACGATTATCATGGAAAAACAGTGCGGTTCCTAGGGAATATCAGTTGTTTTATACATTAATATAAAAATATTAATATTTTCTTTAAGTAAAAAAAAGAGCACTTCCCACCAGGAGAAGCACTATCAAAAGGTATTGTAATTTGTCGTTAAGATTATTAAAACATAGATTCAGAATGCATGTATTGGCGGCATAGGTTCCTGAGAAAGAATAGATGAGGATTATCCTAAAAAAACTGCCTGTTTTCTGATAAAATATTAAAATATTAATATTTTGAAGGAGGTGGACTTGTGGACTATTCAGTCATCGGAAAAAAGATAAAGGAATTGAGAAAAGTCGTCGGTTTGACTCAGGGAGAACTGGCAGACGGAATATGTACCCAGGCTCTGATCAGCCGGATAGAGAAGGGGGATATCTATCCGAGCGCCACGTCTCTCTATCAAATTTCAAAGAAGCTCGGCGTCGATGTAAACTACTTTTTTGAGATTGGGTTGACTCCCCGGCTGGATTATGTGAGAGAGGTTGAGCGGCAACTAAAGAAGCTGAGAGTGAAATTGAAATATGATGAAATCCTTGAGATTGTCAAAACCGAAGAGAAGAATCCGTTATTTCTAAAAGACGAAACCAATCTTCAACTTCTCTACTGGCATAAAGGAATCTATGTGAATGAGGTCGAAAAAAATAAAGACGAAGCTCTGAGTATATTAGAGAGGGCCCTCTCACTGACGTATAACAAGAAAAAGGCGATGTCAGAACGTGAAATGAATATTATGATCAGTATGGGAATCCTGGAATTCAGCCGTCGCAATCATGAACGGGCGTTAGAAATTTACGAAGACGTCAATGCCGCTTTGACTTATAATGACCAGCTTAGCGATAAGTCCATCAAAACACGACTGTTGTATAATATCGCCAGGGTTCTGACGAGACTTGGAAAATATCACGAATCCACCAGGTACTGCGAAGAAGGCATTCGTTGGATCATAGAAGAAGAAAATTTATATGGTTTCGCTCAATTGAATTATCATATTGGATATAACCTTGAACTGGAAGAGAAATACGGGGAAGCATTACCTTATCTCATTAAAGCGGCCATGTTGTTTGACATTCAATACAATACAACGTTATCCGCTTTTATCGAAGGGAAGATAGAAGAACTGAAAGAAAAGATGAGTCATACAACGTGAACCAATCCATATCTTATATTGATAAATCCAGATTATCGGTTGAATCACTTAAAAATCAAGTTCACATTGAAATTTTAACGAAGAAAAAGGAATCATCTTAAAAATGAATGTATTGAGATTCTCGTTCATACATTCAGCATGTCCCTCATAAGATGAACTGTAGGTGAGGGGTGTGGATGTATGAGAAGGAAAAGCCCGGTTCCCCTGATGATCGGTGCAGTCGGGGCAATCATCCTGTTGGTGGCTCTGTTCACGTTTATCGGAAAAACCCAGGAACCAGATACACCTGAAGAAGTAATCAAGGAGTTTTATGACTTCGAAAAAGATGGGGACTTCGGAAATGCGTGGGAGCTATTTCACTCGGAAATGAAAAACAAGTTTCCCAAATCCTCCTATATCCAGACGAAGAATCATGTATTCATGGGGCATATGGGGGTAGATGAGTTCGATGTGGAAATAGGGAGCATAGAAAAGGTGAAGGAGTTTACGTTTAACGACGAAGGGCTACAGTTCAAAAATGTGAGGAAAGCGGAAGTGAACATGTATTTCGATAGCCAATTCGGAGAGCTGATGATTACTCAAACGTGTTATGTGGCGATTGAAGAAGACGATTGGAGGATACTGTGGAATTATAATTTCTGAGCGGAGAAAAAAATTTTTAATGGAATTGGTTTTATCCCCTGTGTTCCGGGTAATAAGAAACTAATTATGGATAAAGGAGGGCATTAGCTTTGTCATTGCTCTATTTTAAGGCTCGTGAAGCCTATGAACTGGATGCGAAAGTATCTCAATCCCAGATTACAAGATTGAGGGAATACCGCAGAACCAAGCCCGCTCCTGTTGCTAAAAAGAATAGCTAATGGATCCTTTTGAAAAGAGACCCTGCTCAGTCTAAATCCGTTTAGGCTGTTTTTTTTATATGAAAAAGTGAAAAAGCCGGAAATCCACTGATTCCCGACTTTTCATTATTCCAAGTCTTCCCCGATGATGCGGACTTCCCGCTCAAGCTCTACATCAAACTTTTCTTTCACCGTCTTCTGGACATGTTCAATCAGTGAAATATAATCAGATGCCGTTGCGTTGTCTTTATTCACGATGAAGCCGGCATGTTTGGTTGATACTTCTGCCCCGCCGAAGTTCGTACCTTGAAGCTCACTGTCCTGAATCAATTTACCTGCGAAATATCCAGGAGGACGTTTAAAGACACTTCCACATGATGGGTATTCAAGCGGCTGCTTCGACTCCCGTTTGTCCGTCAAATCGTCCATGATGGCCTTGATGTCTTCATAGACCCCGGGCTGCAGACTGAACGTCGCCTCCAGGACGATATCCCCTTTTTCAGAGATATTACTGTGTCGATAATCAAGCTCAAGTTCTGCTGCTGTTCGTTTCACAAGGTTGCCTTCACGATCGACGACATGGCAGTAATCAAGGACATCCTTGATCTCTCCACCGTACGCCCCTGCGTTCATGAACAGGGCGCCGCCTACCGTACCCGGAATCCCGCATGCGAACTCCAGTCCCGATAACTGTTCGGCTAAAGCCCGTCTGGACACATCGATGATGGCCGCGCCGCTTTGAGCGACGATCAGCTGATCGGTAGCTTTAATGTCCTTGAAGTTCTTTAAGTGAAGGACGATGCCGCGGATCCCGCCATCCTTCACGATCAAATTCGAGCCGTTTCCAAGTAGCGTAAAAGGCACATCGACTTTATTCGAAAGCTTCACGATGTTTTGAACTTCTTCATAAGTCGTCGGGGTAAGGAAGAAGTCTGCTCTTCCCCCAAGCTTTGTATACAAATGATCCCTTAACAGTTCGTCACGCTTAATATTGTCAGAGTGCATGACCTTCGTTAATTCTTCAAACACTTTTTCTTTATTGTACATTCTATATCAGTCCTATAAAGTAATTTTCATCTCTTCACTATTCAATCCTACCCCACCATTATATGACGAAAACCCATGAAAGTTAAATGGTTTCAGTTGGGAGTGAGTAATATCAGCCTATTGGAGGAAGATCCCACTCCATACATAAGAAAAAGAACCCCCGAATTGGAGGTTCTTGGAATTGCCTATTATTTTAAGAAATTAGCTACACTCGAGATGAGGTTTGTGATGAAACCGCGGTTTTCTTTCTTTTCCTGTCCGGGATTCGTTCCATCGCTTTCTTTCAGTTTGATCGAGTACTTCCCAAACCCACTTTCCTGCTCTCCGAGGAACTTATACTTTCTTGCATCCTTGATGTAATTCTGAGCTTTCAGGGACGTTTCGAAAACGATATTCGTATTTCCTTTCACAGGAGTAAAGGACCAGTTCCCATCCGCTTTTGGATCGATGGTCTTTTTCTCCATGATGTAATCAATGATCACATTTCGATTCTCATCCGGTGATTTGACGATGATTTCTGAGTTCTTTACGCCAGGGAATTTACCGCTTGCACGATAGTTATTGGTTGCCACGATGAATTTCTGGTTCGGATCGATGGCTTTTCCATTAAACTTCAGGTTTTTGATGCGGCTTGAGTCCTTATTCACCAGTACGCCTTCAGCATCGTATTTAGAAGGCTGGGTCACATCGATTTCATAGGTAACGCCGTCAATCACGTCAAAGTTATAGGAGCGGTAGTCACCGTTCACAAGATTTTGTTCTTCTGATGTAGAAGGGTCGATTTGATTGAACTGACCCGCAGACATTTCAAGCCATTCCTTCACGTCGGCTCCTGTAAGCAGCACGGCTTGAAGCGTGTTTGGATAAAGGTATAGGTCAGATACATTCTTAATCGCGATTTCACCTGCCGGGATGTCTGTATAATAATCAGGATTTGCTCGTGTACCCGCTTTGAACGGGGCACCTGCAGACAGAACCGGGATGTCTGCATATTCAGTCCCTTGGATATACTTTTCAACATACCATTTCTGTGCGTTTGTCACGATTTGAACGGACGGATCATCACTCACCAATGCAAAGTAACTGTTGATTGGTGAAGTTGTCTCACCGACTGCACTGCGGACCCATTCAATCGTCGCTTCATGCTCTTCTTTCACTGCGTCGAGGATGCTTTGGTCTGCCTCAACAGCAGGCGTTCCGTCGGGATTCAGGATTGAACGGGTGGAAGTTTGCGTATTCGTCACATCCCATTTCCCGTCTTTCAACTCAAGTTCAAGGTCAACGAGTCCGAGGTGATCTCCCCAGGAACCAGGCATAACCGATCCGACGCCATTGATCGTTCCTTTCTTCACGTCCACCCCTTCAATCCCGCTGTACGAATCAGAAGGGAAGACCCCGTGTGAATGGCCAAACAAGATCGCGTTGATTCCATCTACTTTAGAAAGGTCATACGTTGCGTTCTCCTCCATGCCTTCCTGTGTGACGTTACCGATACCGGAGTGAGGGATCGCGACAATCACATCAGCACCTTCAGCCTTCATTTGAGGGACGAACTTGTTCGCCGTCTCGATGATGTCTTTTGCAACGACTTTCCCTTCAAGATTCCCTTTATCCCACTGCATGATCTGGGGAGGGACGAAACCGATGACGCCGACTTTGATTGCATGCTCTTCACCGTCTTCATCGACCACGGTGCGATCAAGGATTTCGTACGGTTTAAAATAGTTCTTGTCATTGTCGGGATTCCCGTCTTGATCATCTACGTATACGTTGGCGTTCACGTATGGAAAGTTGGAGCCCTTTAATGATGTACCGAGGAAATCAAGACCATAGTTGAACTCATGATTCCCGACGTTCCCGGCATCATAATCCAACAGATTCATCGCTTTGTAGACAGGGTGGATTTCCCCATCTTGAAGCGGGTCTTCTTTTGCTACATAATCTCCAAGTGGATTTCCCTGAATCAGATCACCGTTATCGAATAATAAAGAGTTCTTCGATTCCGCTCGAGCCTGTTTGATCAGGGTGGCCGTTTTGGCGAGTCCGTATTTATCTGTCACTGTATCTTGATAGTAATCATAGTTTGCGAGGTTCACGTGGATGTCGGTTGTTTCAAGTATACGAAGCTTTACAATATCTTTGTCCATGACGTCTGCATAAGTAATGGAAGGAGTGGCTTGAGGAATCAGAAGGCCAAGGGCCAACGCGCTGCCGGCAATGACTTTTTTCTTATTGGATGTTTTTTTCAAAAGAATCGCTCCTATATATGTAGTTAATTGTCAAACAATTACATGCTAGCATATCAACATGAAATAAAAATGGTGTAAAAGTATGATTTATTTGAAAAATGTAAAACTTTTGTAAAGGGATGGTCCTGGGTAAATTGTTTTGTTTATTTTTAAGAGGCAATAAGATAGGATGGAACATATAAAAAAATATGCTATAACATCTATTCATCTACTAAAATATACTTTTGGGTAACAAAAGAGAGGAGGGAGCCAGTTGGCACGACTATACACGGCCCTAATTGGCTTAAGCCTGATCTGGGGCATGTCTTTCGTCTTTATCAAATGGTTGGTGGAACCTGCAGGGGTGTGGGGGACGGTGTTTTTACGGTGCCTGGCAGGGGCACTCGTTCTTCTTCCGATCTTTTTCATACAGAGGAAACGAGAAGGGAAGAAACCACTTCCCCTATGGAAACTCCTGGTTGTGGGGATCGGGAACGCTGCCCTTCCCTGGACCCTGATCGCCTTAAGTGAAACGCAAATCAACAGCAATACGGCTTCCATCCTGAATGCGACCACTCCGATTTGGACGGGACTGGTTGGTTTTTTATTCTTCTCTGTTGTATTGACGGGGTTTCAATGGATCGGGATTGCGGTCGGCTTCATCGGCATCCTCGTGCTGATGAACTTTGAAGTGAGCGGCATCTTCTCGTCTGATTTTGTCGGGGTGGGAACGATGATCTTGGCCACGATGAGCTACGCGTTTGCTTCCCAGTTCACGAAAAAATACCTGGCAGGAACCAGTGTAGTGGTCATCTCGACCTTTCAGTTGTTGATCGGGGCTGCGTTCGGGTTTGTCGGAATGATGATTACGGATCCCATCTCTGTCGGTGATTTAGCATCAGGAGAGGTCATCCTCGGCATTCTTGGCCTGGGCTGCCTCGGGTCTGGTGTGGCGACGCTTCTGTATTTCTATATCATGACCAACGGGAGCCCCGAATTTGCCTCGACTGTGACGTACCTGATTCCGGGTACGGCGATGATCTGGGGATTCGTGCTTCTAAGGGAACCCGTGACCCACAATCTCATCCTAGGCCTGCTGATCATATTCGCAGGGGTATTCCTATCGTCCAGAAAATCAAAGAAAATCATCACATCCCTGCCGGCAGGGACAAGGTAAGACCTTTAAACAAACGTTTGATTAGTATGTTGAATCCCTTGTCTCCCAAGGGGTGATCGCACTAGTCAAACGTTTGTTTAGTTTCAGGTCATCGAAACTCCCCGGAAATTAATGCAAACCAACTTATTTTCATATAAAATGAGTAAGATACATAAGGTAGACTAACGCATAGCACATGCTATTAAAAATAAAACATAAGGATGGTAATTCTATATGAAAACGGCAATTGTAACGGATAGTACCGCCTACATCCCGAAAGAATTGCGTGATCGACTCAACATACATATGATCCCTCTCAGCGTCATTTTCGGAGGAGAAACCTATCAAGAAGAAGTTGATATTACGGCAAGTGAATTTTACGAAGAAGTCAGTATCCAGGAAAAACTTCCTACCACTTCGCAGCCCCCGGTCGGAAAGTTCGTCGAGCTGTTCGAAAAACTTTCCAAAGACTACGATGCCGTCATCTCCATTCACCTATCCAGCGGAATCAGCGGGACATACCAAGGGGCCGTGCAGGCAGGTGAAATGGTCCAGAGCATTAAAGTATACCCATACGACTCAGAGATCAGCTGCATGATCCAAGGCTTTTACGCCATCGAAGGGGCAAAGCTTGCCCGTGAAGGAAAAACACCAGATGAAATCGTTGGCTTATTGGACGAAATGAAAGAATCGGTGCAGGCCTACTTCATGGTGGACGATCTTGCCCACCTGCAACGCGGAGGACGGTTATCCCAAGCACAGGCCATCATCGGAAGCCTGCTGCAGGTTAAACCATTGCTTCACTTCGTGGATAAAGTCATTGTCCCGTTTGAAAAAATCCGCACGAAAAAGAAAGCGTTGAAGCGGGTGGAAGGAATCCTCGAAGAAGCGGTAGCGTCAGGCGAAGCCTATCAAGCTTCCATCATCCACGCCAATCGGGAAGACGAAGCGATTGAGTGGAAAAGCGAGCTACAGGAGAAGTATCCGAACGTGGAATTCAATGTGAGCTACTTCGGTCCGGTCATCGGGACTCATTTAGGTGAGGGTTCGATGGGGATGGGCTGGGCAAGGAAGATGAGTAGGTAGATTTCTGACTTGTACCAGGTACACACTCCAACACTCACTAACGGTGCCAGGCACAACACGATCGTTTCGTGCCTGGCACCGTTATTTAGTAGGAAGGATTTTCAATCTCAAATGTAGAATACAACACTATCCAACAAAAGGAGTGATGCAGTTGCGTTTTGCTTTAATGGATCACAGCTTAATCCCTGAACCTCTTTTAAAAGAACCACACCCCCTTCTCCAAAAAATCTCAGAATTCACTACCAATCCAAGTCAACCAATCAATCCATCCTTTCAACTTTCCTCAGAACTGCAATCCTATCTAAGTGGAAGGTCATTATTAGTAGACGAGCTCCCATTTTCAATCCATACCCTGCACGAACACTATATGAATGGCTATATTTTATATGAACAGGGTGTCAACAAAGGTCAATGTCATCGCTGTGGAAATAACAAACCTCATCTATTTGCCACCTTCCATTGTTCCAGATGCCACACCGGATGCACCTACTGCCGGAACTGCATCATGATGGGCAGGGTGTCTGAGTGCACGCCTCTCATAAGGTGGAATGGTCCAGAACCGGATTCTCCACCGGGAACGTTCGACTGGACCGGAACCCTTTCAGAAGCGCAAAAAGCAGCCTCGGAACAAATGATATCTGCCGTTAAAGCCAACAACGACCTTCTCGTCTGGGCCGTATGCGGAGCCGGAAAGACGGAGGTTCTTTTCGAAGGGATAGATGAAGCCCTTCGGCAAAACAAGAGAGTCTGTATTGCCGCACCCCGTACCGATGTCATCCTGGAACTGTCTCCCCGCCTCAAAAAAGTCTTTCCTCAAACAAAGGTCACCACCCTGTACGGGGGTTCCGAGGAACGACACAGCTATGGTCAACTTGTTCTCTCTACTACCCATCAACTCTACAGGTACAAAGAAGCCTTCGATGTCATGATCATAGACGAGGTCGACGCCTTTCCCTATTCCTACGATTCCTCCCTGCAAGGGGCAGTAGAAAAAGCCCGGAAGCCCCAATCGTCCATCATATACCTGACAGCAACCCCGGATCAGAAAACGCAACAGGAATGTGCCCGGGGAAAAAGAAACTTCATTGGAATCCCGGCCCGCTTCCATCGTCATCCAATCCCACTTCCCAAGTTTGTCTGGTGTGACCTCTGGAAAAAATCCCTGAAGAAAAATCGAATCCCCCTCGCACTGAAAAAATGGGTTTCAATAAGGCTCCAGCAATCGAAACAAGCCCTGATTTTCTTTCCCACAGTCGACCTTATGGAAAAGGCCCTGCCTCTATTTCAAGACATGCATCCCCTCATTGAATCGGTTCACGCCGAAGATCCCAAACGAAAAGAAAAAGTAATGAAGATGAGACAGGGAGAAATTCCGATTCTACTCACGACGACCATTCTAGAACGGGGAGTGACGATCCCGAACATCGATGTGGCCGTCCTTGGGGCAGAAGAAAAGATTTTCACCGAAAGTGCCCTCGTTCAGATCGCCGGCAGGGTGGGAAGGAGCGCTGACTATCCAACGGGGGATATTGTGTATTTCCATTACGGCCGCACAAGGGAGATGATCAAGGCGCTCCTCCATATCGATCAAATGAATAAGGAAGCGGAGAAAAGGGGATTGCTTCATGGTCATTAACTGTTTGAATTGTAATAGCGAAGTGGAAGAAGTATGGTCGTGGAGAGGGTTATTCTACAGGGAACCCCAATTTCTGTGTCAGGAATGTGAGAGTCAGTTGGAGAAGATAGAAGGAGTGCGCTGCTGGGGGTGCTCCCGTTCACTGGAGCCCCTGCCATTGAGTCTCGTGAAAGGAGAGATCTGCTTGGACTGTCATCGATGGGAATTGGATCCGGAGTGGAAGGGAATTCTCCATAAAAACGATTCATTGTACCACTATAATGATTTTCTGAAATTGTATTTGGCCAGATACAAATACCGGGGGGATCACGCGTTGGCCAAAGCCTTCTCGCATACTATTAAATCTTTTCTTACAAAAATAGAATATGACCTTATCATCCCCATTCCCCTAAGTAGTGAACGACTCTATGAAAGAGGGTTCAATCAATCTACCGCTCTACTCGAAGAATCAGAGGTCCGTCCCTCACATATCCTCACACGTTTGCATTCTGAAAAGCAGTCGAAGAAGACTCGCGCTGAGCGTCTTCGCCAGGTGCAGGTTTTTCAGTTGGCAGAGTGTGATGTGAAAGGCAAATCGATTCTGCTGTTTGATGATATTTATACGACGGGGACGACGTTGAGGCAGGCGGCGAAGTTACTGAAGGAAGCAGGGGCTGACGAGGTTTCTTCACTGACTCTCGCGAGGGGTTAAAGCAATGCTCCTTTCTGCCGATATAAGGGATAAGAGAAACTTGACCGGGAGGGAAACATTATGTCAGAAGTCATCAACTGTCCACGCTGCAACGCGATTTTTATGCAAAATAAATTCCGTGATGTGTGTGACAAGTGTTATAGAGAAGAAGAGAACATGTATGAGACCGTCTACCAATTTTTGAAGAAGCGGGAGAACCGCGCGGCGACCATGGATCGGGTCATTGAAGTGACGGGAGTAGACGAGGAACTTCTATATAAATGGGTGAAAAAAGGCCGTATCCAGACGAGGCAATTTCCCAATATGGGTTATCCTTGTGATAAATGTGGAAAGATTATTGGGACGGGACGGATTTGCGGTGATTGTTCTTCTGAACTTGCCAGTGATCTGAAAAAATTTGAAACGGAACAGGAATGGAAGAAAAAATCCCAGGAATCGGGTCAGAGAACCTATTACACGATGAGAGATAAGAACTAGTCGTAAGGAATGGAATTCAGGAAGAACTAACCAGTCCTTGACACTAAACAAAACCTGTTTCCATCCGATATACTAGGTAGAAACCATGTACGTGAAGAAAGCGAGGGAAAATGATGAAGATTAACTCTATCGGAAATCAGAACATCAATCCTTACAAACGCAACCAGAACAAAATGGATGAGATCGGGAAAGCGGGCAAACCGGCAGCAGACAAAATCGAAATTTCTTCTGCTGCCAAAGAGATGCAGGAGGTTTCCAAACTCGGCAAAGAACGCCAGGCGCGAGTAGAGTCTCTAAAAGATCAGGTTCAGAGCGGGAACTACACCATCGATCCGAAAGCCATTGCTAAAGGATTAAAGAATTTTTATAACGGACAATAAAGAAGGAGCGAACAAACATGTCAGCAACCAATCTAATCGCAACTCTTGAAAAACTATATAAGCTGCACAAAAGTTTGTTCGGTCTTTCAGTTAGTAAAACGGATGTCATCAAAAAAGGTGATATGAGTGAACTTGATCGTGTATTGATGGATGAGCAGAAGCATTTGGCCGCCATCAATACGGTGGAAGCTGAGCGACAGCGGGAATCCAGCCACTATCTTCAATCACGGGGAGTGCCTTTCAACGAGGCACCAACGATATCTCACTGTATCGAGCACAGCGCACCCCAAGACCAAGAAACGCTTGCCCATTGGCAGGGAAAACTGCTCGGTATCATCGGAGAATTGAAAGATCAAAACGAGCTAAATCAAAAGCTTGTCTATCAATCTCTTCAATTCGTGAATATGAATCTATCCATGACGCAACCGCAGCCGGAACAATCCAATTATTCACGACCGAACGGTGAAAAGAAAGCACAAACAAGTCGATCCATCTTTGATTCGAAAGCATAGCACTTACTAATTGAAACGGAGGCAACACCATGCGATCCACTTTTATGGGCCTGGAAACGGCAAAACGAGGCATGTACACCCAGCAGGGCGCCCTTTATACAACCGGCCACAACATCTCCAACGCCAATACCCCTGGATATACCCGTCAACGAGTCAACTTTGAACAAACGACACCTTATCCTTCCCCAGCCATGAACCGTCCGCAAATCCCAGGCCAAATCGGAACGGGAGTCGAAGCCGGTTCGATTCAACGTGTGCGTGATTCATTCCTGGACATGCAGTACAGAGGCGAAAACCAAAAGCTAGGCTACTGGGAAACAAAAATGGAAGCGATGAAGAAGATGGAAGAAGTCATGAACGAACCATCCGATTCTGGCTTATCAAAAACGATGGATATGTTCTGGCAGTCCCTTCAAGATCTAGCCGTTAACCCTTCCAACTCAGGTGCACGATCAGTCGTCGTCGAAAGAGGAAAAGCGGTTGCAGAAACATTCAACTACTTATCGTCATCTCTAACTAGTGTCAGAGGCGATCTGAAAAATGAGCTGTCTGTCTCTGAAAAGCAAATCAATTCCCTGTCCAGACAAATCGATAACATCAATAAACAAATAGCCGATGTTGAACCACATGGCTATCTTCCAAATGATCTATACGATGAGCGTGACCGCTTGATTGATGAACTTTCACAGCATGTTTCCATCCAAACAAGTTACCAGTCCAATGGGGGAGCGTCGTCGCCGATTGCAGAAGGTGCGGTCACTGTCACATTGGTTGGTAAGGATGGAAACCTGGCCGTCAATCTGGTCGGGCAAGGTGGAGTCAATGAACTTAAGCTTACCTATGATGGGCCACAAAGTTCGGTGGATTCCGTCTCAATTGGTCAGCAAATACTTGATATAAAAGCCTTCTTATCACAAGGCGAAGGAAAGTTGAGAGCCCTTGTTGATACATACGGATATAAAAATAATGACGGTGAAGCAGAAGGCTCATACATTAGTATGCTAGATGAACTGGACAGCATGGCGTATGAATTCGCCAAAGCATTCAATGACCAACATCAACAAGGATTCACACCTGAGCAGATGAACGATCCAAACTTCAATCCTGACACTGATACTCCGGATACACCGAAGTTCTTCCAGGATGCAAAGAATGCATCAGTAGATCTGGATGGTGTTTCAAAAGAAGGATTCGCCCAAAGAATGCAGGTAGCCGATGAAATGAGCAACCTTGATAACATCGCGACAGCAGGTGCAGATAATCCGACCCTCGGAGACGCATCAAACGTTCTCGCACTTGCCGACATCATCACTACGACTAAACTGCCTTACGGTGAAAAAGAAGCCTCATTCCAAAGTCATTATGAATCCGTGATCGGAAAAATGGCCGTAGAATCACAAGAATCTGTCCGCCTCGCTAGCAACTCTGATGTACTAAGAGGCGCAGTGGACGAACGTCGGATGTCAGTAAGTGGAGTCTCGCTGGACGAAGAAATGACGGACATGATCAAATTCCAGCATGCTTACAACGCCTCTGCCAGAATGATCACACTGCAGGACGAAATGCTCGATAAAATCATCAACGGCATGGGGACCGTTGGAAGATAGGTAGGTGAAATAATATGCGTGTAACACAAAGTATGCTGACAGCGAACTCGATGAGAAACCTCAGTTCTTCCTATGGACGAATGGGGCAATTGCAGGACCAGTTGGCGACAGGAAAGAAAATCACGAAGCCTTCGGATGATCCCGTTGTTGCGATGAAAGGGATGTTTTATCGTTCGAACCTGACTGGGATTGAACAGTATAAGAGGAATCTTTCTGAGCTTTACCTATGGATGGAAAACTCGGAGTCCGGAATCGATCAGGCAAATCAAGGTTTACAGCGTGTTCGGGAGTTGACGCTTCAAGGGAAAAATGGAACGTTAAGCCCGGAAGATCGGAAGGCAGTTGCTGTTGAAATAGAGCAAATTAAAAATGACCTTGTCAGTGTTGCTGAAACGAAAGTGGCAGGGAGATATATTTTTCATGGAACGGATGTTGGTAATTCACCGATCAAGGATGGGAAACCCGCAGACGGAAGTGCCCCGCAGGTTGCTGACAATTTAGGCAGCAATGCCATCGATGCTTATCCCGTAGAGGTGTCACAAGGCGTTTCTTTAAAAGCCAACGTTAATCCAAGTAAGGTCTTTAATCAGAAATTATTTGATACAGTACACAACATCCAAAAGGCATTGGAATCTGGAGACGTTTCTGCTCTTGATGGCGAGCTTGGGGAGTTAGATAGCGTCATGAGCACATTATCAGCAGAACGTTCTGAACTCGGTGCCAGGTACAATCGGCTTGAAATGGTCGACGACCGGCTGTCCCAGCAGGAAGTAACGGCCAATCGAATTCTTTCAGATAACGAGGATGCCGACATCGAACGCGTCATCACAGATTTGAAAACCCAGGAAAGTGTCCACAGAGCGGCACTCAGCGTCGGTGCCAGAATCATTCAGCCGACATTAATGGATTTTCTACGATAAAAGCAAGGGGACTGACCCTTTAAGGTGTTTCGTCACCTTAGGGTCCGTCCCTTTTTACATGGAGGTGAGTATGTGTGAACGTTCCACAAATAAGATTGCAGTCCACATCAGCAGCCCTGAGCATCCGGACGACTCCAGGGCGGATGGACATCGAACAACCACCGGCAGTACTGGATATCCAGCAACCGCTTGCAAAGATGGAGATTGAACGGACGCCCTCCAAGCTGACCATCGATCAAACCGAGGCAAGGGCCGATATGGACTTGAAATCGGCGCGCCGCAGGATTGAAGAATTTTCTCAACAAGGCTACGAAGACTGGCTGACGGGACTTGCCCGGGTAGCCCAGGACGGGGACGAGCTGATGATGATCGAGAACGGCGGTAATGCAATCGCCGCTCAGGCGAAGCGGAACAGTGAAGATCAAATGTATGAGTTCAACATAGGATGGATTCCTTCGGCAGGGAGCGTCAAAATTGGATACACTCCCGGAAGCGTAAAAGTGGATGTTGAACCACAAAGGGTGATCAACAATTCTCGTCCACAAAAGCCGAACATCCAGTATACACCTGCCAACGTGGATGTCAGCTTGAAGCGCTACGCCGACTTGCAAATTGATTTTGCGAATTTGAAGCATGTAGGGATCAACTACGAACAAGAAATATAGAATGAAGGAATGAAGCGGATGAAAATTAATACGAAATATCATGGAGAAATAGAAGTGAAGTCAGAAGATGTTCTGACATTTGAACACGGGATCCCCGGGTTTGGGGAAGAGAAGCAGTTTGTATTATTGCCTTTTCCGGAGAATGAGTGGTTTCATATATTGCAATCGGTGAAAACTCCTGAGCTTGGGTTTGTCGTAACGGATCCATTTATGTTCTTTAAAGAATATGACTTTGAATTGGATAAGGCGAGTGTAGAATTACTGGATAATCCTTCTGAAAAAGAAGTGCAGGTCCTTTCTATTCTAACTGTTCGCGAAACACTCCATGAATCAACAGCAAATCTACAAGCTCCAATCATTATCAATCTGGCAAATCGTAAAGGCAAACAAGTCATTCTAACCAACACAGATTACCAAACCAATCACCTGATCTTTGCTCAGCCTGCAGGAAAGAAGGGATGAGGGAATGTTAGTACTGACCAGGAAAACTGGAGAGAGTATTCAGATTGGGGATGACATCGAGCTAACGGTTATTTCTGTAAAAGGGGATCAGGTAAAATTGGGAATCAACGCACCAAAGAACGTGGATATTCATAGAAAAGAAGTTTATCTCTCTATCCAGGAAGAAAACACCGAAGCTTCCAAAGGAATCGACAACCTCTTTACCCTTTTGCCAAAAAATGATTAATTATTTTTCTCAAACTATTAAACACTAGTAGAAACGTCCGATATTAGTATTGTAGGTAATGAGGAGAAGGGCGGCCGACCTTTGTGACTCGTTGCAAACTAATAAAATGATATGGTTCACAAGGATGTGGACTTACTTTCAAGGAGGAAATTATTGTTATGAGAATTAATCATAATATTGCTGCGTTGAATACTTACCGTCAGTTGAATAGTGCTTCAAATGCACAGTCTAAGTCTATGGAGAAATTATCATCCGGTCTTCGTATTAACAAAGCTGGGGATGACGCAGCAGGGTTATCTATTTCAGAAAAAATGCGTGGACAAATTCGAGGGTTAGAACAAGCTTCTCGAAATGCCCAGGATGGAATCTCGCTAATTCAAACTGCAGAGGGTGCACTAAGCGAAACACACTCTATTTTACAACGTATGAGAGAACTAGCGGTTCAAGCGTCTAATGACACTAATGTGACTGCTGACCGTGTATCAATTTCAGATGAGTTAACAGAATTGAAAGCAGAAATCACTCGTATTTCTGATGAAACTGAATTTAATACTCAAAAGCTTATTAAAGCTTCAGGAACATATAACTTCCAAGTTGGTGCAAATTCAGGACAAGTCATTGCACTTTCTATTACTACAATGAGTGCAACGGCTTTAGGTTTAACTGCAGGCGCAATTACTGTTGGTAGTAATGGAGCTGCAAATACTGCTATTTCGAACATTAATGATGCAATTGAATCTGTTTCCACTATGAGATCGAAGTTTGGTGCAGTTCAAAATCGTTTAGAACATACTATCAATAACCTTAATACGGGCTCTGAAAACTTAACGGCGGCAGAATCTCGAATCCGTGATGTGGATATGGCCCAAGAGATGATGGCACAAACGAAAAACTCAATTCTTTCACAAGCTGCTCAAGCGATGCTTGCTCAAGCAAACCAACAACCTCAAGGGGTTTTACAGTTACTTCGTTAATTAGCTTAAATATTCAATAAGGCAACCAATTTATTGGTTGCCTTTTTAAAAGGATGCATGTAAATGGTTTTAGTACAAGAGAAGTATAAAATTGAAACACTCGATAGTAAAAGTGGTATAAAAAGTTTGAGAATTAACAGTTTACTGGTTCACAGCAAATATGCCCCTATAGAAGAAGCTAAGAAAATAGTGAACTCTTCATATAAAAAGAATCATTTACATATTTTGTTTGGTATTGGACTTGGATATTTAGCAGATTCTATTATTGAAAAAATGAGCGAATCTGATAGGTTAATAATAATTGAGCCTGATGAAGAGGTATATGAGCTAGCTTTCAAATTTAATAAACTCTCTATTACTTCTTGTCCTAATGTTAGCATTTGCTTAGGCAAGGATTTAACTTTATTCGAATCTCTCTTGAACTCAGGATTTCAAGAGTACATGGGTAGGTTTACAATAATTGAAACACCCAATTATCAAAAGTTGTATCCGGCTCTATATAAAAAATGCTTAGAAATTTCCAAAGATCAGCTCCTGATGGAAGTTATCAATAATAATACTCGCCACATATTTTCTCAGAAATGGCAAGAAAACTATACTTCAAATTTATATTCTGCATTCACCTCCCACAATATTGAAGATTTAACAGGGAAGCTGAATTGCCCGATTGTGATTGCTTCAGGTGGCCCCTCTTTAACTAAACAACTTCCATTATTAAAGGTGAATTGCGATAAAGTATTTCTCATTTGCGCTGGATCTACTATTAATTCATTGTTAAATGAAGGTATTACACCTAATCTTGTCGTAACAGTAGATGGCGGTGAACCAAACTATACTCATTTTGAAGATATTGACATTTCTCATATTCCTATGGCATATCCGCTCATTGTTCATAAAAAAATCCCTGCCCTTCATAATGGAAAACAGTTTACATTTAACATTTCGGATCATACACTCATGAATAAATGGACAAATAAATTACTTCAGCGAGAAAATGGATTTATCCAAACTGGTCATTCAGTAGCCAATTTTTCCTTGGATATTGCAATGAAGTTAACTACTGCTCCCGTTGCATTAATCGGACAGGATCTCGCATATACAAACAATCAAACCCATGCTTCTGGGAATAAAGGAAAATACGGTATTGATAAAGAAAAAGAAAAACAAAGAAAAATGTATTACACGGAAGGTTACAATGGAGAAAAGGTTTTAACGGATTATGTGTTTAATGGTATGCAAAAGGGATTTGAGCAATATGTAAACATGGTTGGTGGTCAGAAACATCGGCTATTCAATTGTACTGAAGGTGGAGTGAAAATTAGCGGATTTCAGCAGGTCCCTTTTAAACAGTTTTTAGATAGTTATTGTAAGGTTTCAAAAAAAACCACTTTGATTGATGCACTTCCAGATATAAATGAACGTTCTAATGAAGAATGGAACCAATTTAGAATTGAAGTTGAAGAGTTATTGTGTATTCATGAGGAGATAATACACCTTACTGATGAAGTTAATACAATATTAGCTGAAATCAAAGAAAATAATTTCTTGTTTGATACAATTAGTAACGAAAGGCTTTCCCAATACGAAAATGAATTGAAGGAATACTTGCATAATGAATTTCTATTTTATATTTTGAGGCCAGTTATCTTTAAAGTACAGCATAGTTATTTAGAACAAGACAATGAATCCTTTGAAGATAGTAATAAACGAGTTTATAACAAGACAAGTTTGCTTTTTGAAGGAATTAAGGAATCTACAAAAATTAGTCATTCATTTTTATTGGAATTACTGGACAAATTAAGTGAAAATGAAAAAAAGAGGGATAAAAATGTCACATAATGAGTTAGTCTTGGAAACGATTGAGAGCCTAGAGGAATACCTGCCGAAAGTAGCAAATGAGGCTATTATTATTGCAGAATTGCTTAGAAAAGATAAAGAATCAGAAGCTATGGACAGAATTCAAAAGGTTATTAGTGCAATTGAATGGGTAGTTAGTGCTATTAATGGAATTAAAGGAGTAGATTTTCCTCTGAATATAGATACATATGAAATAAACGAATACCTATTTGAAATTCAAGATGGGTTACATTTTAATGATACAGTCTTAATAGCAGATATTTTCGAATATGAGATCAATCCTGCAATGCTTAAGTGGTTAGAGAGACTTGAAAAGGATAAGTGAAGAGAAGTTGAACTGGGAATTAGTGAAAACTAAAGGACACAAAACAGTTAAGGTGAATCATGACGGGAAAGAATATTATTTGCATAGTAGGTATAATCCAATAAAGGAAGCATCTTCATGGGTCAATGGGCTCCCAAGAATACTGCAAGATGAAATCATCGTCATTGGATTAGGCTTGGGGTACCATATTGCAGAATTAAAAAAGATGTATCCCGATATAACAATTCACGTTTTTGAATTTAACACAAAATATGTTCATTGGCTGATTGAACACAGGTTAATTGTGGAGGATCTTTTAAATGAACAAGTTGTCTTGCATTTTAACCAAAATAGTATCTTTAACGAGATAAGGCAAATGCTTAATGAAACTAAAGAAAACTTTTTTATCTATAAACCTTCCTTAGAGCTTATTGAGAACGAAGATCTGAAAAGGTCTTTGGAATCTTTTCATTTATATAATAGAACGATCTTAGAACAGTCTGGGAATTTAATAGAGAATTTTAATCTTAACATTACCTTAAGAGATAAAGAAATCAGTAATGAACTATTCAATTTCCATGATCATACTTGTATTTTGGTATCCGCAGGCCCCTCACTAACAAAACAATTAAGTATGCTAAAGCGAGTGAGTCTTGATGGGAAATTTAAAATAATTTGTGTTGGTACCGCTGTAATACCACTACTTGCAGAGAATATCAAACCAGATTTAATTATGATATCCGACCCTAAAGATAATATATTTAAACAACTAGAGGGGATAAATACGACAGGTATTCCTTTGGTTTATTTGAGTACAGCAAATCATTTAACAGTTAAGAGTTATTCGGGACAAAGGTTTATTGCTTGGCAAAAAGGTTTTCAACAAGCAGAAATAAATGCTCAGAGTAATTCGATTCTCTTAGAAACAGGTGGCTCAGTAGCAACATGTCTACTGGATATGCTTGTGAAATTAGGTTGTAAACGCATAGGATTAGTAGGACAAGACCTTTCATTTACAGAGAATTTTTCACATGCTGCAAATGCTCATGCGCAAAAAGTAATTCAAGAAAACTATAAGTACATAGAAGTGAAAGATTTTTATGGGACTGGTAAGGTAAAAACCTCCAAAAACCTATATGCTTATTTAAAATGGTTTGAAAGATATGCCAGGACTCATCAAGAATTAGAATTGTGTAATTGTACTGAAGGTGGAGCATTTATTAAGGGATGGAAACATATGTCCCTGAGAGAATTTCTAAAATTGTAATAGCTCGGAGTTGTAATATGCAAAAAAAGGTATATGTGGAAGAAGCCAAAAATGGGAAATACACCTGCAAATATTTAATTGAAGGAAAATGGAAGTATTTGTATTCAAAGTATAGACCAGAAGAGAACATTAAAGACATTCCTTTAGATCCTGAAGCAGAATGTTATATTGTCTTGGGGTTGGGAATGGGATATGAACTAGATAAAATTAGTAAACAAACTTCAAAACCTATTATTGTTATAGAATATGAAATTGCTTTTTTAGATGAGTTATTGAGAATAAAACGAGATGAAGTAAATACATTTTCTACCAAGGTGGATTTTTACTTTGGTATTGATTATAAACAAATTAATCCATCTCAACATAGAGTGCAAGTGATAATAAATGAAAACCTTATACAATGTAATTTAACATACTATAATAATGTAATAAAATATTTCTCAAGTTTGAAAAGAACTTTATCGAAGGTAGTATGTGCCTTTGAACACCCAACTATCATAAAGGATTGTATTGATGCGTTTGAACAATTGAATTATAAAGTTCATGAAATGCCTTGGAATAGTATTGAACTGATGAAGAAACAAGTGGCACTTATTAATCCCGACATCATATTTAGCATAAACTATAGTGATAAAATTGCAAAAATTAGTGACACATTAGATATCCCTTATGTTTCTTGGACAGTAGATACCCCTGCATATTCTCTTTATAAACCTGAAAATATTTCAAGAGATAAGAGTTATTATTTTGTCTACGATGAAAGAGTGGTTGAACACTTAAAAAAATCAGGAGTTAGACAAGTCTTCTATTTACCTGTTGCTGCTAACGTGGAAAGGCTAGAAAGAGTTGTATTAAATACTATCGACCTAAACAAATACTCTACTCAGGTATCTTTTGTGGGAAGTAGTGGTCTTTATAATGAATTTTCGTCTTTTATTAAACCGAAGCTCTCAAAAGAAATTCTTTCTGAAATTAATCGAATTCTAAATATTCAATCCAAAAGTGAAGAATACATATTAAGTGAATTACTGGACATTACTTTGTTAAATAAGATAGAACAGGTTTCACAATATAAAATTAATACTGTTCAACACACTCTTCTTTCGCCATTAGATAAACTTGGTTTTATTTTAGGAAGGTATCACACCTATATTGAACGCATTGCTATACTTTGGGAATTACACAAAAGATTTGATCTGCGGATTTACGGAGATGAGAGCTGGCTCACACAAGGTAATAAGTTCAATGGTGTTTTTAAAGGTTTAGTAGAACACTATGAGGAAATGCCCAAAGTGTTTAAACGATCAAAGATAAATATTAATATTACAAGATGTTTTGTTGAAAGCGGATTGCCAATGAGAGTATTTGACGTATTAGGGTCGAAGGGTTTTCTCATTTCAAATTATAAAGACGACATTTCCAGATTATTTAACGATGGTAAGGATTTAGTGGTTTACCGAGATAGAAAAGATTTAATAGACCAAATTAATTATTATTTAATTAACGATAAAGAAAGACAAAGAATTAAATACCAAGGATTTGAAACAGTAACGAAGTATCATACTTACATAGAGAGAATAAAGAAAATGATGGATATTCTTTCAGACCATCCTAGATAGAGAGACTTTTTATAAATTATGATGCTGGCATAGCCAGCTTTTATTTTTTGTAATATTAATTCTGGTTTAAATTTCCACGTTAAAATCGTAGGGAAGTCCTTATAAAATAGATAATAATTCCGATAAAAGACAATGAGGAAGTTTATAAAATTTCATTAGAAATGAGAGATTTAAATGTTTGAAATAGTTGGGAAAAGCATCCTCATCACAGGGGGAACTGGATCATTTGGAAAAAAGTTTATAAAGAAGATTTTAGATTATGATGTGAAAAAAGTAATTGTTTTGAGTAGAGATGAACTCAAACAATATGAAATGGCTCAGGAATTCACAGATTCCCGAATAAGGTTTTTTATAGGAGACGTAAGGGATAAAGATCGTTTATATAGAGCATTTGATGGGGTGGATGTAGTAATACATGCTGCAGCTTTAAAGCATGTTGGTGCGTGTGAGTACAACCCGTTTGAAGCAGTAAAAACAAATATCCATGGGGCACAAAACATAATTGAAGCAGCAATTGATCGGGGAGTACAGAGGGTAATTGCTTTAAGTACAGACAAAGCAGCGAGTCCGATTAACTTGTATGGAGCTACTAAATTAGCTTCTGATAAATTATTCGTTGCAGGAAATTCATATGCAGGGAATAAAGAAACTAGATTTTCTGTCGTTCGTTATGGAAATGTAGTGGGCAGCAGGGGTAGTGTTGTTCCTTTCTTTAAGAAACTTAAAGAACAGGGCGAGGTTCAAATTCCCATTACCGATGAACGTATGACCCGTTTTTGGCTTACTTTGGATCAAGGTGTTCAATTTGTAATTGATAATCTCAGCAGAATGAATGGGGGAGAAATATTCATTCCGAAAATCCCTAGTATGCGAGTGACGGATTTAGCAAAAGCTATCGCTCCTGAATGTGAAATTCAAATTGTTGGGATTCGACCTGGAGAAAAGTTACATGAAGCGATGATCACTGAAGATGATGCACGCCATACACTGGAATATGATACTCACTATGTCATTCAACCAGAATTTCCTTGGTGGAGAGAAGAATACTCACTCGGAGGTAAGCCGCTGCCTGAAGGATTCACGTATGTAAGCAACCAAAACCAGGAATGGCTGACAGTTGAACAATTAAGAGATTTGGTAGAAGGAATGCAGCACTCCTTCTCATAAATGGGAGCAATCAATTATGTCTAAAATTAGAGAAACGTATCTTCCTTATGGGAAGCAGTGGATTGATCAAGAAGATATTGAAGAGGTAATAAAAATCTTAAAGAGCGATTATCTCACTACCGGACCTGCGGTATTAAAATTTGAAGAAGCAATCGCGAATTATGTTGGCTCTGCCTATGCAGTAGCATTTTGTAATGGAACTGCTGCCTTACATGGGGCTTGTTTCGCTGCGGGCATTTCAGAGGGGGATGAAGTAATAACAACTCCCCTTACATTCGCAGCGAGTTCCAATTGTGTGCTGTATCAAGGTGGCGTACCAGTATTTGCTGATATTGATCCCCATACATATAATATTGATCCTGAAGAAATTGAAAGAAAAATCACTTCGAAGACAAAAGCAATCATACCAGTTGATTTTACTGGCCAGCCTGTGAATTTGGATAAAATCATAGAAATTGCCGATAAACATGATCTTGTAGTCATTGAAGATGCAGCACATGCCCTTGGAGCTACTTATAAAGGACAAAAAGTCGGTTCTATAAGTGATATGACGATGTTTAGTTTTCACCCGGTAAAACATATTACTTCAGGTGAAGGTGGCATCATCACTACAGATAACAAAGAATATTATGAGAAATTGATGCAGTTCCGTTCACATGGTATTACAAGAGATAAAGTAAAGCTAAAAGAAGACCATGGACCTTGGTATTATGAGATGCAGTTTTTAGGATATAATTACCGGATGACTGATATTCAGGCTGCGCTTGGGACTAGTCAATTGAAAAAAATTGATAAATTTATAGACTTAAGAAGAAAAATTGTTACAGCTTACAACGAAGGTTTTAAGGAGATAGAAGAGATAAACATTCCATATCAAGACAATAATGGAGAATCTAGCTGGCACCTTTACATAGTTAAATTGTCTTTAGAAAAATTAAAAGTTAGAAAAAAAGAAATTTTTGAAGCATTACTCTCCGAAAATATTGGGGTGAATGTACATTATATCCCAGTTCATTTACAGCCTTATTATTCCCAACTAGGATACAAGAGGGGAATTTGCCCAAAGGCGGAAAAATTGTATGAGGAAATTATCACTTTACCACTTTTTCCTGCTATGTCTATGGATGATGTATACGATGTTATCTCTGCAGTAAATAAAGTAATAAATTATTATCGAAAGTAGGGTAATGATGAAAATTGCAGCTATTATCCAAGCAAGAATGGGTTCAACAAGGCTTTCAGGAAAAGTCATGAAAGAATTAGAGGGAAAAACAGTTTTATCTCATGTGATTGAACGAGTAAGACAATCGAAGTTAATCCAAGATATTATAATAGCAACAACAACTCATGAGCGAGACAACATTATTGAAACGGAAGCAATATATTGCGGTAGTAAGGTCTATCGGGGTAGTGAAGATGATGTCCTTAGCCGTTATTATTTTGCTGCAAAAGAGTATAATGTTGAAAACATTATTCGGATTACATCAGACTGCCCGCTAATTGATCCGAATGTTATTGATGAAATAATTGAATTCTATTTAAAGGGGACCTATGAGCTTTTAACGAATGCTGGATCAGATCTTACGCAAAGAACATATCCTAGAGGGTTGGATATAGAAATTTTTTCATTTGAAGTTTTAGAGAAAGCTTTCATTAACGGAAAAGAAAGCTATCATCGAGAACACGTCACTCCTTACATATATGAACAAAGCAAAAAAATCTATTATTTCAAAAACAAAGTTGATTATTCTAAATATCGCTGGACGTTAGATACTAAAGAGGATTTTGAGCTGATAAGTGAAATCTATAGCAGACTTTTTAAAGGAGCTCATGATTTTTACCTACCAGATATCATTGAGCTATTTAAGGAAGAACCAGATCTTCATACAATCAATGCACATATTGAACAAAAGAAAATTAATTAATAAGGATGGAAATTATGAGGGCACTGATATTCACTGAAGGTGGAAGTCATATTGGACTGGGACATATCTCTAGGTGCAGCTCTTTATATGATGAATTGGAAAAAAGGGAAATCGACGTTGAATTCATCATTAATGGTGATTTAGAGCAATTTGAAATAATAAAGGATAAGCAATACAAAGTTATTAATTGGTTATCAAAAAACTTTTTAAAAAGCTATATAAAACCGGATGATTATTGTATCGTAGACTCATATTTAGCCGGAGAAGAGTTGTATCAAGTTATTTCATACCTAGCAAAGCAGTCTTTATTTATTGATGATATTGCAAGAATTAAATATCCAAAAGGAATAGTTGTGAATCCATCTCTAAGTACAAAAGCAGTTAATTATCTTAACAAAGATACTAACTGCTATTTGCTTGGGCCAAAATATATTATATTGAGAAGTCCCTTCATTCAAGTTAAAAGAGAGTATATTAACCCCAAAATTAAAGAAGTACTAATTACACTAGGTGGATCAGATATACACAATTTAACTCCGAATATTTTAAAACAACTTAAAAATAATAACTCAGATATTATTTTTAATGTAGTTATAGGGAATACATTTGAAAATATTGGAAAAATAAAGAGCGTTAGCACAAAGAATATCCAATTATATGAGAATGCCACAGCTGAAGAAATGAAGTCTATTATGCTAAGATCGGACTTTGCTATAACCGCAGCCGGACAGACAATTTATGAGTTGATAACCACGCAAACACCTTTTATTCCCATAAAAGTTATAGAGAATCAGCATAATAATATTTTAGCTTTAAAAGAACTCGATTTGGTTGAAATAACACTTGAATATAACGATCCTTTCTTTAATGAAAAGTTAATTTTTGAAGTCGAAAATATTATGAGATTGAGTAACCGTACTAATTTGATTGAAAAGTGTAGTAAAGTCATTGATGGATTGGGTAGTAAAAGAATTATTGATGCTCTAATACCAGGAGAATTTATGAAAGATAATTTTTATTTGAGAAAAGCAAAAGATGAAGATGTTTTTGATGTATTCCAATTATCTAATGAGGATTATGTAAGAAAATATTCGATTAATACTGCTAAAATTGAATGGGAAAATCATAAGGTCTGGTTTGAAAACATTTTGAAATCTAATAGCCATGTATTTTATGTGGTTACTGATAATACAGATGAATTTTTAGGGCAATTGAGATATAAAATTGAGAATGATTCTGCAACCATAAGTATCAGCTTGTGCAAATTAATTACTGGAAAAGGGTTAAGTAAAGTACTTGTTAAAAAGAGTATGGAATTAATTTGCGAGGAAAGTACAGGATTAAAGAATATTATAGCCTATGTATCAAACGATAATATTGCATCTAGAAAGCTATTTGAAAATACAGGCTTTATACTACAGGAAAGTAATAATAGAATGCTAAAGTATAATTACTCAATTAATTAGAGGAGAATTATAATACATGCTTATTGATAAATTTGATATATCTAAAAAGGTATTTGTCATTGCGGAGATGTCGGCCAATCATGGACGTGATATAAATATAGCGAAAGAAACAATAAGAGCTGCCAAAGAAGCTGGGGCGGATGCTATAAAGTTACAAACGTATACTCCTGATACAATAACAATTGATTGTGATGATGAGTACTTTCAAGTGAAACAAGGAACAATTTGGGATGGCCGAACATTATATGATTTGTATAAAGAAGCTTATACTCCGTGGCAATGGCATGAAGAGTTAATGGACTATGCTAAAGAACTCGGATTAATTTGCTTTTCAAGCCCTTTTGATAAAACAGCAGTTGATTTATTAGAAAGCTTAAACGTACCGGCCTATAAAGTTGCTTCTTTTGAAATAACTGATACACCTTTAATCGAATATATTGCATCAAAAGGGAAACCTATTATTATCTCTACCGGTATAGCAACACTGGGTGAGATTGATGAAGCTGTACAATCATGTAAAAGAGTAGGTAATGACCAAATCATTTTACTTAAATGCACCTCTGCATATCCCGCAAAGATTGAAGACGCAAACCTATTAACTATGCAAAATTTAAAAGAAACTTTTAATGTTGAAGTGGGCTTGTCAGACCATACTTTAGGGGTAACTTTACCCATTGTTTCAGTAGCACTAGGAGCAAAAGTCATTGAAAAGCATTTTATTCTGGATAAAAGTATTGGTGGTCCAGATGCTAGCTTTTCACTAGACAAACAAGAGTTTAAATTACTTGTTGATTCAGTAAGGGATGCAGAGAAAGCGCTGGGAAAAGTTGATTATGAGCTTACTGAGAAAAAGGTGAAAAGCAGAGAATTTTCTCGTTCTTTATTTGTAGTAAAGGATATTAAAGAAGGGGAGGTATTAAGTAAAGAAAATGTCCGATCTATTCGTCCTGGGTTTGGACTAGCTCCAAAATACAGTAAGAACGTCTATGGTTCTACAGCTAGCCAAGATATTAAAAGAGGATCACCACTGGATTGGAAGCATTTAAAATAAGCCGTCGGTAATAGATTGGAAGTCATGAAAATGTCATTCTTGAAAAAAAATTCAAAATTCCTAGCTATTCAAATATTCTTTAATCTTTCGTTTGGTAGTTCGCCATTAATTTCTTTCAGCGCTGTCTTTTGTATAAGGGTGTTCTCGTATAAACGGTATGAACACAAAAAATTTATATATATCCCGCTATTTTGCGGGTCTTCCGATTTTTTAATAGGAGAATTCTAGGTTCTATAAATTAAACAAAAGCTATATGCTTTGGGGATTAGTCGAAGCATAGAAGTGGCCATAGCTGTGGTTTGTGGTTGTTCACACTAATTATACTAGGGGGGATGGACATAACGTTTTTTACTTAATAATGGGCTTTTAATCGGTACCGGTATTAATGCTTTAAATAAATTTGGATTCTAATTCTCTCCTACATAATAAAGAAAAGATGTCCTACCTTACAGAGGCGTACTTTATTCATTAATTGCAGAAATCTCTAAGCTCTCCCTCTACCTTATATTAATTCTCCGTTAATCCTTCTTTATTTTCCAGAAAAATATTCATTTATAAATTGTCTTAGTTATTTCAAATGAAACTGCTTTGTGGGGCTACTTCCTCTAAGAAATTATTAGACACTAAACAACCCCAAAATCTATCCGATAAAAACAATATAACCCTTAGGAGGACCAAAAATGATTGAAAAAGTAACAGGTACAACCCCAGCTATACAATCATTTAACAAATTAGAAAATAATACAAATGAAGCGGTAAAACAACTCCAGGTACAAGAACGGCAACAAGAAGAAGTCAACAAAGAGCCTGTTACGAAAGAGAAGATGGAAGATGTCGTGCGTGGGATGAATGAGTTTTTATCGGCATCCAACACACATCTTAAATTCGAGTTTCACGATAAATTAAAAGAGTACTATGTGACGATTGTAGATGAGCGGTCAAAAGAAGTGATTAAAGAAATCCCATCCAAGAAGGTTCTCGACATGTTCGCGGCGATGACAGAATTTGTGGGATTAATGGTAGATAAAAAGATTTAGAGAAAGGGGCTTTATTATGAGAATCGGTGGTTTAGCGAGTGGGATGGATATTGATTCACTTGTGGCGGATTTGATGAAGGCAGAAAAGATCCCGCTTAACAAGCTTACGCAGAAGAAGCAAGTGATGGAATGGCAGCGTGATGATTACCGCAGAATGAATACGATGCTTAGTGATTTAGATAGCTTTATCTTTAATGAAATGACGTTACAAAAAGATTTCCTTAAAAAGAAAGTGTCAAGCTCAGATTCTAATATTGTGACAGCAACGGCAGGTCCTTCAGCTGGGAATATTAAAACTTCAGTGGAAGTTAAGCAATTAGCAACATCGACCAATTGGATTTCTGGTGCTTCGACTTATACTCCCTCTTTTCCTTTTTCGGCAGATACGGAAATTGAGTTGAAGATAACTAACGGGGATGGAACAGGATCTAAAGTGAAAAATCCAGATGGTACAGAAACCGATGTCATCAAGTTAACCATTAAAGCGGGTGCTACCCTTGATGAAGTATTAAAGCAGCTATCGAATAAACGTGAATTGGGGATTACTGCTTTTGCTGAAGCAGGAAAGGTCTCGATTACCAAGAATGATACTGGTTCTGCTTCATCCATTATGTTGCAGGATAATGATGCAAAATTATTATTTGAATCGTTTGGATTGACCCATACTGCAGGAGTTTTGGATAAGACAACGACGGGAGCTGACGCGAAGGCTATAATTAATGGATTGGAAGTGACAAGAGCAAGCAACACCTTTTCACTCAATGATATTACATACACCCTTCACCAAAAAAGTCCCGTGGGAGTCACAAGCAAGGTGGCGGTTTCAGGTGATACCGACAATATGGTTGATAAAATCGTTAAGTTTGTAGACAAATATAATGAAATGATTGAGGAAATCGATGACAAGATTTCAGAGAAACGATACCGAAACTATCAGCCACTTTCTGACGAGGAAAAAGAAAGTATGTCAGAAAAGCAGGTGGAGATGTGGGAAGAGCGTTCGAAGAGTGGATTGATCCGAAATGATTCTATATTGTCAGGTACACTTACGAAGCTCAGGACTGCTCTATATACTCCCTTTAATGGAACGGGGGTCAATGAAAATTATAAGCAGTTGAGTCAAATCGGAATTAGCTCGCTTAACTGGCAGGCAAAAGGGAAGCTGACCATTGATGAAGATAAACTGAGAGCGGCGATTGAAGATGATCCGAATGCCGTCTATGCTCTCTTCAATGCAACAGGCTCCAAAACGGATACAGAATCGCAGGGATTGTTGAAGCGGGTTCGTGAAACGATTAACGGCACGGTTGAAAGCATTGAGAAGAAAGCAGGGAAACCAACCAGTGTTAATAACTCTTATATGCTTGGTCGGATGCTTGATAATATGGACAGTCAAATTGACCGATTCCAGGACCGCCTGATTCAAGTCGAAGATCGCTATTGGAAGCAGTTCACCGCTATGGAAAAAGCGATTCAGCAATCCAATCAGCAGTCTATGTATCTCATGAACCAGTTCGGCGGAGGCATGTAATTTTAGATAATAAGCAAGGAGGGGCAATATGGCCATCAATAATCCATATACTACTTATCAGAATAACTCGGTCAACACCGCTTCACCAGGAGAGCTTACGCTCATGCTTTATAATGGTAGCTTGAAGTTTCTTCAAATTGCTAAGAAAGCGATAGAAGATAGAAATATAGAACTTAAAAATACCAATATCCAAAAAGTACAGGCCATCGTTAATGAATTAATGGTGACTTTGAACAGGGATCTTGAAGTCTCAAAAAACTTGATGTCATTGTACGATTACTTGAATCGCCGTCTAGCAGAGGCAAATGTGAAGAATGATCTTTCAATTTTAGAAGAAGTGGAAGGTTTTCTGACGGATTTCAGGGACACATGGAAACAAGTTGTGCAAGTAAATCGTCAGAAACAACATGCAGGACAAGGCGGACAGGCATAATGAGCTCTGTCCGTCTTTGCCATTCCATTACGAGACAATTGTATGAAACGGTTAGCGGGGTGGATGATGATAACCGAGAAGCTATAATAGGAAAGATTGAAAAAATGCTGGAAGAAAGACAAATTCTTCTTGAAGGTATACGACCTCCCTTCTCGGCTGAGGAGTATCTAATGGGGAAACAGATGATGGAGTGGAACCGTGCGATCGATCGCACGTTAATAGGTCTGCGGAATGACATCAAACGAGACATGAACGGCTTGACGAAAAAGAAAACAAATGTAAAACGCTATGCAAATCCATATGAAAACATGCAACATGATGGGATGTTCTATGATAAAAAGAAATAGGTAATTCTTTGATAACAAAACTAGGTGAATATCAGTCAATACGACGGAACACTCAATATAAATGAAGAAGCACTGAACTAAGGAAGCAAGCTTCACAGATTTATTTAAAACAGAAGGGGAACAGGTCCTATCCGATGTCTTCATGGCCATTGGGCAGATTTCAGAAAGCAATCCCTTGTTAAAAGAACTATTTTGATGAGGAAGGCATTCAGAAAGCTTTAACTGAATTTGATACGGTGACGGATCAGGCATGGAAACTCGACGGACAGTTAGACAACAATGAGATCAAGCAACATGTTGTACAAGAAAATCTGTCCCCAGCCTTTTCTACCTGGAAAGCCTCGATTGAAATAGAACTAAAACCCTATCTAACACACTAAGCCTCGAATCCACGAGGCTTTTTTCTTTTTCCAAATCCTCTCATGCTATAATAATAGAAAAATGCTGGAGGACGCCGGTATGAAAACTAGTGAAATAGATGAGATTAGAAGACTATGCCTTCTCTATCCAGAAGTTCATGAACACATAGATGGGTTCGGACATGTTTCCTTCCGCGTGAAGGACAAACCATTTGTCATCATCGGGGAGACCTTATCTATTAAAACGCTCCCCGCCACTCAGGAAATCCTCATCGAACAGCCAGGCTATATAAAGGCGCCGTACATAGGGAGACATGGCTGGGTGCTGGTTGAGGTAGAGGAAGTGGGCTGGCGAGTCATTGAAGGAATGATTCGTGAGGGTTATTTGATTGCTGCACCCAAGAGACTCGCCAATCTAGTTCAGAATAGATGAAGAAACATGATGAATTTAATTACCAATGAACTCATAAAACAAATCTCCCGACCGCGTATGTGGATTTCACTGGCACTCATCGTGTTCATCGATTCCATCGCGTCCCTTTTTGTCTATCTACTGTTCGACGGCATCCAATTTTCATTTTGGGAGTACATGCGGATCAGCTCTAACCTCCTTATGATCATTCAACTTTTCAGTCTGATCATAGTTGGAGATATCGTATCAAGTGAATTTTCGTCAGCCACCATCAAGCTATTGCTCATCCGACCCATTAACCGTGTGAAAATTCTGCTTTCCAAATACATAACCGTGCTAGTTATTGCTACTGTGTTAACAGCCTCTCATTTCTTATTTTCCGCCGTGCTCGGTTCGCTATGGTTTTATGATAGTTTCTTTGATTTGAACGAGAATTTTTTTATTGTGGCAGGTGCATACGTACTGAGATTCATAGAAATGATGGTGATTTGTTCCTTCGCTTTTACCTTTTCAGTTGTGACGAGGAGCAGTTCGTTTGCGATTGGTTCTACTATTTTTCTGACCTTTTCCACCGGAACACTTTTGATCCTGATGAACGAGCTTGGTATGGAGTGGGGGAGGTATCTGTTGTTTGCGAATACCGATTTGCAACAGTATTTCTTCGGGACTCCACCGTTTGAAGGAATGACGTTTTGGTTTTCGGTTGGGGTGATTGTGGTTTATTTGGTTGGGTTTGGTGGATTGTGTTGGTGGAGTTTTGGGAAGAGGGATGTGGATGTTTGATAAATTGTTTTTGTACCAGGTACATTTAATAGCACTTGTACCCGGTACAACTAGACCCGAATCTACCAGGTACAATCTGCATCATATGTACCAGGTACAAAATTCACTTAAAGCCTCCTCCCAAAACCCCCTTCACAATTCCGCCCCAAACCCTCCACAAAACCTCCAAATCCCCACCGTCTAATCCCCAAAAAAAAGTGAGATAATACTACTACAAAGAGTGCCAGGTGAACCCAAAACATTCACAACTCCCACCTCACTCTTAAACTCTCTCCACTCCCGTCACACCAACACTTTCGACATCACCTTACAAACTTCACAAAAAAATGACAAAAAATTTAGAAAGTTTAAGAAGGATTAATGAAGGGAATGGAGAATATATATAACATAGCTTTATTTTTAAAAGGAGGAGTTTACATGTTGAACTACAACATTCGAGGCGAGAACATTGAGGTAACTCCAGCGATTCGCGAACATGTGGAGAAGAAGATTGGCAAGTTAGACCGTTACTTTAATGAAACTCCTGATGCAAATGTACATGTTAATTTGAAAGTGTATCCTGATAAAAATACGAAAACTGAAGTGACTATTCCAATGCCGCAATTAGTTCTACGTGCAGAGGAACGCAACGCAGATATGTATGCGGCCATTGATCTGATAGTAGATAAATTGGAGCGTCAAATTCGCAAACATAAAACCAGAGTGAACCGTAAAATGCGTGAAAAGGGCAGCCCGAAGGAGTTCTTCGCGGCTCAGGAAGATCTGAATCATGTTTCTCCTAACGGTGCAGCAGCCGTTGAATTGGAGGAAGAGGACGATGCGGAAGTAGTAAGAACAAAACAGTTCAATCTGAAGCCGATGGACAGCGAAGAAGCGATCCTGCAGATGAATATGCTGGGTCACACATTCTTCATCTTCACGGACGCAGAGACGAACGCAACGAACATTGTGTACAAGCGTCGTGACGGCAAGTATGGCTTAATTGAAACAAACTAAATACATCATTGAAATCCTGTGGTCGCTTAGACTGCAGGATTTTTTCATTGATAGGAGGATTTTACCATTTTTTGTCGAAGTTTGAAGGTAGACAAAAATGAGGGGGAAATCAAATGAGAGATCCACGATTAGAGAAGTTAGCGGATGTGCTGCTGACTCATTCATTGAAACTAAAAGAAGGGGAAAAGCTGATGATCACGGGGGAGCATTCGACACAACCTCTAATCAAAGAGCTCCTGAAAAAATCATATGGAATGGGGGTCATTCCTTATTTTGAGATAAGCGACCTTGAATTGAATCGGATCATGGTCAGTAATGCCAAGCCGGAGCAGGTTATCATTCGAAATAAATGGAATATGCAGCAGTATGAAGATCTGGATGCGATAATTCATATTGCCAGCGATGCCAACGACGCGGAGATGAGTGAAGTCCCCGCTGAACAGTGGCAGGAACTTATGCCCCATATGAAAGAATCCAACGACTATCTTATTCAAAACAAAAAGTGGGTTCTTTTAAACTATCCAAACTTCTCCCTCGCCCAGAAAGCGAAGATGAGCTATGACACCTTCTTCGATTATCTACTGGAAGTCTGCACGGTAGATTACAAACAAATGGAAGAAGCCCAGAAACCGCTGAAAGAACTGATGGACAAGACGGACAAGGTACGCATCACCGGTGAAGGGACGGACCTTGCGTTTTCCATCAAGGACATTCCGTCTGTCATGTGCTTTGGGGAGCGGAACATTCCGGACGGAGAAGTGTATACAGCCCCTGTAAAGGATAGCGTGAATGGGACGATTACATATAACACACCAACACTTTATCGCGGATTCTCTTTTAACAACGTCTCTTTGACCTTTGAGAACGGGAAGATTGTGAAGGCGAGGGCCGATAAAACGAAGGAACTCAACGATATTCTGGATACAGATGAAGGTGCCCGTTTCATCGGGGAGTTTGCCCTTGGGGTGAATCCGAAGATCAATGAGCCGATGCTGGATATTTTATTTGATGAGAAGATTAACGGAAGCTTTCATTTTACACCTGGACAGGCTTATGAACAGGCAGACAACGGTAACCGTTCCAATGTCCATTGGGATATGGTGTGCATCCAGCGCCCAGAATACGGCGGCGGGGAAATTTACTTCGATGATGTTTTAATTCGTAAAGATGGGTTATTTGTAGTAGAAGAGCTAAAAGGATTGAATCCTGACGCTTTAATTTAAAGGAGGACTTCACCATGACGTATTCCATTGTAGGCTATGACCCGGAAGAGAAAGAGTGGGGGATTGCGGTACAGTCCAAATTCCTCGGTGTTGGTTCGGTTGTACCGTTTGCGAAAGCAGGAGTCGGGGCGGTGGCGACTCAGTCTTACGCGAATACTTCCTACGGGCCACATGCGCTTCAACTGATGGAGGAAGGCAAGACGGCGGAAGAGGCGCTTGATATCATCACAAGGGATGACCCGGAGCGCCCGTTGCGCCAGGTGGGGTTGATCGATGCATGTGGCAACCCCGCCACCTTTACCGGTGAAGGGTGCTATGACTGGGCCGGTGGACAGACTGGAAAGCATTTTGCAGCTCAGGGAAATATTTTAGTAGATGAGCAAACCGTGAAGGCGATGGCGGATACCTTTGAGTCCACCACGGGGTCTTTGGCTGAAAGGCTGCTCCACGCCCTCGAGGCCGGCCAGGAAGCAGGCGGTGATTCCCGTGGCATGCAGTCCGCTGCCCTACTAGTCGTAAAGGAGAACGGTGGATACGGCGGATTCAATGATCGTTATATTGACCTCAGGGTCGACGATCACGCATCACCTATTAAGGAATTGAAGCGGATCTATCATTTGCACCAGCTGTATTTTAAAGAATCAGATGCCGGCAGGGTGGTACTTCTCGAAGGTGAGATTCACGATGAAGTGGAGCGGGAACTCACCCGTCTTGGCTATGCAAATGAAAAGCAGTCCCTCTATCAAAATTTGAAAGACTACCTGCACACCGAAAACTTTGAAATGCGTGAGCAGGAAGAGAATTATATCGATTTGGATGTCTTGGATTATATGAAAAATCAAGGAAGATAATTGTAAAAAGAACCAGTCGGAAAGTGATTGGTTCTTTTTTCTTGTTTTAAAACAGTTTAATGCTTGCCTGAAATGTTATATAATGAACCTTTGTGTACGGGACTCAGAGAAGTTGGAGGTAAATACAAACATGAGTACAGTCGGAAGAAATGAACCATGCCCTTGTGGCAGTGGAAAGAAATATAAGAAATGCTGCGAAAACGTTGTGAATATAGATACACTGGTGAGTCAGGAACTGGATGTGCTGCAGGCACAGCTGTATGACTTCATCGCTACGGCCCAGTCTGCCGAGATGGAAGAATCCTACCATCACTATCTTTCAAAGATGGACTTGATGCAGGCTGATCCCGATATTTATGAAATGGCATTTGTCAGCTGGTACGGAACGACTCAGAAGGATGCTGACGGTGTTCGTTTGATCGAACGATTTGTGGATAAGCAGCTGAGCACGGTGACTCGACCACAGACAGCTGAGGTATTGGAATCGTGGAAAAATGTACGGGTGACAGCTGGTACGGTAGAGAAGCTTGATGACAACACGCTGCGTGTCGGGGAAGCAATCACGGGAGATACACTTATCGTGACGGAAAAATTCGGTAAGCTTGAAGAGAACAGCTTCTTCCTGGGATTACTATTGCCGAACGGGGAGAAATATCTTCCGTTTGCTCAATACTTCATTTATCCGGCGATTGAAAAAGCGGCGATGGAGTTAGTGAAGATCCGTTTCGAACAGGGTGAATTTGAAACTCTACATGATTACTTATCAGGTCAGTACCTGGAAATCGCGGATGTCGGATTCGTCCTTTATAGTGCGGAGAAGAAGAAAGCTGGAAAAGCAGCGTCAACGGGTAAAGCTTCTGTTGAATCTGATGCAGAGAAGGATTCTGCAGACTCCATTGAAGGCGTCGAAATCTGGAAGACGCCGGAATACAACGAAGCGATCACCTCACTTCAAACTTTCCTGACTGAAAAAGGGGAAGATAAGAAAGAAAGTGAACTGCTCGTAGCCGTATTGGAAAAATACTTCTATACCGAACGCCCAACGATCCGCAACCCGAAAATCTACTCGGGGGCTATGGTCGACATGGCGAAAAACATTGACGAAATCAGTATCCGCCACGTTCAAAAGGAACTTGCCGAATACTTCGATGTCTCTGCCAACAGCATCTCAAGACGAAGCAAGCAAATCTGGGAAAGCTACCAGGACACCGTCTACGAACTGCTGAAAACAACGAACGCCTAAATCAAACTCAATACACACCCTACAAAAGTCGTCTGAAAAAGGCGGCTTTTTTTGAGGGACGGACCTCCCAAATCATGACCACTGAGACTAGAAAGCTTGATATAATGGCATTCATTTCTTCAAAAGGCTGAAAGAGGGAGGTCCGTCCCTCAAAGCCTTAAGTTGTAACCGATATGGGATAGTGGTAAGATTGATAGGGAAAATATCGTGTTTGTGTGGGAGGATAATTGGGTTTTGTAGCGAATTTTAAGTAGAGTGATGCGGAAGAGGTCCTGGGAATTTACAGGGATTTCACATTATTCTCATGGGAATCTCATTTTCTTTCGTTATACTTGTGACGTTTGGCTCTCATTCCAACACAGATAAAGGAGCGTTTATACATGCTTGGTCTATTGAATAAAGTGTTCGATGCGAATAAAAGAGAATTAAAGAGGCTGGAGAAACTGGCCGATCAAATAGAAGAATTAGGTCCTGATATGGAGCGTTTGACGGATGATGAAATCCGTGAAAGAACGGAGCGTTTCAAAGAGCGCTATCAAAAGGGTGAAGACCTGGAGGATATGCTCGTTGAAGCATTCGCAGTCGTACGGGAAGCGGCCCGCCGCGTTCTTGGTTTATATCCTTACCGCGTTCAGCTAATGGGTGGTATCTCCCTTCACGGAGGGAACATCTCCGAGATGAAAACCGGTGAAGGTAAAACTCTGACGGCGACGATGCCTGTTTACTTGAATGCCATCACAGGAAAAGGCGTTCACGTTATCACGGTCAATGATTACTTGGCCAGCCGTGATGCCGAAGAAATGGGGAAACTGTACAATTTCTTGGGACTGACTGTAGGGCTCAATCTCAACTCCATGTCTAAAGATGAAAAGCGCGAAGCATATAGTGCGGACATCACATATGGTACGAATAACGAATTCGGATTCGATTACCTTCGTGATAACATGGTCCTGTACAAAGACCAAATGGTTCAGCGCAGCCTTCATTTTGCCGTAATCGATGAAGTTGACTCCATTCTTATCGATGAAGCACGTACACCATTGATCATTTCAGGTAACGCCCAGCGCACGCCTCAGCTTTACATCCAGGCGAACGCGGTCGTACGCACACTGAAAAAAGAAGAAGATTACACTTATGATGAAAAAACAAAGGGTGTTCAATTAACGGAAGACGGAATCAGCAAGGTGGAAAGAGCCTTCCATATTGATAACCTGTTCGATATCTCACACGTAACCCTTAACCATCACATCAACCAGGCGTTGAAAGCTCATGTAAGTATGCATCGTGACGTTGATTATGTGGTCCAGGAAGGTGAAATCATCATCGTTGACTCCTTCACAGGCCGCTTGATGAAGGGGCGTCGTTACAGTGACGGACTTCACCAATCGATCGAAGCCAAAGAAGGTCTGGAGATTCAGAACGAAAGCATGACGATGGCAACGATCACCTTCCAGAACTACTTCCGTATGTACGAAAAGCTGTCCGGTATGACGGGTACAGCGAAGACGGAGGAGGAAGAGTTCCGTAATATCTACAATATGAACGTTATTGTCATCCCGACGAATAGACCGATCGTTCGTGATGACCGCGCCGATTTAATTTATGCGTCCATCGAAGGAAAGTTCAACGCCGTAGTGGAAGACATTAAAGAACGTAACGATAAAGGACAGCCTGTACTGGTCGGTACGGTTGCCGTTGAAACGTCAGAATTGATTTCTAAGCTCCTCACGAAAAAAGGCGTACGCCATAACGTGTTGAATGCGAAAAACCATGGCCGTGAAGCGGAAATCATTTTAGAAGCGGGTCAGCCTGGTGCTGTTACGATTGCGACGAACATGGCCGGTCGTGGTACGGATATCAAGCTTGGGGAAGGCGTCATCGATCTTGGCGGTCTTGCCGTCATCGGTACGGAACGTCATGAATCAAGACGTATCGATAATCAGCTTCGTGGACGTTCCGGACGTCAAGGGGACCCTGGGGTGACTCAATTCTATCTCTCAATGGAAGATGAATTGATGAGAAGATTCGGCTCTGACAACATGAAGAGCATGATGGAACGCCTTGGAATGGATGACTCTCAGCCGATCCAAAGTAAAATGGTCAGCCGTGCTGTCGAATCAGCTCAAAAACGGGTGGAAGGAAACAACTTCGACGCTCGTAAGCAGCTTCTTCAATATGATGATGTCCTGCGTCAACAGCGTGAAATCATCTACAAGCAGCGTAATGAAGTCATCGACTCTGAAAACCTTCGCGACATCGTTGAAGGCATGATCAAGTCAGTCATTGAACGCCAAGTAGCGGCTCATACGGCAGAAGAAGAGATGGAAAATTGGAATCTTCAAGGTATTGTTGATTTCGTCAACGCCAATCTTCTACCGGAAAATGACGTCACAGTCGACGATCTTCGTGGAAAAGAAGCCGATGAAATGATGGCTCTCATCTTTGAAGATGTACAGCATCGCTACAATGAAAAAGAAGAGCAGCTGACGCCTGAACAGATGCGCGAGTTTGAAAAGGTCATCCTGCTTCGCGCCGTTGATACGAAATGGATCGATCACATCGATGCCATGGATCAACTTCGCCAGGGTATCCACCTCCGTGCATACGGACAAAACGATCCACTGCGTGAATACCAGCATGAAGGCTTCGCCATGTTCGAAAGCATGGTACTCGCCATCGAAGAAGACGTGGCAAAATACGTCATGAAAGCGGAAATCCGCAACAACCTGGAACGCCAGGAAGTGGCCAAAGGCCAAGCGGTCAACCCGAAAGAAGACGGAGCAAAAGCCAAAAAACAACCCGTCCGCAAACAAGCAGACGTCGGACGCAATGACCCATGCCCATGCGGAAGCGGCAAAAAATACAAACACTGCCACGGCATAACAGGATAATATTTACGATTTGAGATGATACCTGGGACTTATTTTGCTAAAATAAGTCCCAGGTACTTTTCCGTTTTTTATGGGTAGCTGAAGTAGAGGGTATTAATAGTGGATGATTTTGTAAGCAGGCTTTTTTAAAAGCACTGTTGATTGGAGCGGAAGGTGCTCGACTCCTGCGGGAAAAGCGGGACAGGTGAGACCCCGCAGGCGAAGCCGAGGAGGCTCACCGCCCGCCCCGCGGAAAGCGAGCACCTGCAGCGGAAATCAACCACTACTATCTAATAGAAAATCCAGCCACTCTACTTCTGGTATATTCCCAATAAAATAATCTCAACAACCCAAATAAATATAGAGGTGACCACACATGGAACTATCAGAAATCAGAGCAGAGTTAGAAAAATCAGCTAAGACATTAGCGGACTTCAGGGGGTCTCTTTGACTTAGAAAACAAAGAGGCCAGAATCCAGGAACTTGACGAAATCATGGTCCAACCCGACTTCTGGGATGACCAGCAAACTGCACAGGGACTGATCAATGAAGGAAACGGCTTGAAGGAACTCGTCAATGAATACAAATCATTGCTTGAATCCCAGGAGAACCTCGAATTGACCCTTGAACTGGTCAAAGAAGAGCCGGACGAAGAACTTCAAAAAGACCTGGAAGAAGAACTTGCTGACCTGGTCAAACGTCTAAACGACTACGAGCTTCAGCTTCTACTAAGTGAAGAACATGATAAAAACAATGCCATCCTTGAACTTCATCCCGGTGCAGGCGGAACCGAGTCCCAGGATTGGGGTTCCATGCTTCTTCGCATGTACACACGTTGGGGTGAGAAACGCGGATTCAAGGTGGAAACCCTTGATTATCTTCCAGGGGATGAAGCGGGAATCAAGAGTGTAACGTTAGCGATAAAAGGTCACAACGCATACGGCTACTTGAAAGCTGAAAAAGGCGTACACCGTCTTGTTCGTATTTCGCCTTTCGATTCATCAGGCCGTCGTCACACTTCTTTCGTTTCGTGTGAAGTCATGCCTGAATTCAATGAAGAAATTGAAATCGACATCCGTACGGAAGATCTGAAAATCGATACGTACCGTGCAAGCGGAGCCGGCGGTCAGCATATTAATACGACTGACTCAGCGGTCCGTATCACTCACTTGCCGACCAATGTGGTGGTAACGTGTCAATCTGAGCGTTCTCAAATCAAGAACCGTGAGTCAGCGATGAAAATGCTGAAAGCGAAGCTCTACCAGAAGCGCATCGAAGAGCAGGAGCAGGAACTTGCTGAAATCCGTGGAGAGCAAAAGGAAATCGGATGGGGAAGCCAAATCCGTTCCTACGTCTTCCACCCATACTCCATGGTCAAGGACCACAGAACCAACACAGAATCAGGAAACGTACAAGGCGTCATGGACGGCGACATCGATCCATTCATCAACGCCTACCTGCGATCCAAAATAAAGTAATACTTGATAAAAAGCTGACCCCGTCAACCTCTGGCGGGGTCAGCTTTTTTGAGGGACGGACCTCTAATCAGCACAATGAAGCACATATTATATCCCCAGCCAAGGTCCGTCCCTCGAACCTCACCTCATTAATGCTTTAACACGTTATTGAACTGTTATTTACACCTTTATGTGCCCATGCTATACTCTCAAAGGTTGATACAGAAGGGTTTGATGGATGGATCAGCCTCTATATCATCTTCTTCATCACAGTTTTATGAAAATAGAAGTGCTGCGTTTTTTGAATGCATATGTTTACTTCTTCACAATCAAGACGTGACCCTTTGGAGGTCCGTCCCTTGAGGAGTGGTGCATCAAAGAAAGCGTTTGTACTCATACTATTAATACATAGGTTAAAGGAGTCGTACTGGATGGGTTTGAAGGAAAGGCGTCGTGAGCAGGTATTTAATCCACGTAAAGAAAAATTGTTAGAGTATTTGTTTGTTGTGTTCGGTTCAACGATTGTGGCCATTGCGTTTAATGTGTTCTTACTTCCGAATGAGGTCGCTTCAGGAGGCGTGAGTGGGATATCGACCATTCTGAATGGATTATTTGACTGGAAGCCGGCATACGTTCAGTGGGCATTCAATATTCCGTTATTCATTGCCGGACTGATCTTCCTGGGTCTTCAATTCGGAGTCAAGACAGCCATCGGTACGGTGTTTTTACCATTAGTCGTATTCTTGACCGAAGACTGGAAACCATGGACGGAGGATCCGTTGCTTGGTGCCCTTTTCGGCGGAATCGGTGTAGGACTTGGGTTAGGGATCGTATTCCGTGGAAGAGCCTCTACGGGAGGGACGGACCTTGCCGCCCAGATCGTCAATAAGTTCACGGGTCTGTCCTTGGGAACCTGTGTTGCCCTGATCGACGGGATGATCGTCCTATCTGCAGCCATCGTCTACGATATCGAACGTGGATTATATGCACTTATAGGTTTGTATGTAACCAGTAAAACCATCGATCTCGTCCAGGTTGGTATAAGCAGATCGAAAATGGCGCTGATCATTACTAATCGTCAGGAAGAAGTTCGTGAAGGAATTCTGAATAAAATCGACCGTGGAGTGACAAAACTATCAGCATACGGCGGTTATACGGATGACGAGCGCCCGATCCTCATGTGTGTCGTGGACCAGACAGAATTCACAAAACTGAAACAACTGGTCAAAACCATTGACCCTTCAGCATTCGTCGTGACAATGGACGCTTCAGAGGTATTGGGGGAAGGTTTCAAACGAGTTTAAACTTGGTATAATTATGTAAGAGAGGGACGGACCTGAAAACCGATCCGTAACTCTGAAATAAGTTTCCTAGGGGGATAAAAATGAAGAAAAAGCTGCTAGGTGTTCTTTTTGGCGCTTCATTGGTACTTGCAGCCTGTGGTGGTAACGACGGCGACAGTACAGAAACAAGCTCCGGTGGAATTGACCCTGAAAAAATCGTAAATAATAAGTGCACCAGCTGTCATGGTGGGAACCTTGAAGGCGGAATGGGGCCGGCCCTTAAAAACATCGGGGCAGAACTAAGCAAAGATCAAATCCTTGAAACCATCAAAAATGGTAAAGGACAAATGCCTCCTGGACTCATCAAAGGTGATGAAGCAGAAGCGGTGGCAGAATGGTTATCGAATAAGAAATAAGATCGGGAGAAGAATCCAATGGGTTCTTCTTTTATTTTTGCCGAAATCTGCTTAAACTTCACCAATCGAGGCTGTGGGTTATGAACAAAGCTTCCTCTAAATAAATATCCACAGATTTTCCCCAATCCTTCTTTAAGTCTTTGTTACAGAACCTTTTCTCATGAAATCACGCAATTGTTATTCTCTCTACCAGCTAGAATTATAACCTAGTAACTTAATCAGATTACCATCAACTTAGCGTTTGTCATGATAGTATCCTTTTGTGTAAGTATGTAGTATTAGTACCAGTTACTAGGTATAAATAACTATAAAATGGTCTGAACATAGGTAAAATCGACAACAAAACAGGTAATAAATTCACATTTTTTTAGGTTCTGAAATGTAAATGTAATAATTTTTTTCCTTAACTTACTATAAAGAGATGTTATAATAATTTTCGGAAGCGTAATTCGAGGTTTTTCACCAATTTTTGTCTAACGGTGATAAAGACGACTTTGGTTACGTGCCGTGTACATATGTCGATAACAGCCAAGAGGGTAACTACATAATACAAATTAGGTGATTTTAAAATGATAGAAATGAAAGACGTCTACAAGCAGTACAGCAACGGTGTCATGGCTGCTAATGGCTTTAATGTCCACATTAAGCAAGGAGAGTTTGTGTATGTGGTGGGGCCGAGTGGTGCCGGGAAGTCTACTTTTATTAAAATGATGTACCGCGAAGAACGTCCTTCCAAAGGAGATATCGTTGTAAATGGTATCAATCTCGCAAAACTGAAAAATAGTAGAGTTCCATACTTAAGAAGAAACGTGGGGGTTGTATTCCAGGATTTCAAGCTGCTACCATCGCTGACAATCTATGAAAACATTGCCTTCGCACTTGAAGTTATAGAAGAACATCCAAAGCAGATCAAGAAAAGAGTCATGGAAGTACTGGACCTGGTAGGGTTAAAGCATAAAGCAAGAATGCTGCCGAATGAGCTTTCCGGTGGAGAACAGCAACGTGTATCGATTGCTCGATCCATTGTGAATACTCCGAAGCTTGTGATCGCGGATGAACCTACAGGAAACCTCGATCCCGAAACATCTTGGGATATCATGAACATATTCGAAGAAATCAGTAACCGTGGAACCACGGTGATCATGGCTACACATAACCGGGAAATCGTGAATACGATCAAGCATCGGGTAATCGCCATTGAAAATGGCCGCATTGTCCGTGACGAACAGCGAGGTGATTACGGTTATGAAAGCTAGAACGTATGGCCGCCATCTTAGAGAAAGCTTCAAGAGTATCGGACGTAACGGCTGGATGACATTCGCATCAGTGAGTGCCGTTACCGTAACATTACTACTTGTTGGTGTATTCATCGTCTTGATGCTAAACATGAACAAGGTAGCAACCGATATTGAGAAAGACGTTGAAGTACGGGTCTTACTCGAAATTGGTACTGAAAAATCCCAAACCGAACAAATAGAAAAAAAGATACAAAATATAAGTGGTGTGGAATCGGTTGAGTATTCTTCCAAAGAAGAAGAACTTCAGAACCTGGTCAAGGATCTGGGAGACGATTTCAGATTATTTGAACAAGATAACCCTTTATATGATGTGTTTATCGTAAAAGCAGACAATCCAAGGGACACCGGGAAAATCGCAGGTCAAATCAGCAAGTTTGATGGTGTCAATGAAGCCCTTTACGGTGAGGCGAAGATTGAAAAATTATTCAATGTACTGGAAATGAGTCGGAATGTTGGACTTGTGTTGATCATCGGTCTGTTGTTCACGGCGATGTTCCTCATTTCAAATACAATCAAAATTACCATTGTCGCTAGAAGAAGGGAAATCGAGATAATGAAACTCGTGGGTGCAACCAACTGGTTTGTACGCTGGCCATTCATATTAGAAGGCTTATGGCTTGGAATTTTAGGTTCTATTATCCCGATCGCTCTTGTCTCAACAGGTTACTACTATGCCTATGGATTTATTAAACCAAAACTACAAAACAATTTTATTCAGATATTAGATTTTACCCCCTTTATCTATCAAGTAAACGGATTAATTTTATTAATGGGTTGCCTGATCGGGGCTTGGGGAAGCTTTATGTCTGTGCGTAAATTCTTAAAAGTGTAAAATTTGATAGGTTGATAGAAGCTGAAAGGAGCATGCCGCTTGAACAAGAAGTATTTCATATCATTATCTATTGCAGCAGCATTAACAATCGGAAGTCTACCAACGTTAGCAACCACTGCTAGCGCTAACTCCTCCGTGGAGGACTTGAAGAAACAGCAGGACGACGTTTCATCTAAAAAAGAAGAGATCAATGGCAAAATTAGTGAAAAAAATTCTCAAATCGACCAAACGATCAATAAACAAAAAGACCTTGAATCACAGATTGCCGAAATCAGTACGAAATTAAAAGATACAGAAACGAAGATTGCCGAAAAAACAAAAGAAATTGATGAAACAACAGCAAAGATCAATAAACTTAAAGCGGATATTGAAGAGTTAAAGAAGAAGATTGAAGAGCGTAATGAACTTCTGAAGGAACGTGCTCGTGCCATTCAGGAAAAAGGCGGCTCTGCCAATTACCTAGACGTACTACTTGGAGCGGAAAGCTTCGGAGACTTCATCAACCGTGTCACAGCAGTGAATACCATTGTAAGTGCGGACAAAAAGATCATGGACGAACAGAAACGTGATCAAGAGGAATTAGAGAAGAAGCAGGCAGAAGTGGAAAAAGAACTTGCTGACCTCGAATCTTCCAAAGCAAATCTTGAATCTTTGAAAAAAGACCTTGATAGTCAAAAGGCTAAAAAAGCTGAATTATTCAAGCAGCTTGAAGCTCAGCAGGCTTCATTAAAAGTAGAAAAAGCCGATCTTGAGAAAGAGTCAGATGAACTTTCGAAAATGGAACACCAGCTTGAAGGTGAGATCCAGGCTGAACAAGCACGTCTGGCAGAGTTAGCCCGTCAACGTGAAATCGAACGTAAGCGCCAGGCGGAAGCTGAAGCAGCGAAACGTGCAGCAGCACAACAAAAGGCGACAGCAAGCAGCAGCGGCGGAGCTTCATCAGCATCAGCAGCTCCGGCAGAAACAGCTCCAAGCGCACCTGTAAGTGCAGGGGCATGGACAGCACCAGCACGTGGAGCAATCACAACCAATTTTGGCTGGGATGTTTTAAATGGTGAGCGACGTTTCCACTACGGTACAGACATTGCGGCACGTGGAAGTGTTCCAATCTCTGCAGCGGCAGATGGTTATGTCATCAAGAGCCATTACAGTTCAAGCTACGGTAACGTAGTGTACATCACTCACTCTATCAACGGCCAAATGTTTACCACTGTGTATGCTCACATGTCTTCTTCATTAGTGAGCACTGGACAAGCAGTAAATAAAGGTGACCAAATCGGTTACATGGGTAACACAGGTTACTCTTTCGGACAGCATTTACACTTTGAACTTTACAGAGGTTCATGGAGTGCTTCACATGCTAATGCTGTAAACCCACGTCAATATATTAACTTTTAATAAAACAGTCCCCGCTTTGATGAAGGCGGGGACTTTATTAATGATTGTAGATGAACGATTCTTGCATCCTTATAAAACCGCGAATGTTACGGAATAGTGTTTTCATCACTTCTTTTTTCTAGTATAATGACTAGTATACTCATGTGAATTTTCGAAAAATGGCAAACTAATTGAAAAATTAGGACGCAAAACCACGGGTCTTCTATTTTTAAAAATAATGATCGCCGGGTTACCGAAAACAATGGATACAATGAATACTAATTCGAACGTAAATCTAGTACTCATTTAAGCCTGCCTTTTTGGTGGGCATTTTTTGATTGGATGTTCGTCTCAGTGTGATTTGAATCTGCTATAAGGGTGATGAAGTTGGAATTAAGTGATATAAAAAGGCAACTGCGAAGCTTTTGCCGAAGAAACCGCACAGCGTTAAGATATACATACGTAAAAAATTATACTGCAGAAGATATTAGTGAGATGTTGATAGACCGGATAGGTGCCGAAGAAGTCGAGAGGATTTTGGTGGATATTGACATCATCAATCAACGCGGTGGAGATACCGTCAAATACTTCATGCTCATCCTGGAAGGGTTGAGAGCAGCTTAAGTTCTAGATTCTCCTTCACAGGGGCAATTATTTTCACGTCGTATACGAAAGGATCCTTCAGAGAGGGATCCTTTTTTACCGGAAAAAGAGCTCTCTCACGGTCTGTAATCATGACGGTAAGGGATACACTATGATTAAATCACTTGCCCCAATGATGGAAATTTAAGATACTAATACATAATAGGGTATATTACGAACGGAGGAAACGTCATGACCGGACACTTATTCGAACATCACAAAGCTTCAAAGCTGCTTGACCCAAAACGACAAGAGCTTGTACCTGTGGAAAAAGTATTAAAGCTGCTCCAATTAAGGAAAGATGATATCGTTGCTGATCTTGGCTGCGGAAATGGTTATCTAACCCTTCCGATAGCCAACGAGGTGGAGACGAAGGTCCAGGCGGTTGATCTGCAGCAGGAGATGCTTGAGTACCTTAAACACCGGGCTGAGGAAGAAAATATAGATAATATCGTGTATGTAAAGTCGTCTCTTGAATACCTTAGCTTCAACAAAGGGACATTGGATAGAGCGGTGTCTGCCTTCGTCTTACATGAAGTACCGGACTTGATCAAAGTCTTTCAGGACCTTCACGATATGCTGAAAGACGATGGAAACTGGCTGATTCTCGATTGGGAAGCGGTGGAATCGGAAATGGGACCGCCTTTAGAAGAACGTATTCCATCTGAAGAACTTGAACGTCAGCTCAATTCAGCAGGATTTATCACAACGGTTGGGCATCTGCATGAATCCGTCTACTATATTGTTGCGAAAAAAGGATAAGATAGAAATTTTATAAAAATGGTTTTCTTAATCAAATATTAACATTTCCTGTTCATACTGTTCATGTAAAGGAGTGAACAGTATGATGGAAGTTTCGATATGGTTTGCTCTGGCGGCAGGAGCATTATCTTTTTTTTCGCCGTGCGTATTTCCGCTTCTGCCTGCTTATGTCAGTCATTTAACTGGTGGACAGGCACGGGATGGGCATATGAAGGTGGAACGATCGGTGGTTTTACTGCGATCCTTTGGTTTCATTGCAGGATTTTCCCTCATTTTCATTCTAATGGGGGCTTCAGCCAGCTTTCTTGGAGAAATGTTCTCTGAATATCGGATCTACATTGAACAGATTGCGGGGATTCTTATTATTGTGTTTGGGTTGCAAATGATGGGCTGGCTCAGTTTTTCATTCTTACTGAAAGATACGAGATCGTTTGAAACGAAGAAAAAAGGGACGGCTTTGGGATCGATTCTGCTGGGGATGGCTTTTGCCAGTGGATGGTCACCATGTGTCGGATTGACGCTTTCTTCTATTTTGTTGTTAGCAAGTGCCAGCAGTACATTGACCCAAGGAATAGTCCTGCTGATTGTCTATTCGATTGGATTGGCAGTTCCCTTCCTGCTTATCTCCCTGATGATCACCAAGACGTTCACCGTGATGAAGACGATCAACAGAATCCTTCCTGGGCTTTCGAAAATCAATGGAGCATTGATGATCATCTTGGGATTTCTTGTGTTTAGTGGGAAGATGCAGCAAATCAGCTCTTATCTTTCCGTTTTTAGTTTCTTTTCAACATAGGGGGAGAGTATGAAGGTTCAAAATAAGACGATTCTGATTGTTGAAGACGATGTAAAGATTCGCAAGCTAATCAAACTCTTTCTTGAAAATGACGGGTATGAAGTGTTTGAAGCCCAGGATGGGGAAGAAGGAAAACGATTATTCAAAGAGCATGACCCTTGCTTCGCGATCCTGGATCTGATGCTTCCGAAAACCCAGGGAGAAGAGTTGTGCAGATGGATTCGGGAAGAAGAGAAAAGTGATATCGGTATTATCTTTGTGACCGCCAAAACGACGGAGGATGAAAGAATCCTTGGATTGAAGGCCGGGGCGGATGATTACGTCACAAAACCGTTCAGTCCGTCTGAACTTGTGACAAGGGTGGACACAGTCCTTCGCAGAACAGGGACGCGCTGCCAAAAGCTCAGCAAAAAAGGATTGACGCTGAAGCCGATGAAAGGAGAGGTCACCTATAAAGGCGACACCCTGGAATTAACGTCCTTTGAATTCAGGATCCTTGAATATTTAATGATCCATGCGGGTCAAGTGATTTCAAGGCAGCAGATTCTTGATGCCCTGTATGATATGAATCAAAAAGTTGTTTCGGAACGGACGATCGATGTCCATATCCGCCACCTCCGAAAGAAACTTCAAGCGATCACCCATCAATCATTTATACAAACCGTCAGAGGGATGGGGTATAAGTTCGATGCGTAAAAGAAAAGAAGTATGGGGGATATTCACTCAGTTGACTTTTCTTAATACAATCATCATTGCCCTTGTCATCGCCATAGCTGGATTCACGGTCAAAAACTATGCTTGCACCCTCGTCAATCAGCAAGAGATTACAGGGACGGACCTGGAAATCCTGCTTAATCAATATTTGGTGAAAGTAAGCATTCTTGCCTTCCTTCTTGCCGGCGGCTTTCATTTCCTTTTATTAAAGTGGTTGATTCATCCATTGAAAAAACTAACAGCCGCAACACAAGAATTGAAAAAAGGAAATCACCCTAAGCGACTGAAGAATCCTCTGATTTATGAGGTGAAAGAGCTGAATGATGCCTTCAATGATTTAACAGAACGGACGGCTCGCGTAAAATCAAAGCAAAACCGGTTATTAAAAGATCTGTCCCATGAATTAAGAACTCCCTTGACCAATTTATCAGGATACCTCGAAGGCCTTGAAAAAGGAATTGTAAAAGGCGATCAAGAAATGTATCGTTCCCTTCAGGAAGAAACAACCCGGATCGAACGATTGCTGGAACAACTCGCCCGGATCAATCAATGGACATCCGACGGGGAAATGAAAGACTTCAAAAGGGATAAAATTTTGATTCATCAGCTGATAAAGAGGCGGATCACCATCTTTCATATTAAATTCCTTGAAAAAGGGATCATGGTGGATGACACTCTTGAACCTTTCACGTTGGAGGGAAGCATTGATGGACTTAATCAAGTCCTGAGCAATCTCCTTCAAAATATTGTGGATTACGACAATGGGAAGAAGGTAAGGATAGAAAGCTGTGTTGAGGAGGGATCTTATGTGATCCGGTTTTCCCATGAAGGAAAAAGGATTCCTGTTGAAGAAAGCGAGCTGATCTTTGAACGCTTCTATCGTGTTGATCCTTCGAGGTCGCCTTTGACAGGCGGAACAGGACTCGGACTGGCCATAGCAAAAGAGATCGTACTTGCCCATGGAGGAGATCTTTCCCTTGCAACCGATGGTCTTCATCATACCTTTGAGATACGACTTCCCAAATAACGAATGATTCGAGGATAATACATGACAGAGCAATGGTACACGATCGGTTCCTTTACATTCCCCTCCTCATGGGGGGCCATCATCGCCTCATTCGTACTGACTTTCTTATTCCTTTTCTTCTGGAATCGAAAGGCCAGTGACTGGTATTCGAATGCCATTTTGATTTTTATACTAGTCTGGAAATTGAGTGTGATTGTGATCGACTTTCAAACGGTCATCAAGCACCCCTTTACGATTCTCTATTTTCACGGAGGGATCATGGGGTATTGGTTAGGCTTGGCGGCTGTTCTCCTGTATATCTTTTTCAGGAAAGTCGATTGTCCATCTACCCCTATCATTTCATGGATGACTACGGTACTTGTCTTTGAGGTTGTCTTACATATGCTCCATGATGACTTTCTTTTAGCGGGTATTCAGTCCGTTCTCAATCTGATGATGGTTTATTTTGGGGTGAAAAAATCAGCTGGATCTGATGGAAGGATGTGGAGTGGGCAGATATTCGTTTTGTTCACCCTTTTCCAATTATTGCTTCACACTTTGATCGGCGGCTTCGAATTATCCGTCACCACCTGGTCGTATTTAGTGATGATGATCGGTCTCATCTTTCTTTTAACGGTAAGGAGGAAAACTAAAAGTGAATAAACGAAATTTTGCTCTGGCGATCGTCGCACTGCTGATCGGAATCTTCCTTGTGAATTTGTTCCAGGATCAACAGGAAAAAAAGGCAAAAGAAGAGGCTGCCCAGTTGGCCAAGGAATCCATGGACCTTTCTGATGCCAAGCAGGGACTCACCAAAGGGGATCGTGCACCGGACTTTACCTTATCCACGTTGGAAGGGGAAGAAGTAAAGCTGTCTGACTATCAAGGCAAGAAAGTGATCCTGAATTTCTGGGCCACCTGGTGCCCGCCATGTAAAGCGGAAATGCCCCATATGGAACAGTATTACGAAAAAAACGCGAAAAAAGAGAATGTCGAAATCCTTGCCGTCAATTTGACCTCACAGGATGATGGGGAGAAGGCAGTCCAGCAATTTGTCGACGGCTACGAACTCACTTTCCCCATTCTCATGGATGAGAAAGGGGATATCGGAGACGAGTACCGGGCATTCACGATCCCGACCACTTACATGATCGATACAAACGGCCTCATCCAGCACAAAATCGTCGGCCCCATGAACGAAGAAATGATGGGTAAAATGGTCGGAGGGATGGAATAATGGGAGGGACGGACCTCTGACAGGACGTTTCGTTTTATACGCTATGAGGTATAAGTAACCATAACCCAAAAGGAGGATCAAAATGTTCCACTACACAAAAGACGTTTCAATGAATGTGAAGGATGCCGTATCAGCAGTAGAGGCATCCTTGAAAGAAGAAAGCTTCGGGGTTCTGTGGAATCTTGACCTGGCCGCCAAGCTTCAGGATAAAGGGCTGGATTTTAACGAAGAAGTAGTTGTCCTGGAAGTATGTAATCCCCACGAAGCGAAAAAGGTGCTGGAAGAAAGCATGCTCGTCAGCTATTTCCTGCCTTGTAAAGTGACGGTATACACAGAAAAGGGAACGACGAAGATCGGGATGGCAAAGCCCAGCAAGCTGATTGAAATGGTAGATAACGATGAATTAAAACGATTGGCGTTGGAAATCGAAAATCGCCTGATCGGGTGTTTAGAAAACGTCTGACGATTTGAACCTGTTGCAAAAAGCGGCGGGTTCTTTTTTTGCCTCCCATTAACTCATACTCCTCACAATCTTCTGAATATGATACACTTTTAAAAATACATAGATTCAGGAAGGATGAAAGTGAAATGAAATTCACCACCAAGGTCGTACATAGTCAGCTGAAAGGAACAGAGGAAATCCGTAGTAAGACAACACCGATCTACCAGACGTCTGCTTTTTCTTTTACGTCTCTGGAGGAACTTGAGGGTTTCTATGAAGGGAAGTCTCCTTATCTTTATTCAAGGACGGGTAATCCGAACACGGATGAACTTGGGAAGATGGTGGCAGAACTTGAAGGAGCTCCTGCGGGTGTCGCCACGTCTTCCGGATTGTCGGCAATCCTGGTTGGTATCCTTGCCGTTGTTCAGGCAGGGGACCATATTGTTGCGGCGGAGGATTTATACGGAGGCACTTTCCATATGCTGAAAGAAGAGCTGAAATCATTCGGTATTTCGACCTCCTTTGTCGATTTCACGAGTGAGGAGGAAATCGAGGCAGCACTTACTCCCGACACCAAACTTCTCTACAGTGAGACGGTAACCAATCCATTTATGCGGGTAGAGGATATTTCAAGAATGGTAGCTCTTGCCGAAAAGCATAACCTGAAATCGATGATCGACAATACATTCGCCACACCATTTCTGCGTCAGCCCTACCTTGAAGGAGTCGATCTGGTCGCTCACAGCGCTACGAAGTATATCGGCGGGCATAGCGATATCACAGCGGGGGTCGTAGTCGGAAAAGAAGAGCTTGTGCAAAAGGCAAGAGAGAAGGTCGTCAACATCGGTTCGAACCTAAGTCCATTTGAAGCATGGCTCACATGCCGGGGGGCGAAAACATTGGCACTTCGGGTGGGGACCCAGGCTCAGAACGCGGGAACACTTGCAGATGAACTGCGCAGCAATGAGCAGGTGAAGAGGGTCTATTATCCAACTGATCTATCCGATAAAGGGAATGGGGCGATCGTCACCATCGAACTCGATGCCAGCTGCGATATCAGCACATTCTTCAAGTCCCTTGGATGGATCAAAATCATCCCGTCCCTGGCCGGCGTGGAAACAACGGTTTCCTATCCGCTTGGAACCTCTCATCGTGCCCTTCCGAAAGAAGCGCAGGAAAAACTAGGCATCAACACCCATGTGGTGCGCATATCGTTAGGTATCGAGGATGGGGGAGATATCGTTTCTCAATTCAACGAGGCAATAGCAGCTTCTGTTAAAAAATAAAAAATTCTGAAAATGGTCTTGACGTTGAGGCTGGTTACCCTTTATAATTCATCTCAACGCATGAATTTTTCACATTGACAATTAAATGCTCTTATCCAGAGAGGTGGAGGGACTAGGCCCGATGAAACCCGGCAACCTTCATGTACGCACTGTGCGTCACATGAAAAGGTGCTAATTCCTGCAGGCGATCTGCCTGAAAGATAAGAGGAGGACCCTATTCAATTAGACCCTCTTCTTAGGAAGAGGGTTTTTTATTTTATCCTCTTCTCGCTTCCTAGGTACCTATTCTTCTTCGGTTTTTCAGTATCTTAGTTCAACAGAATCCCAAAACCAAAACAATTAGGAGGAATTCCAAATGACAAAATCATTCGATTTCGACACACTTCTTCTTCACGGCGGCCAGGAGCCGGACCCAACTACAGGCTCAAGGGCGGTACCCATCTATCAAACGACATCCTACGTGTTCGACAACAGCGATCACGCCGCAAAGCTATTCGCCCTTGAAGAACCGGGAAACATCTATACCCGTATCATGAACCCGACAGTCGACGTCCTCGAGAAGCGCCTCGCCCTTTTAGAAGGGGGAATCGGAGCCTTGGGTGTATCATCCGGGATGGCCGCCATTTCTCTTTCCATCCTGAATATAGCCGGTGCAGGGGATGAAATCGTGGCAGCCACCAATCTGTACGGCGGAACGTACAATTTATTCTCTACGACCCTTCCGAAATACGGAATCAAGGTTCATTTCGTCGATCCGACTGATCCAGAGAATTTCCGAAAAGCGATCACGCCGAAAACGAAAGCGGTATTCGCCGAGACGATCGGAAATCCGAGCCTGCACGTCCTGGACATCGAGTCGGTGGCGAAAGTGGCCCATGACCATCATATCCCGCTCATCATCGATAACACATTTGCCACGCCATATGTGTGCAAGCCGATTGAGTGGGGAGCTGACATCGTCATACACTCCGCGACGAAGTGGATCGGCGGCCATGGTACGGCCATTGGTGGAGTCGTCATCGACGGTGGGAAGTTTGATTGGAATCATGAGAAGTTCCCTGGATTTACAGAAGAAGATAGAAGTTATAACGGACTTCGCTACGCACAAGATGTGGGAGCGGCCGCTTTCATCACAAAATTAAGGGTGCAGCTGCTTCGGGATCTCGGGGCGTGCTTAAGTCCACAAAACGCATTTCTGCTGTTGCAGGGACTGGAAACCCTGCATCTCCGCATCGAACGTCACACGGAGAATGCCTTTAAGATTGCGGAACACTTAAATCAGCACAGCGGAGTTGCCTGGGTTTCTTATCCAGGTCTCCCACAGCATCCATCCCACGCTCTTGCTCAAAAATATTTGAAAAATGGAGCGGGATCCATCGTCGTCTTTGGAATCAAAGGGGGCAGGGATTCAGGACGTAAAGTCGTCGACAATATTTCCCTCTGGTCCCATGTTGCCAATGTGGGGGATGCGAAGTCACTGATCATCCATCCAGCCTCCACGACTCATCAGCAATTGAACGATGAGGAAATCCGGGCCACAGGTGTCACCGAGGACCTTGTAAGACTTTCCGTCGGTTTGGAATCTGCGAAGGATTTGATCGAGGATCTGGATCATGCGATTGAAGTGGCTTTAGAAACGTCGAGGGTATAAAAAATAACTGTTTTCACCGGGGGGGCCCATGACCCCAAACAACACCAAAAAAGGAGGTGGAGGAATGGAGAACTCATACTCTTATGAAGTAAGCTCCATTACCGTCCCATCCCTCACCTTAGAGTCAGGCACCACGTTATACAATATAAATCTGGCCTATGAACGGACCGGGAATAAGGACGGTCCCGTCATCCTCGTATGCCATGCCCTCACCGGCACCCATATTGTGAAGGGAACGAGTGAGGATCAGGGCTGGTGGGATGGACTGGTCGGACCAGGATCCTACATTGATACCGATCTATACAATGTGATTGCTTTCAATGTGTTAGGGGGATGTGAAGGAAGTACTGGACCGACGTCCACGGATCTGGAAACCGGAGGACGATACGGCCCGGACTTCCCCCACATTACCATACGGGACATGGTCCACTCCCAATATGAAGCACTCCAACAACTCTCCGTCGAAAGGATTGAAGCGGTGATCGGCGGCTCGCTGGGTGGAATGCAGGCATTGGAGTGGGGGGCCCTGTATCCGACATATATCAATAAGGTATTCGCCCTCGCCGTCTCACCGGCATTGAATGATTACGGTCTCGCCTTCAATCATATCGGGATCACAGCAATTGAAGGGGATCCCGAATTTCAAAATGGCCACTATCCTCACGGTTCCATATTAAAAGGGCTTGAGATTGCCAGGATGGTCGGGATGGTGACCTATCGTACACAGGAGTTGTTTGACAGGCGCTTCCAGCGGGTGAGGACCAATGAGCAGTACAATGTGGAAAGCTATCTTGATTATCAAGGAAAGAAACTGGGAAAGCGATTTGATCCGAACAGCTATCTTACCCTCCTGAAAGCGATGAATACCCATGACATCGGGAGGGGAAGGGGAGGATCGGAAATGGTCGCCGATTCCTATCCGTGCGAGCTGGTCTCGATCAGCTATGAGGGTGATTTGATCTATTCTCCACAGTATTTAAAGGAATTCACACTACAAGTGCCTAAGGGTGAACATTACTTTATCCCGACAGCATTCGGTCATGACGGGTTCCTTGTGGAATTCGAGAAATGGGGAGGGATCATCTCTTCTCATCTGAAAAATCACCAAGATCAAAAAATCGTGACGGGTATGAAATAATCCGCTGCCAATCATAACTCGTCCCCCTCCGGCATATAGTTAGATAAGCAAAGACATCGCACCGCCTAAGCGCGTTTTTGTGTGGTGTCTTTTTTCGTTGGATGGGAAAGTGGACGCTGCTCTCATCCATACCATAAACAAACGACAAGCTGGAGGGGAATATATGGAGTGGACGGGCAGAAAGCTCATCATCACCATCATCATTAGCATGTTGATCGGTGCAGGAGGAATGTATGGCGGCTTGGAGTGGACGGGCAGTTCCGGGTCCGGGGACGAGCTTGCCCAGTTTAACGGCAAAGGGGAGCTGAATGATAAGCTTCACAAGGTGGAAGTCGCGTATGATTTGATCAGTGACAAGTTCTTTCAGGATGTGGACAAGGGACAGCTCGTGGAAGGGGCGATTCAGGGGATGCTGAAGACCCTGGATGATCCGTATTCGGTTTACATGAATGCGGAGACCGCTTCTCAATTCAATGACGCGTTGGATTCCTCTTTTGAAGGGATCGGGGCAGAGGTCACGATCATGGACGGGAAACTGGTCATCGTGGCTCCTTTTAAAAATTCACCTGCAGAAAAAGCCGGTCTGAAACCGAATGACCGCATCATCAAGGTGGATGGAAACAGTATCGACGGGCTGGACCTGTATGAAGCCACGTTGAAGATCAGAGGGAAGAAGGGTACGGAGGTGAAATTGGAGATTACGAGAGAGGGTCTTTCAGATCCGATCGAGGTGTCCGTGAAGCGGGACGATATCCCTGTTGAAACGGTGATTTCCGATGTGAAGGAAGTCGATGGGAAGAAGACGGGCTATATCCAAATTACAACCTTCTCGGAAAATACCGCCGTCGATTTTAAAAAGCAGCTGACAGAACTCGAGAAGAAAAAGGTAGAAGGACTGGTTCTTGACGTAAGGGGTAATCCCGGTGGTCTCCTTTCCAGTGTGGAAGACATCCTCAAACAGTTCGTCACCGAGAAAAAGCCGTATGTGCAAATCCAGGAAAGAAGCGGAGAGGTGCTGAAATCCTTCTCCAACAGTAAGGAAAGAAAAGCGTACCCGGTGGTGGTCCTCATCGATGAGGGCAGTGCGTCGGCATCTGAAATCCTTGCTGGGGCCCTCAGTGAGGCGGAAGGATATCCACTGATCGGGACGAAGAGCTTCGGAAAAGGAACCGTTCAGCAGGCAGTGCCGATGGGAGACGGAAGCAATATCAAGCTCACCATGTTCAAATGGCTGACGCCGAACGGGAATTGGATCCATAAGAAGGGAATCAAACCGGATATCCCGGTCAGACAGCCATCCTACTTCTATGCCCATCCTCTTCAAGTGGAAAAACCAATGGAAGAAGGCACGAACAATGAGCAGGTGAAAAACGCCCAGGAAATGCTTCAAGGATTAGGTTTCACCCTTGATCGGGTCGACGGTTATTTCAGTAAGAAAACGGCTAAAGCCGTCAAGGATTTTCAGATCCAGGAAAGCCTCGACGTCACGGGAGTCATTGATGCGAAAACCGGCGAAAGGCTGCAGGAGGAAATATTTGAAGCGGTGCAGAATGAAAAGAACGATTTGCAGCTGCAGGCAGCCTTGGAGTATATAAACCGTACAGCCAATAAGGATCAGTAAAAAAAAGAGATCTCTCTTCGTGAGAGGTCTCTTTTTTTGTGAGGGCATTTGATTCAATTTCGACTGGATGGAGCGGAGAATCCGCACTTATTCTCTCAATCTATCTATTATAATAATGACCTTCCATTTACTAGAAAGGAGATTGATAGAATGTTTTCAGTTAAAGACAAAGTCGCCATCGTCACAGGCGGTGGACGGGGCCTCGGGAAAGAGATGGCCCTGGCATTGGGAAGGGCTGGTGCGCATGTCGTGATTTGTTCGAGAAACCAGTCGGCGTGTGAAGAAGTGAAGGAAACGTTGATTGGTTCAGGTGTACGGTCACTCGCCATTCCTTGCGATGTGACGCGGAAAGCGGATGTTATACATGTAGTGGAAACGGTGATGAAAGAGTTTGGAAGAATCGATATATTGATCAATAACAGCGGGACGTCCTGGGCCGGTCCATTTGCTGACATCCCTGAAGATAAGTGGGACAAGGTGATGGATGTCAATGTAAAGGGGGCTTTTTTATTTTCCCAGGAAGTGTCCCGGATCATGGTCAGGCAAAAAGCAGGGAAGATCATTAACATCGCTTCCGTTACGGGGTTTGGCGGGACGAACCCCATGCTCATGGATACGGTACCCTATAATACGAGCAAGGGTGCGGTCATGACGTTGACGAAGGACCTTGCCGTGAAACTTGCACCGCATAATATCCAGGTGAATGCCATCGCTCCGGGTTTCTTTCCAACCAAGATTACGAAGGAACTTTTTGCTAGTCAGGGAAATATGATCAAGCAGCATATACCAGCAAGGCGATTTGGACAGGGAGAGGATCTGAATGGAGTCGCCATCTTCCTTTCCTCTGCTGCTTCTGACTATATAAACGGTCACATCTTAGTTGTGGATGGCGGCATCCGGGCGCAGGTATAAGGAGGGGAAACATGGATCTATTTTATGAGGAATTGAAAAAAATCGGAATGAGTGTGGAGTATGAGTTGAATCAGTGGATTGTAGGGAAGCTGGATGATCCGGAACTGGTTGCGGTCGTCAAACAATGGCTTGAATTATTCCAAACAGTACTGGCATTCATTCAACTTCTTTCACTCTTACAGACGCTGAATGAATAAAGAATGGAAGTGAATACATGAAAAAAGAGCATGAACAAAAAGAACGAGCCCGTTGGAAGGGATTCATCGAGACTTTGCAAAATGATAGTGAGTGGCAGCCGAATTTTCCAAGAGAAGAAATTTGGACAAACCATAATAGTAGATTGTGGTACTATGCCCCTGTAAATAAAAATGGGCATATCCCTGTATTTTTACTATATTCACATATTAACAAGCCATCCATCCTTGATTTGACAAAGGAACATAGTCTGATAGGGGAATTTCTTCAAGAAGGATACGATGTCTATCTTCTCGAATTTGGTGAACCCGCAGTGGAAGAGAAAGGTACAGGATTGGCGGAGTATTTGTCTCACTATGTGGACCCATCCATAAAGAAAGCCCTTCAACACAGTGGGAAAGACGAGCTGTCCCTTTCCGGCTTTTGCTTAGGGGGGACGTTGGCTGTCATCTATGCAGCATTAAATCCACATTTTATCAGAAATCTACTGGTTTTTGTCACGCCGATTGATTTTGGTCAAGTTCCGGCTTATCACAATTGGGTGCAAGCTTTGAAAAATGACGAAATCGATATCCCGGGTATCATGGAAAGAATCGATCTCATACCGGCATCCATGATCCGTTATGGGATGAGGGCTTTGACTTCCCCCATTTACTATTCTCCCTATCTGTCGCTATTAAATAAAGCCTACGATCAAAACTATGCTCATTATTGGTTCCGGTTCAATCAATGGACAAACGACCATATCGCACTCACCGGAGCCATGGCCAATGATATTATCACCTATTTTGTGAAAGAGAATGTGCTGATGTCAGGGAAATTCGAACTTGCCGGAAAAGAAGTGGATCTGAAAAACATCGAATCGAATCTTTATTTGATTTCTTCCCAATATGATCACTTGGTTCCTTCCTCGATTAGCACGCCCTTGCTGGAACGGGTGTCTAGCACGAATAAGGTAGCAGCAGAGGTAAGGGGAGGCCACGCAAGTCTGATTAAATACGGGATATCAAATGAATTGAAAGAGTGGCTGCATCAATACTCACAATAAAAGGAGGGGAACATGATGCTGGAGTGGGAAATCGACACCCCTTTTGATTATATGGGTTTTGCCTTTTTCGTTTTTAAAGAGTGTATCAAATCTTATTTTCAATAAGGAATAGGGGCGGCTGGGATGAATCTCCCCCGCCTCTTTTTCTTCAAAAGGAGATATCATTCCCATCCAATCGACATCATTTCCCGGGAAAATATGAGGAATACTGTCGGAAATGAAATCGAATCGTAAAACGATTGAATAAAATTGCAATAGGTTTTAACACCGTCTTTTGATAAAATAGTAGATAATGCAAATTTTCTTGCAAAAGGTGGTGACGGATATTGGTTGAGCTTTGGTTACTGGAAATGTTAAAGGGGTTCGGGAAATTATTCCTGCATCCTGTACTATATCTGTCCGTATTTTTCGCTATCATGGCGGGTTATTATCGTGTGAAGAGGGAACGGAGAGATTTCAATACGAGATTGCTGGACGGATACCATGATATGCGGGTGTTATTTTCATACGGAATCGTCCTTGGGCTGCTGTTTTCTGTTGTGACAGTCGGGGCGGGAGTGGTGATTCCTTTCGCCGGTCTCATCCTCATCGGAGCCATGTCGGTCCTGTTTGCGTTGACGGGACGTTTTCAACTCATGTCAGCGACCATGACAGTAGGCGTTTCCTACTTTATCTTAGTCGCGGTGGATTATTTTCAGTGGGACATCCCTTACGTGAATACATATGTGGAAAACCTGAATCTGGGTCTGCTCAGTTCCATCGTCGTCCTTCTCGGTATATTGACGATGATCGAAGGCATCCTGGTTGTACTGAATGGCTGGAAGCACACATCACCCCGCCTGCTTAAAAGTGCACGTGGCTTGAAGGTCGGAGCTCATCTCGGGAAAAAATTATGGCTCGTCCCTATGTTTGTATTGGTACCCACAGGGTCCTTGACTCTTCCATTTGAATGGTGGCCGGTGTTTACCCTGGGCACTGAAACATATTCATTACTGTGTGTACCGTTTCTCCTCGGGTTTCAGCAGCTGGTGAAAAGCACGCTGCCTGAAGCCGCAATCAAGCATACGGGATCCCGTGTGTTCTGGCTAGGTGCATTCGTATTGACCTTGGCTGTAACAGGATTCTGGGCCCCGCTGTTTTCAGTCGGTGCAGCAGTGGTGGCCATCCTTGGCCGGGTCTGGATTGCTTATCGTCACCGGAGTGTGGATGATTCGAAGCCTTATTTCTTCAAACGGCAGCCAAATGGCGTCATGATTCTCGGTATCCTCCCGGGTTCACCTGCCAGGAAGCTGACCCTTCAGGTTGGGGAAATCGTCCTTAAGGTGAACGGTGCAGAAGTGAATACGGAAAGGGCATTTTATGAAGCACTGCAAAAGAACGGAGCCTATTGTAAGCTGGAGGTTCTGGGGACGAATGGTGAAAACCGTTTTACCCAGGGAGCCCTGTATGAAGGTGATCATCATGAACTGGGGATACTTTTTGCCGATGAAGTTTCAGGGTGGGAGCATCATCAGGTTTCGTAACGACTTCAATATATAAATATAGTATAGTAAGAAGGACCTCTTTTAGACGGAGGTCCTTTTGTTTATTTTCCTTAAGAGTAAGGACCAATATTCTATGAATAAAGCCCTGTAATATCTTTGGAAAATTCTGATACTCCCTTTTCTCTAAACTTGTTTATCGTTATAATGAATTTACTTTGTTAAACTATTAACTGTTAGATTTATGAGGTGAATGGATGAAGATTGATGAAATTGATCGGAAAATATTGCAGTTGTTAACGGAAAATGGACGACTTTCTTATGCTGACATTGGGAAAGAGTTGAGTCTTTCACGTGTATCTGTCAGGGAGAGGGTACATCAGTTAATGGAAAACGGTGTAATAGAGCGTTTTAGTGTAGTAATCAATTCGGAAAAAGTGGGAAAGCAAGTTTCAGCTTTTTTTGAAGTGGACTGTGAACCAGCTTATTTGGTAGAGGTCGCGCAGACATTAGCTGATAATCCCAGTGTAGCAAGTTGCTATCAAATGACAGGGCCAAGCACATTACATATGCACGTACTTGTCGAAGATTTTACTGCATTAGAGAAATTTGTGAATAATGAACTATATTCTCTAGAGGGCATTTCCAGAGTAGAAAGTCACATTCTACTAAGAAGATTCAAAAGCAGGAGTGGACTTAAATTATAGGAAAAAGGGCTTAACCAACATTTTGGTAAGCTCTTTTTTTTGAACTTCTATTTGGAATACACCACGATAACCTAAATATTCAAAATAAATAAATTTTTTAGAAAAATGTGTAGATTTTTCTTTCGGTATCCGATATAATCGTCAATAACATAAAAATAACTACGTTTGTTAGGTTAAAACTAAAATTAACCTAACAAACGAAAGTTCATTTAAGTGGAATAATGCGATTGGGAAAAGGAGGTTGGTCATTTTGGCAGCACTTATCACACGAAGATTTTTTGAACTAGTACTTTTACTCATCGGTATTTCATTCCTGGTATTCGGCAGTATGCATATTGCCCCTGGAGATCCGGCATCCATCATCGGAGGACCAACGGCGACAGATTCTGATATTGCCGCCATTCGCGATAATCTTGGATTGAATGACCCGTTTCTGGTCCAATATTGGGATTATCTGAAAGGAGTGTTTCAAGGTGATTTTGGTTATTCCTATCAAACGAAGCAATCCGTATCTGAAGCGATCGCTGTCAGGTTTCCGAATACGCTGAATCTCGCCATTGCAAGCATGATTGTTGCAATCGTTATCGGTCTCACTGCTGGAATCATTTCAGCACTTAAACAAAATTCTTGGCTGGATGTTTCCAGTACTGTTGTTGCATTAGCTGGTATTTCCATACCCAATTTCTGGTTGGGTACCATCCTGATACTCGTATTTGCAGTGAATTTACAGGTTTTACCGGTTGGGGGGCTCGATTCTCCTTTTTGGACAATAGAAGGGATGAAGCAGTTGATTCTTCCTGCGATAACATTGGGCACGGGTTCAGCCGCAATGATTGCCAGGATGAGTCGTTCATCGATGCTTGAAGTCATTCGGGCAGATTACATACGTACAGCCAGGGCAAAAGGATTGAAAGAGAAAACAATCATTTGGATTCATGCTCTTAAGAATTCGATGATCCCTGTTATTACCGTCATTGGATTGAATTTTGGATTCCTCCTTGGCGGGACCATTATTACGGAGCAGGTATTTGCTATCAATGGTGTGGGTAGGTTAATGATTGATGCGATAGCCGCAAGAGATTTTCCTATGGTTCAGGGTTCTGTTTTATTAGTGGCCACGCTCTTTGTGCTTGTGAATTTGTTAGTTGATATCATTTATGTCTTTATCGATCCACGAATTAGCTACGATTAATAGAAGGGAGGAATGAGAGGGAAATGGCGGCTGAAGTAGTGACAACTAACTCTGTGAAAAATTCTGTTCCATTGAAGAAAAAGGAAAAATATCTGGTCACAACCGGAAAGCGTTTGCTTAGAAATAAATTGGCTGTAATGGGATTGATCATTATCACTCTACAAATATTCCTGGCTCTAGCAGCACCACTTATTACGATTCACGGACCGCTTAAACAGAATCTGGCGGCAAGTGAGTTGCCGTTATTCTCAGAAGGACACTGGTTGGGAACGGATAACTACGGCCGTGATATGTGGAGCAGGATCGTGTATGGAGCGAGAATCTCCCTTGTCGTAGGGATCACCGCTGTAAGTCTTGGTCTGATTGGAGGGGTAACCCTTGGTCTTCTCTCGGGTTATTACCGCAGGCTGGATGGGTTCATCATGAGGATTGTGGATTTACTCTTTGCTTTTCCTGGAATCCTCCTAGCTATGCTGATCATCGCCGTTCTTGGAACGAGTCTAGTGAACGTGGCGATTGCGATAAGTATTTGGTCGATACCGACATGTGCCCGTATCGTAAGGGGATCAGTATTATCGGTGAAGAAACAAGAGTATATTCTAGCGATGAAATCACTCGGGGCGAGCGATCTCCGTATCATGGTGAAGCATATTCTGCCTAACTGTATAGCACCCATCATTGTTTTCGCGACCATGAGAATGGCAACGGCCATCTTATCAACGGCTGCCCTCAGCTATCTGGGATTAGGGGCACAGCCGCCGACACCCGAATGGGGAGCAATGATTGCCCAAGGACAGAATTTCATGTGGACGTCACCACATATGACGATTGTACCGGGAATTGCCATCATGCTGATCGTATTCGCATTTAATGTGGTCGGAGACGGTTTAAGAGATGCACTTGATCCAAACATGAATTTAAATCAATAAAAATAGAGGGGGAAATAAAATGAAGAAGTGGCTTATTGCATTGGTAGGATTATTAGTTGTTTTTACGACGGCATGTTCAAGCAGTTCAAGTGGAAGTGGTGACAAAAATGGCGGAGAAGTCTCTCAAGAGTTGACCTATGCAACAACCTCTGATGTTGTGGGGCTTTCGCCAATATTAACAAACGACTCAGTTTCCTCCAACGTCATTGAACAAGTCTATGAAACTCTCTTTACAAGGAATCCAGAGACAATGGAAATGGAGCCGCTGCTGGCTGAATCATATGATACACCAGACGATAAAACATGGGTGATTAAACTAAAAGAAAATATTAAATTCCATGATGGAACGGACTTTAATGCAGAAGCAGTTAAGTATACATTCGATAAATTTATGGATCCTGAAACAGCTGCACCCCGTGCGTCACTATTGGAGCCTATTGAGTCTGTGAATGTTGTGGATGACTATACGGTTGAAATTAAAACCAAATATCCATATGGCCCATTATTGGCAGCATTGTCACATACAAATTCATCGATCGTCAGTCCGTCTGCAGATAAATCTCAAGACTTAATGAAGGAACCTGTCGGAACCGGCCCCTTTAAATTCGTAAGTTGGACACCCGGAGATCAGGTTGTAATCGAGAAAAATGAAGATTATTGGCAGGATGCACCAAAGCTTAAGAAAGTCGTTTTCAAAGTGGTACCTGAAGTGACGACGGCGATTTCTATGCTTCAAACTGGGAAGGTTCAATTCATTGACGCCATTCCGACTGAACAATTACAACGTGTGGAGTCTTTAAAGAATGTAGAGGTTTCGAAGCAGGAAGGGACACCTGTTTACTATATGGGATTCAATATGGAAAAAGAGCCAATGAACAATCCCGAGTTTCGCCAAGCGGTTGCCTATGCACTCGATCGTGAAGCATACGTGAAAAAGTTGAATGGACTTGGCATTGAAGGGAACAGTGTAATCGGTCCAAAGGTCTTCGGATATGATGAGTCAGCAAACGAAGCAGGGTATCAACATGATTTGGAAAAAGCGAAGGAGCTTGTGAAGAAGAATAACTTTGCAGATAAAGAGCTTACGATATTAGTAGCAAATCGTGATAGTTATATGCTGATGGCAGAGATTGCTCAATCTCAGCTCCAGGAGGCTGGTTTAAACGTATCCATTGAGACGATGGAGTGGGGAACGTTCTTAGATACCGCCCGTGATGGTAAATATGATATGACGTTCCTTGGCTGGTCTAATACAACGTCAGATGGAAGTGAGCTATTGTATCCAAACTTTCATTCAGATAACGTAGGTTCGTCCAATCGAGTCCGGTACAGTAATCCTGAGTTCGATAAACTCGTTAATGAATCGAGAGAAAATGTTGATCAAGATGTACGTGCTGAGAAACTCGACGAAGCAAATAAATTAATTGTCAAGGATGCACCGGTCATCGTCATGAATCATGGAGTGGTAACGGCAGCGACGGATCAATCAGTAAAAGGTCTTACATTGGATCCGACTGGTCAATGGTCGTTATACAACGTTTACAGAGAGTAGGGGTAAGGATGACAACAGATCTATTATCTGTAAAGAACCTGGTCACAGCTTTTCGAACAGCAGATGGTGAAGTGTCTGCTGTTCGAGGGGTATCATTTTCGATTAAAGAAGGGGAGACCCTTTGTGTCGTGGGGGAGTCGGGTTGCGGAAAAAGCATTACCTCACTTTCCGTCATGGGTCTCCTGCCAAGCAACGGTTTCATCAAGGAAGGGAGCATTGAATTTAAGGATCGACATTTAAACAGGTTGTCTCCAGAGGAATTAAGAAAAGTGCGGGGAAAAGATATATCAATGATTTTTCAGGAACCGATGACGGCGTTGAATCCTGTTTTGACCATCGGTTACCAATTGAGGGAGCCACTCATTTTACATCATAAGCTAAATAAGTCAAAGGCTCATATACAGGGGATTGAATTGTTAAAGCAAGTAGGGATCCCTTATCCTGAAAAAAGAATGAAACAATATCCCCATGAGCTAAGCGGGGGAATGAGGCAGAGAGTCATGATTGCCATATCACTCGCTTGCCACCCACAGTTACTTATAGCGGATGAACCCACCACTGCGCTGGACGTCACTATTCAAGCTCAGATTCTGGATTTGATACAGGACTTGAAAGATAAGCTTGGCATGGGGGTCATGATGATTACTCATGATATGGGGGTAGTCGCAGAGGTTGCAGATCGGGTGATGGTCATGTATGCGGGGGAAAAAGTAGAGGAGGGATCAGTAGAATCCATCTTTGAAAACCCGCAACACCCCTATACAAAAGGATTATTGAATTCTGTACCCAATTTGGATGAACCCGACTTTGAACTTGAGGCGATTCCTGGTTCACTACCTAATATAAATGAAGAAATCAATGGATGTCGCTTTCATCCAAGATGTCCTTATGCGATGGAAAAGTGTGCCGTCCAAATTCCGAAAGATGTTGAATTGCCCGGAGACCATAGAGTGAAATGCTGGCTACAGGAGGTAGACGAAGGTGCCGACAACCGTCAAAAAATCGTCCATACTTAAATTAGAAAGTGTAAAAAAATATTATCCCATCAAAGGTGGATTACTCAAACGAGTTCAAGGCCATGTCAAAGCAGTAGAAGATGTCAGTTTAGAAATGTTTGAGGGTGAGAGTTTAGGTGTAGTCGGGGAATCAGGCTGTGGGAAATCTACATTAGGCCGCACTGTCCTGGGATTGGAGCCTGTGACGGAAGGGAAGGTGATCTTTCGCGAACAGGAGCTTCAGCATTTATCTGAACGTAATCGGCTGCCATTCAAGAGGCAAATGCAAATGATTTTTCAGGACCCATATGCTTCCCTCAATCCAAGGCAGCGTATAGGGGATGCTCTTGAAGAAGTGTTTATCATGCATACGAAATTGTCTAGCAAGAGTCGTAAAGAAAAGGTAACCGAGTTGCTTAAAGAGGTCGGGTTGAAAGAAGAGCATTATGATCGTTATCCGCATGAATTCAGTGGGGGACAGCGTCAAAGGATAGGAATCGCCCGTGCCATAGCATTGAATCCTTCTGTTGTTATTTGTGATGAAGCCGTTTCTGCCCTGGATGTATCCGTACAGGCGCAAGTTTTGAAACTATTAAAGACTCTTCAGTCCAAATACGGGCTGACCTATTTATTCATCTCTCATGATCTCGGGGTGGTACGTTATTTCTGTGATCGGGTAATGGTCATGTACTTAGGGAACACTGCTGAACTGGCGACTGCCAAACAGCTTTATGAAAACCCATTGCATCCTTATACGAAAGCACTCTTATCATCCATCCCCCGACCCTCGATCGAGAGGAATAGGAAGAGAATCCGGTTGGAAGGGGAAATACCGAATCCTGCAAATCCTCCTTCTGGATGCACATTCCATACACGTTGTCCGGTTGCCTCAGAGATATGTAAGCAAAAGAAGCCCGTTTGGCGTGATATGGGAGATCAACATTATGTAGCATGTCATCATGTGGAAAAAGGAAGGGAAGTTCTATGAAAATGGATCATTTATATCAACCGTATTCTTCTATACGAAATACTGTTTTTGCGAAGAAAGGAATGGTGGCAACTTCTCAGCCGCTTGCATCTCAGGCAGGACTGGAAATCTTACAAAATGGTGGAAATGCGGTAGATGCTGCGATTGCCACTGCGGCTGCGCTGACAGTCGTTGAACCTACATCCAATGGAATTGGCGGTGATGCATTTGCCCTCGTTTGGGTAAAGGGGAAACTTCATGGTTTAAATGCAAGCGGGCCTTCTCCAAAAAGTATTTCCATTGAAGATGTTAAGAGGAAAGGGCTTCACGGAATGCCTGTCCATGGAGCTGTCCCTATAACCGTGCCGGGTGCCCCTTCAGCTTGGGCGGAGCTTTCAGACAAATTTGGTAAGCTTCCATTAAGTGAAGTGCTGGCACCAGCGATTCGATATGCTGAAGAAGGGTATCCAATCAGTCCTGTGTTAGGGAAGTATTGGGGGTTGGCTTATAAGAGATTCAGGGAACTATTTAAAGATGATCAAAAATTCCAGCCCTGGTTCGATACATTTGCCCCAAATGAGAGGGCCCCTCTTATTGGAGAGATATGGTCATCACCGGGGCATGCCCGGACTCTCAGACTGATTGCAGAGTCAAATGGAGAGAGTTTCTATAGGGGAGAGCTTGCAGAAAAGATTTCTTCCTATGTCGAGAGGTGTGGCGGTTACCTCTCCAAGGAAGATCTTTCTGAATATAAAGCCGAATGGGTGACCCCGATATCAACCAACTACAAAGGCTACGATGTTTGGGAGATTCCCCCTAACGGTCAAGGACTTGTGACCTTGATGGGACTAAATATCGTGCAGGGCTTCCATTTATCAGAAAAAGATGCCGTTGATACATATCACAAACAAATCGAATCCATGAAACTTGCCTTTACTGATGGAAAAGCCTTTATTACGGAAGAAAAAGAAATGCCGGTTTCTGTTGAACACTTGTTATCTGAAGACTACGCAATCTCGCGGAGGGAAATGATTCAAGAAGACGCAATCACCCCAAAAGAATATCAGCCCCAAAAAGGCGGAACGGTCTACCTGGCTACAGCTGATGAGGAAGGAAATATGGTTTCTTTCATTCAAAGTAACTATATGGGATTCGGTTCCGGTATTGTGATTCCGGGTACCGGTATTTCCATGCAGAACAGGGGGCATGATTTCTCACTGGATGCAGAACATCCAAATGCACTCAAACCCGGAAAGAAAACATACCATACGATCATTCCAGGATTTCTGACGAAAGGAGAAGAGCCGATAGGCCCATTCGGCGTAATGGGTGGATATATGCAGCCCCAAGGACATTTCCAAGTAGTGATGAATACGATCGATTTCCACTTGAATCCGCAGGCTGCACTGGATGCACCGAGGTGGCAATGGGTAAAGGATAAGGAAGTAATCGTTGAACCGGATTTTCCGAATCACATTGCTCAGGCATTAGCGAGGAGGGGGCATCATATTCAAGTGGCGACAGATTCAGGGGCTTTCGGAAGGGGGCAAATCATTTGGCGAAATCCCGTTTCAGGGGTTCTGATGGGTGGTACCGAGTCGAGAACAGATGGAGCGGTTTCAGCTTGGTGATGAATATTGATTGATTGAGTGGAAGAGGGGGTGGCATCATGAAGCAATTGCATATATTTCTTGCTTTTTTTCGAGTGGGAATGTTGGGATTCGGAGGGGGACCTTCCTCCATTCCTCTAGTACACAAAGAAGTGGTGGAGAAGTACAAATGGATGAATGATGATGAATTCTCTGATGTCCTGGCGCTGGGGAATGCCCTGCCGGGACCAATCGCAACCAAGATGGCGGGGTATATCGGATTTCGGGTCGGTGGATTCCTGGGGATGATGAATGCCGTGTTAGCGACGATCATTCCCACCATTATATTGATGGTTTTACTCCTTACGGTTCTGAACACCTATAAAGACAAGAACTGGGTGCAGGGGATGGCAAGTGCGGTGGTTCCTGTAGTAGGCGTGATGCTTGGAGTATTGACGTGGGACTTTGTGAAAAAATCCCAAAAAAATATGGGGTGGAAAGTGACCATTGTTCTGTTGGCGGGAAGTATACTATTACTTTCTGTTTTAGGAGTTCACCCGGCTATCGTGATTGGAGCATTACTGGGGTTTGCCCTACTTGCCCGAAATCCAAGTAAAGAAAAGCAGGTGAAAGCATCATGATATATATCCATATTTTCTTAGCCTTTTTTATTCCCGGGATATTGGGGTATGGAGGGGGACCAGCCTCCATTCCACTTGTGGAAAATGAGGTAGTTGATCGCTATGAATGGCTGACTGTTAACGAATTCAGTGAAGTCCTTGCGCTTGGAAATGCGCTGCCTGGACCTATAGCCACTAAAATGGCCGGTTATATAGGTTATCAGCAGGGGGGGATTCTTGGCGCAGGTATAGGGGTGTTTGCGACTGTTGCCCCGTCCTTGATATTGATGATCATGCTTCTTGGATTATTAATGAAATACAAGGATTCACCAAAGGTAAAGCGTATGACAAGTTTGGTTCGGCCAACCATCGCCGTTTTGTTAGGGATCATGACGCTTGGATTTTTTATGAATGCATATGAGGGGATCGGAATTGTGCAAACCGGGTTGATTGCAGTATGCAGCTATGTTCTGCTTCAGAAAATGAAAGTGAGTCCCGCATACGTAATTGGAGGAGCTTTACTTTATGGAGCATGCTTTCTGGGTGTTTAAACTTACCCAACCCCGCAGATAAAGGAAGGACCTCGGTAAAATTCGGTCGCTTAAGAGTAATAAAAATGCTCGTAGAATTTAAAAAGTAAAAATAAAAAAACAAGCTCAAGATAGACTTGAGGCTTGTTTTTTTATTAATAGGCCTTGGATGTGTCCTCCACATCCTTCTCCGTCCTATCAATAATCGACGTACCAACCAGATCCCCTGTCACATTCAGGGCCGTACATCCCATGCCGACTAAAGCATCTATTGCTGTCAGGAGGGCCACGGTTTCCATCGGCAGACCAAGCTGGGCAAATACGGTAGCGATCATGATGATTCCTGCTCCAGGAACACCTGCTGTTCCGATGGAAGCCAATGTTCCTACAAGGACAACGACCATCATATCGGTCAGACTCAATGGATTACCGACGACATTGGCGGCAAACACTGCGGATACGGCAATCCGAATCGCAGCCCCATCCATATTAATTGTGGAGCCGAGGGGCAGGCTGAAGCCGTATAAACTTTTTGGCAATCCGAGGTTTTTTGCTGCATTCAATGTTAGTGGCAGTGTGCCAGAGCTGCTTTGGGTTACAAAGGCTGTAACCATTGGTGTACGTGCTTGAGCAAAGAACTTGCCGGGACTGATCTTGAATCCAACCAGAGCAATCATATAGATAGCCAATTGGACGAACAAAGCAATATAAAGAACGAGAATCATATTCCCCAAGGACACTAATGTGTCGAGTCCCTGATTCCCGACCGTATTGGCCATGATCGCAAAGATTCCGATGGGAACGTATTGAAGTACCACCTTCATAATCGACAGGGTGGCTTCATTCAAGCCATTCACGACTTTGTATACATGTTCACCGAGTTCGTGGTATTCCGCTGAAGACCGTAAATATGAAATCGCAATGCCAAATACAATCGCTGTAAAGATGATCCCCAGGAGATTCATATCTGTGAATGCCGTGACGATATTATCTGGAATGATATTCAGAAGGACACTGGTGACCCCCGGATTTTCCGGTACCTTAAATTTTTCCGTCGTATCAAGGGTCATCCCTGTGCCGGGTTGAAAGATACTGGCAACAGCAATCCCGACGATAATGGCTAAAGCCGATGAGAATAAGTAATATAAAAACGTTTTTCCGCCCATTCTTCCAAGTTTGTTTACACTGGTCTGGTTCACACCGACCATCAAGGTAAATAGAATGAGGGGGATGATCAGGAACTTAAGCAGGCGAATCAAAATATCGCCAAGGGGTGAAAGGACAGATGCATCCTTGCCAAATATCACACCGACGGCAATCCCAAGTACGAGAGCCACGGTTATTTTCATGATAAGGGATGTATTGAGGTAACCTCTCCAAAGAGATTTCATTGTTTGCCGCCTCCTTATAGTATTAGTAGATTTCCCCAAAAAATCTTAAACATAACATCTATATAAATCTGATAGGTTTAATGAGGATTTAGAGTCATAAGATACAACAGATCGATTGAACTGTCAAAACCTGTGCTTGCAATGATGATGCAATTTAAAGAGGTGGCTTCTGATAGTGGAGGTTTTCCGTAGGATCAGTGAATAGGGAAAAAATAACACTAAAAGGAGCTGCCAAATCGGCAGCTCCTTTTACATCTTAATAAATCGTCAAATGACGGTTCTTTCCTTTTAAAATCTGGAAGACACCATATAAAAACAATCCTACTGCAACGATTCCGAGAAGCCATTGTCCGAAAGGCTGCTGAGCGAGTTTGGATAACGCCCCGTCAAGTCCCTTCGTCTTATCCGGATCCGCCGTGATCGCAGTCTGGATGAAGAAGTATCCGATCAGCAGGAAGACGATCCCGCGTGAATATAATCCAAGTTTTCCTGTTTTTCGTCCAAGTTCCCATTCTTTTTCCGTCATTTCATGGCGTTTGAATTTATCGGTGTATTTTTCCGTATAAGCTTTATGAATTTCATATAGTGCGAATCCAATGATGATGAGTCCGACAATCCCGACGATCCATTGTCCGAAAGGCTGTGCCAATAATTTGGCTGACAGGGTCTGCTTGGAACCCGAACCGGATCCAGAGCTTTTGGCGTGCATAGCGATGGCAAAGGCGTTATAGGTTAAGGAACCATAGGCGATTCCGCTGATCAGATTGGCCAGTCTTCTGAACATGGACTTTCCGCCGTTATTTACATGTTCAGGATCTTTGATGACTTGAATGAGACGCCAAAGGACGATTCCGATCAAGCCCACTCCGAGGATCCAAAGAAGGACTTCCCCGAACGGCTTGCTGGCAACAGCCGTAAAAGCACCGCTCGAGTCCGATGTGCTTCCTCCTATCCCGAGTGCCGCCATCACAGCTAATGCCCCGATGAGCATATAGACGATTCCTCTTGAGATGTAACCGATTCGTGCAAATCCCTTGATCCAGGGCTTTATATCATTAGATGAAACGGATGAACTTTCATTGCTTTCCGTTGATGAAGTAATGGATGAGATTCCTGCCATGAACGCTTCTTCCTTTCTGATTCGAATTTCGTATGACTAATGTATGCTATTCCCTGAAAAACGACGACACAAACCTTTTTAACGAACAGTAAATCTTGGGGTGATTGAGATAATTTTGCCTTTTTTTCTTTAGGTTTTTTTTACGAAAAACCTATTTACAACCCCTGTGGAGAGGAGTAATATATCTATCATCAAATGAATATTCTTTATCGCTTAATTCAATTATTGAAGCGGGGGACCCACTAGTTTCAGGGGTGAATCCTTTCTATTGAAAGGTAGGGCCACTTCCATGACCCGAATCCGTCAGCTAACTCCGTAAGCGTATTGGGAGAGGATGATACTTGTGATCTGTTATGCATGACCACAGGCTTAGTTCCTGGTGGTCTTTTTGCGTTGTTTAATATGGTAGTAAAGTCAGGCAGTAATTGGTTAAGCTATAAAAAAGGTTTTGGAGGATTTCATCATGAAAAAGCAGTTTGCCGTTATTGGATTAGGGAGATTTGGAGGGAATCTGGTTCAGGAGCTGGCTGATCTGGATGTGGAAGTGTTGGCCATCGATATTCATCATGATGTCGTACAGCACTACATCGACATCGCCACCCACGCTGTGCAGGCCAATGCCATGGATGAGTCGGTTTTGAAATCACTTGGTTTAAGGAACTTCGATCATGTGATCGTATCCTTCGGGGATAATATCGAAGCAAGTATCCTCACCACGCTCCTTCTCAAGGAATTGGGGGTCAAGGAAGTGTGGGTGAAAGCATCGAATTCCTACCACCAGAAAGTACTGGACCGGATCGGTGCAGATAAGGTCATTCATCCGGAGCGGGACATGGCAAGAAGGATCGCTCATCATATCACGTCTGAAAAGATCATCGATTATATCGAGCTTTCAAAAGAACACAGCATCGTAGAGGTCTATGCTTCCAAGAAGGTAGCCAATAAAACGTTGAATGAGCTCGACGTCCGTGCGAAATTCGGCTGTAATATCATCGCCATCCATCGGGGGGAAGAAGTCATTGTCTCTCCTTCTGCCGACGAGGTGGTTGAAATAGAGGATCTTCTGATCGTCATAGGACACAACCGGGATATCAATCGATTTGAAAAAGAAGGTGTATAAAGATGAAGCAAAAGGTCATCCGGTTAAGTCCGCCGCAACTTCTTGTTGTGACCTTTCTATTTTTCATCATACTGGGAATGGGGCTCTTAAAGCTTCCTTTTGCCACCACTGAACAGATCTCATGGCTCGACGCATTGTTTACGACCACTTCCGCCATGACGGTGACGGGGCTTGCCGTGGTGGATACGGGAGGGGCCTTCACTCTGTTCGGGGAAGTGGTCGTCATGAGCCTGATCCAGATCGGAGGGCTCGGGATCATGTCCTTCGCGGTTTTGATTTTCATGATGCTTGGGAAGAAGATCGGCTTCAAAGAACGGTTACTCCTGCAACAGGCACTGAATCAGACTTCCGTAGGCGGGGTCATCAAGCTTGTGAAATATTTATTTATTTTTTCCTTTATCGTTGAGGGTTTTGCCGTTCTCTTATTAGCGACGGAATGGGTGCCGGAGTTTGGTTGGAAACGGGGCTTGTATGTCAGTATCTTTCACTCTATATCTGCGTTCAACAATGCCGGTTTTTCCCTGTTTTCCGACAGTCTGATGGGATATGTGGGAAGTCCGATCATCAACCTGACCATTTCGTTCCTATTTATATTAGGGGGGATCGGGTTCACGGTTTTGGTTGATTTATGGAAATCGAAAACGATCCGTCAATTATCCCTCCACACAAAAATCATGGTTATTGGAACCTTCCTGATCAATGTCATCGCCTTCATGATGATATTCGTGTTGGAATTCAATAACCCGAACACCCTGGCTCAGCTGTCGCTTTCCGATAAGATATTCGCTTCCTACTTTCAAGCGGTCACCCCCCGTACAGCGGGATTCAACTCCCTTGATTACGGAAACATGGAGCGTTCCACGCTGCTCTTTACGATTTTATTAATGTTTATAGGAGCCGGAAGTGCCTCCACAGGCGGGGGGATCAAGCTGACAACCTTTGTGGTCATCTCATTGAGTATGATTGCCTTTTTAAAAGAAAAAAAAGAAATTCGGATTTTCAGGCGTACAATTGATCAAGCTCATATTTTCAAAGCTTTGGCTCTGTCGATGATCAGTGTGCTGCTGGTGTTCACCGCGCTTTTTTTCCTGGAAATGACGGAACATGATGCATCGTTCCTGTCCCTTGTGTTTGAAGTGGTGTCTGCCTTCGGTACGGTGGGCTTGTCCATGGGGATTACGGGTTCCCTTTCTGCGATTGGAAAGTGGATTATCATCGTTGTGATGTTCGCAGGTAAACTCGGACCCCTTACACTTGCGTTCTCCCTGTCACGACCTGACAAAGAGAAGATCCGGTATCCGAAAGAAGATATATTAACAGGTTAAAAAGAATAAAATCGGCTTGTCCGTTTTACCTTTATTGGGTGAAGCGGGGAAGTCGATTTTTTTATAAAACCAGCAAGAATTCATCCATGACCACGCATGAGGCTAAAAACCATCTTATTAAGCGTTTTCATCATGGGTTACTGACATTGACGAAAGCGTTGCACGGGATTATACTGTTGAAAAATTCTGAACTTTTGGTGGTGCTATTGTTGAAGCGTGTGTATAACTTTTCTGCTGGTCCTGCTGTGTTGCCTGAGCCCGTGTTAAAGAAGGTTCAAGATGAATTATTGAATTATCGGGAAACGGGCATGTCCGTGATGGAATTGAGTCATCGGTCTGCCCCTTTCCAAAATATAATAGAAGAAGCACAAGGCTTACTCCGTGAACTGCTTTCGATTCCTGACGATTATAGAGTTGTCTTCATGCAGGGGGGAGCTTCCCTTCAGTTCTCCATGATTCCTCTTAATCTTCTCGGTGAAGGACAGGGAGCGGATTACATCGTGACAGGAAGCTGGTCGAAGAAAGCCGTTAAAGAGGCGGAGAAAGTCGGGGATATCCGAACGCTGTCTCTCAAAGAACCCTTTGAGATCCCGGTCTATACACCAGAAGATTTTTCACCGGAATCAAGCTATGTACATATCACATCTAATAATACAATCGAAGGGACACGGTTTCATAAATACCCTGATACAGGGCGTATTCCCCTTATAGCCGACATGTCATCCCATATCCTGTCTGAAAAAATAGATGTTTCCTCTTTCGGGCTCATTTATGCCGGTGCCCAGAAGAACCTTGGTCCATCCGGTGTGACCGTGGCCATCATTCGCGACAGTCTGATCGGGAAGGCACCCGATACTTGTCCGACCATGATGAACTACGAAACATATGTGAAGCATGATTCTCTCTTCAATACGCCACCGACCTTTTCCATCTACGTTCTGAAACTAGTACTGGAATGGGTGAAAGAGAACGGGGGAGTGGAAGGGATGCAGGAGCATAATGAGAGGAAAGCTGCCCTTCTTTACAACTGTATTGATGAATCATCATTATTTCACAATCCCGTACCGGAGAAAAATCGTTCCTTGATGAACATTCCTTTTTCGACGGGCAATGATGAACTGGATGCGGATTTTTTAAAGGGAGCCAAAGCGGAGGGGTTTGAATTTTTAAAAGGTCACCGATCCGTTGGTGGAATGAGGGCGAGTCTTTACAATGCCATGCCACTTGAAGGAGTGAAGTCGCTGGTCGATTTCATGAAAAAATTTGAATCTGATCGAGGAGGATGTTGAGAATGATTTCAATCAATACGTACAACGCCATCAGTCAAAGCGGATTATCACTGATCGAGGACGACCTGAACTATCATTTGAATGGAAACGGGGACCCGGATGGAATCCTCGTCAGATCGAAAAACCTTCATGATTACGATTTCCCCGCTTCCGTCAAGGCCATTGCCCGTGCAGGAGCGGGAGTCAATAATATCCCCATCGATCTCTGTACGGAAAAGGGGATTGTCGTTTTCAATACACCCGGGGCCAATGCGAATGCCGTAAAGGAGCTGGTCCTTGCCAATCTGATTGCTTCCTCCCGTAATCTGTATTCTGCCGTAGGCTGGACAAACTCGTTAAGAGATTCGGAAGGTGATGTCCCGGGTGTCGTGGAAGCGAAGAAAAAGGAATTCGTAGGAAGTGAAATCAAAGGCAAGAAGCTCGGGGTCGTAGGCTTGGGGGCGATCGGTGTCCTCGTCGCCAACGATGCCCTTGCCCTCGGGATGGATGTAGTCGCTTACGATCCATTTATCTCCGTCGATGCTGCATGGCGTTTATCCCAGGATGTGAAGCGGGCTCATCAGATTGAAGAAGTGTGGGCAGAATGTGATTTCGTTACGCTGCACATCCCTCTCACGGACAAAACGGCAAGCTTTGTAAGCGAAGGTGCCTTTGGGAAAATGAAAAAAGGAATGACGATCCTGAACTTTTCAAGGGGTGAGCTGGTGGAAGAAGATGCCATGGCCGCTGCATTGGAATCAGGAATCGTGCGAAAATATGTGACGGATTTTCCGAATGAAAAGGTCCTTGCCATGAAAAATGTCGTGCCGGTCCCTCATCTAGGTGCTTCTACCGTCGAATCGGAAGAAAACTGTGCCATCATGGCCACCAAACAGCTGAAAACCTATCTTGAAACCGGGAATATCAAGCATGCCGTCAACCTCCCGGACGTCGAGCTTCCGTACAGCGGAAAGATGAGAGTGACGGTCATGCATCAGAACATCCCGAACATGGTGGGGCAAATCGCCACGGTCCTCTCAGGTTACGCAGTCAACATCGCCGATATGATCAACCGCAGTAAGAACACGTGGGCATACACCATGATCGACCTTGACCAGAAATTGGCGGACGATGAACAGGCCGAAGTGAAACAAAAAATGAAGAACATCACCGGCGTCGTTTCCGTGCGTCTCATATAAAGTGAAAAACACTCCCTCGCGTGATGAGGGAGTGTTTTTATCAACCTTACTATCTTAAAAAAATGTGGACAGGCAATCCTCACGTATCATTCCTCCGTAAAATACCATATTAGTAAGAGAAGTAGAAAAGGATAAGCCACCAATCGTTGCATCGGCCGACTCTCCTTGATACTATTTTCATAAAATAAAGATAATCAGTGAGAGGAGAATACCATGGGAATTCATCATTATTTTAAAAGCTTATCAGACCTCGAGACGCTCATCCGCTGTCCGGGTCGCTTCAAATACCACGAGCATAATGTGGCCAGCCATTCCTTTAAAGTAACAAAAATCGCCCAGTTTCTTGGGACGGTGGAGGAACAGAACGGAAAAGAACTGGATTGGAAAGCCCTCTATGAAAAAGCATTGAATCATGATTATGCAGAACTGTTCACCGGAGATATCAAAACACCTGTGAAATATGCTTCGGGAAAATTACGGGAGCTCTTCAGCCAGGTGGAGGATCAGATGGTGAATAAATTCATCACAACGGAGTTCCCGCCGCAATTCCAGGAAGTGTACCGGGAACGGTTTAAAGAGGGGAAGGATGAGACACTGGAAGGAAGGATTTTATCCGTCGCAGATAAAATCGACCTTTTATATGAGTCTTTTGGTGAAATCCAAAAAGGAAATCCTGAACCATTGTTTATTGAAATCTATCAGGAGGCACTGACCACCATCGTAAAATATAAGGACATGGATTGCGTTCAATACTTCTTAGAATACATCCTTCCTGATATGCTGTCCGAGAAATTCATCCCCCATCATGAGCTGAAAGAACGGACACAGAAACTGATCCGGGATGCTGAAGAATAAGAACCCCCTTTCCAGATAGGGGAAACTTCGGTAGAATATGTGTTATTCCCTTATTTACAAGGAGAGTTGAACGTGTCCAAAATTATTTTAGGCTTATTTTTACCGGGATTGCTTGTCGTTCTGTTCACACGGGTGACGTATAATCATTATGTCGGCTTGATCCTGACCGTTGCCCTCATAGCGGCTTCGGTGTCGAAGGGATATACGGACTCCTGGTTGCTCATAGTCATAGACGCGGCATCGCTCACCGCCGGATTCTGGTATAGTGACCGGATGATGAAAAAAGCGAAGAGAAGTGCATAGGCACGACAAAAAACAAGGCCATCCTTTTCGGACGGCCTTGTTTTTTTATCGTTTATGGTGATGCTGATGTTTGGGATTCTCCACAACATCCACATCTTCCGCTCTTACAAAGGCAAGACGGTGATTGAGGTGAATCAGATAAAATTCATCGTCTCCCCAGACGATCTTGTGGGTCGTCTCCGGATTGTACGTATAAACAGGTGCGCTGTAATAGCTTCCTTTCACTTTCTCGGTGGCGACATATTTCTGTCCCGGCGTGAGTGTATATTGAAGGACATCCATCCCTCTAACCGGAATGCCGTCAGGAAAGGCTTCTGCTTCGGGATAAGCCAATCCGTAAACAGGGATTTCTGTTTTCCCTTCTTTCGGAGTGATGACGATCCCTGAACCTTTTGTCGTGTTTTTTCCTTTTGGATTGTAGAACCACGCTTTTTGGGCTCCATACCAGATCGCTGTCCAGTCCCCTTGGTCTTCAGCCTTATAAAACGTTTGACCTGTTACGGCCTTATTTCCCCAATTCGACGCATCTAAAGGATGGGCATTCGGAAGTGCCGCGTCTTTGATAAGGGGAGCATCAAAGCTTGGTGCACTATACAGATAGACGAAGTTTGCCGATTGCTTTGGAACGGGCTCACCGGTCGGTGTCTGAAGATCCGGCATGTTCTTGTTGAAGTTTGGATTGATCTGAACTACGTCTTTTTGCTTTTTCCCCGACTCAAGTGGTGCCCCCAAAATCTTCATATAATGTGCCCAATCCCAGAATGGGCCCGGATCCCAGTGCATGGTGGACTGTCTGGCTGCGGATGTACCCGGCACTTCATCATGGGCGATGATATGATCCCGGTCCAATGGGATATTGTACTCCCTGGCCAGATGCTTTACTAAACGTGCGGAGGCATGATACAGCTGCTCGTTGTACCAGTCTGCCCCTTCAATGGCGATTCCTTCATGTTCGATCCCGATACTCTTCGAATTGAAATACCAGTTGCCCGCATGCCATGCTACATCTTTATTATCAATCATTTGAGTGATATCGCCATCTGAAGAGCGGATCACATAGTGGGCGGAAGCCTGGGTCGTTTCCCGCTGAAACACGGTTTTGGTTAGATCATAGCTGATTTCCGTATCGTGGAGGACGATGTACTTGATCTCCTGGTTATCATGTGGACGGTTGGCTTTGTCGTAGTTGCCGTAAGACCACTCATAGAATGTTCCGTCATGATTGATTTTCTTGTAAGCTGCCGGGACATAATGACAGGCAAGGCCTTTCGGACAATCGGCCTTGTTTTCTTCGCCGTCTGATTTTAAGTGTAATGGATTGATGGTTTCTTTATCGGGAGTGATCTGTTTTGGAGCGAGATGGATGGAAGAGCCATCCTCTGTCTGTTTCGCCGCTCCATTGTTGATCGTTTCATACACTCGATCGGCAAAATCCCTTGCTCCCGCCTCGTCGGAAGAACCACTGTATTTCGCCACGGCCCCGTACCAATCGTCAAGGCCCTTCGGCTTTTTACCGACCGTCTGATCCGCATATTTTGCAAGTAAGGCCGCAGCTCCGCGGATGTTTTGTTTTTGATCTTTTTTTAGATCCCCGGATGGGAGGGAGAGCAGGTCCGCCGCTGCGGTTAATGTGTGAAGGGAAGGATCTGAAAGAGAAATATCTGCTTGCTTCCCAGTTGGCACAACACCCTGCATGGGAGCGTCTTCTTTTCCTGATAGAAACATATGAAGCGGATTGTCCGATGTGTCAGGACCTTCCAAGTTGTCCACATTGACATCCGTCAGATGCATCAACCCGTAGCCGCCGGAAGCGCTTGGCTTACCGCCGTGATGCTCCCATAACGACATGTTATACCCCACTGCAAGGAGTATTTCAACGGGTACGTCAAATTCTTGAGCGGCTTGTCGGAATGCCTTCTGTAATTCGGATGAATCCACCGTGGCCGCACGTGCAATTCCTTGAGAAGAAAGGGATGGGGACAATGGTGTCATGGCGGAACCTAGTAAGAACCCCGTTAAACTGAGACTGCCTGCAACTTTCAACCATTTTGATTTTTTCATACATTCCTCCTGTGCTTATGTAGTTTAGCTGAATCTATTAAAAAGCTTATAGAATAATAGACTGAATAGTCAATCAATTATTGGATATATGCCTAGATGAATAATTCATGAAAGTGGAAATGAGGGGAGAAATGATTGAATTGTGGATAAAGAGTGAATTATGTGAATAACAAAGCATCTCCCATGGTTATTCACAGTTTGAAATCGAATACAGGGGATTTGTTCACAAGAAATTTGACGAAATGTGTATAAGATTACGTATTTTCCACAAGCAAAGCTAACTTATGCACATGGTTATACACAGGTTGTGCATAGAAATGTTCGAATGGTGTCGAAAAAAGATGGTCATAACTCTCGGCTCTGTCGAATGTAAAATTCTCAGCTGTTTCTTTCTCAAAATGGAAAGTTATCCACAGTGTTGATAGATTTGGAGGTCCGTCCCTCAAAAAGAAAAACGAACTTTTGTTCGCTTATTATTGGTTAATAAGGAAGGAAATGTGGTAGAATGTGTATAAATGAATGTGCAGTGTTTAAGATGGGTATAAGTAGGTAAATACAAGGTAGCAGTCCTTTATTATAGGAGGTTTCACGGTGAAAGATCAATTCGAGCTCAAATCCAAATATAAACCAGAGGGGGACCAGCCCCTTGCCATAGAGAAGCTGGTACAGGGCATAAATGAAGGAAAACGGCATCAAACGTTACTTGGGGCGACAGGGACAGGGAAGACCTTCACCGTCTCCAATGTGATCAAGCAGGTTGAAAAGCCGACCCTCATCATCGCCCATAATAAAACATTGGCGGGACAGCTCTACAGTGAATTCAAAGAGTTTTTCCCCGACAATGCCGTTGAATATTTTGTGAGTTACTATGATTATTATCAGCCGGAAGCATACGTTCCGCAAACGGATACCTTCATTGAAAAGGATGCCAGCATCAATGATGAAATCGATAAATTGAGACACTCTGCCACATCTTCCCTGTTTGAGCGGAAAGATGTCATCATCATTGCCAGCGTGTCCTGTATTTACGGTTTAGGTAATCCGGAAGAGTATCGTGAGCTCGTCCTATCCCTCAGGACCGGGATGGAAATTGAACGGAACCAATTGCTTCGCAAGCTTGTGGATATCCAATATGAACGAAATGACATCGACTTTCAGCGCGGGACTTTCCGTGTGCGCGGAGACGTCGTGGAAATTTTCCCGGCTTCCCGTGATGAACACTGTATGCGTGTGGAATTTTTCGGGGATGAAATCGACAGGATCCGTGAAGTGGATGCCCTCACCGGCGAAATCATGGGTGACCGTGATCATATCGCGATTTTCCCGGCTTCCCACTTCGTAACCCGTGAAGAGAAATTACAGGTTGCCATCAAGAATATTGAAAAAGAGCTGGAAGAACAGCTGGCGATCATGAAGGAAGAGAACAAGCTGCTGGAAGCTCAGCGGCTGGAACAGCGTACCCGCTATGACCTGGAAATGATGAGGGAGATGGGGTTCTGTTCAGGGATCGAGAACTATTCACGCCACCTGACATTAAGACCGGCAGGATCGACCCCCTATACGCTTCTGGACTATTTCCCTGATGACTTCCTGATCGTAGTGGATGAGTCCCATGTGACGCTTCCTCAGATCAGGGGAATGTTCAACGGGGACCAGGCACGTAAAAAAGTGCTCGTGGACCATGGATTCCGTCTGCCTTCAGCCATGGACAATCGTCCTCTTCGCTTTGAAGAGTTCGAAAAGAAAACCCAGCAGCTTCTCTACGTTTCAGCAACTCCCGGACCTTATGAGTTGGAGCATAGTCCTGAGATGGTCGAGCAGATCATCCGGCCGACGGGACTTCTTGATCCGGTCATCGAAGTGCGTCCGATTGAAGGGCAGATTGATGATCTCTTAGGTGAAATCAATGAACGGATCGAGAAAAACGAACGGGTTCTCGTGACGACGCTAACGAAGAAAATGTCAGAGGATCTTTCTGCCTACCTGAAGGAAATCGGGATCAAAGTTCAATACCTCCATTCTGAAATCAAGACGTTGGAGCGTATCGAGATCATCCGGGATCTGCGTTTGGGGAAATACGACGTGTTAGTCGGGATCAACTTACTCCGTGAAGGTCTGGATATACCTGAAGTGTCACTTGTCACCATATTAGATGCTGACAAAGAAGGCTTCCTGCGTTCGGAGCGTTCCCTGATCCAGACGATCGGACGTGCAGCCCGTAACAGTAACGGAAGAGTCATCATGTACGCAGACAAAATCACCGACTCCATGCAAAAAGCATTGGATGAAACCGAACGTCGCCGTACGATACAACAGGAATACAACGAAAAGCACGGCGTGACCCCGACGACGATTCAGAAAGAAATCAGGGATGTCATCCGGGCGACCCATGCCGCTGAAGAAGCAGGGGTTTATGAAGGAGAACAGACAAAGGTTTCGAAAATGTCTAAACCGGAGCGACAAAAACTTATTGCTAGCCTGGAAGTGGAAATGAAGGAAGCGGCCAAGGCACTGGACTTCGAACGTGCAGCACAGCTTCGTGATACCATTCTTGAGCTCAAGGCGGAAGGATGAACGAATTATGGCGCAGGATCAAATCATCGTACAAGGAGCAAGGGCTCATAATTTAAAAAATATAGATATCAACATCCCTAGGGATCAACTGGTCGTCTTGACCGGACTGTCTGGTTCGGGGAAATCTTCCCTTGCCTTTGATACCATTTATGCAGAGGGACAGAGACGATATGTCGAATCCCTTTCTGCTTATGCCCGTCAATTCCTCGGTCAGATGGATAAGCCAGATGTCGATGCCATCGAAGGGTTATCCCCGGCGATTTCCATCGATCAAAAAACGACGAGCCGCAATCCCCGTTCAACGGTTGGGACCGTAACGGAGATTTATGACTATCTTCGTCTGCTGTTTGCGAGGGTCGGAAAACCGATCTGTCCGAATCACGGGATCGAAATCACTTCCCAGACGATTGAACAGATGGTGGACAGGGTCCTTGAATATTCTGAAAGAACGAAGCTGCAAGTACTGGCACCCGTTGTTTCGGGCCGGAAAGGCACCCACGTAAAGACACTGGAAGACATCAAGAAGCAGGGGTTCGTACGTGTTCGCATCAATGGCGAGGTACAGGACCTTGGTGAAGAAATCTCATTGGAGAAAAATAAAAAGCACTCCATCGAAGTCATCATCGACCGTATCGTTGTGAAGGAAGGAGTGGCAGCCCGCCTCTCCGACTCCCTTGAAACGGCACTGAGACTGGCGGATGGTCAGGTGATCATCGATGTCATCGGGGAAGATGAGCTTCTATTCAGTGAACATCATGCCTGTCCATACTGTGGATTTTCCATCACGGAACTTGAGCCAAGGATGTTTTCGTTCAACAGTCCATTCGGGGCATGCCCAAGTTGTGACGGACTGGGGACCAAGCTTGAGGTGGATAAAGAACTCGTCATCCCCAATTGGGACCGTACCCTTGATGAGCATGCGATCGCCCCGTGGGAACCGACAAGTTCTCAATATTATCCATCCCTGTTGAAAGCGGTCTGTGACCATTATGAGATTCCCATGGACATCCCGGTAAAGGATATCCCGAAACATCAGATGGATAAGATCCTTTATGGATCCGGTAAGGATGAAATCTATTTCCGTTACGAGAACGATTTCGGCCAGGTCCGGGAGAACTATCTTCGTTTCGAAGGGGTCATTCCGAATGTGGAAAGACGCTACCGTGAAACGAGCTCGGATTATATCAGGGAGCAGATGGAAAAATACATGGCGCAGCAGGATTGTCCTGCCTGCAACGGCCATCGTTTGAAAGAAGAGAGCCTCGCCGTGAAGGTGGATTCCCTTCATATCGGCGAAGTGACAGCTTTTTCGATTGAAGAAGCAGAAGAGTTCTTCCAAAAACTCCAACTCTCCGAAAAAGATATGAAGATTGCCAACCTGATCCTCAGGGAAATCCGTGAACGACTTGGCTTCCTTGTAAATGTAGGTCTTGAATACCTGACACTCAGCCGTGCGGCAGGGACGCTTTCAGGCGGGGAGGCACAGCGGATTCGCCTGGCCACTCAGATCGGATCCCGTCTGACCGGGGTGCTATATATCCTGGATGAACCGTCCATCGGCTTGCATCAGCGGGATAATGATAGACTGATTGATACGTTAAAGAATATGCGTGAAATCGGTAATACGTTGATCGTTGTAGAGCATGATGAAGATACGATGATGGCGGCGGACTATCTGATTGATATCGGACCTGGAGCCGGGGTTCATGGTGGGGAAGTGGTTTCAGCCGGAACGCCACAGGAAGTGATGGATGATTCAAACTCATTGACCGGCCAGTATTTATCAGGGAAGAAATTCATCCCCCTTCCACAGGAAAGACGCAAGCCAGACGGCCGTTACCTGGAAATTGTGGGTGCGAAGGAAAACAACTTGAACAATGTCAAAGTCAAGCTTCCTTTAGGGATCTTCTCAGCTGTGACCGGGGTATCAGGATCAGGGAAGAGTACGCTGATCAATGAAATTCTCCACAAGTCACTGGCTCAAAAGCTTCATAACGCAAAATCAAAGCCTGGTGAGCATAAAGAAGTGAAGGGCATAGAGCATCTGGATAAAGTCATTGATATCGATCAATCACCGATCGGCCGTACGCCGAGGTCCAACCCGGCGACCTATACAGGTGTGTTCGACGATATCCGCGATGTCTTTGCCACCACAAACGAAGCAAAGGTCCGTGGTTATAAAAAAGGACGCTTCAGCTTTAACGTCAAGGGTGGCCGCTGTGAAGCATGTCGCGGAGACGGGATCATCAAGATTGAAATGCACTTCCTGCCGGATGTGTACGTGCCTTGTGAGGTTTGCCATGGAAAGCGGTACAACCGCGAAACCCTTGAAGTGAAATACAAAGATAAAAATATCTCCGACGTCCTTGAAATGACCGTCGAAGATGCAGTGAAATTCTTTGAAAACATCCCTAAGATCAAGCGTAAGCTGCAGACCATCTTTGATGTGGGTCTAGGCTACATCACATTGGGGCAGCCGGCCACCACGCTATCGGGCGGGGAAGCCCAGCGTGTGAAACTGGCGTCTGAATTGCATCGCCGTTCGACAGGCCGCTCTCTCTACATCCTTGATGAGCCGACGACTGGACTTCATGTCGATGACATCGCCCGTCTCCTTGTCGTCCTTCAACGACTCGTTGAAAACGGGGACACCGTCCTTGTCATCGAACACAATCTCGATGTCATCAAGGCAGCCGACTACCTTGTCGACCTTGGTCCGGAAGGCGGGGACAAAGGCGGCAAAATCGTCGCAACCGGCACCCCTGAAAAAGTGGCCGAAGTACAAGGCTCCTACACAGGGAAATACCTGAAACCGGTCCTTGAACGCGATCGTGAACGGATGAAAAAGAAAATCCGCGAAAAAGAAGAAGTCACCAATTAATCCAAAAGAGAGATGCATCGAGCATCTCTCTTTTACTTCATGCTCGCATCCAAACGGGGAATATAGAAAAACACCTCCCCATACCTACCCAAACTCAGCCTTCAGATGGAGTCTAGGCACACATCCCATATGAGAAAATAAGATTATAACAAATGCATTGAAACTTTTTGCCCAGCGTATCGTAAATAATAGTAGAGGAGATGATGAAGATGGAGACCAATAAGGTTCTGTCCGCTCTATGCTATTTTAGTATATTTTTTGCCGGCTTCCTTTTTCCCCTGATCGTCTATTTCGTATCAGACAATCCACACGTGAAAAAGGATGCCAAATCAGCGTTTTTATCTCACTTGTTACCGGTCGTAGCGGTTCCCCTTGTGTTCGCAGGTTTGGTTATGGATATGGGGGTTTTCGCAAGTGGGGCGGGGTTGCCTGTCTTTACCGTCATCATGATCGGTTTAGCCATATTACTTAGTGTTGTCGTGGTCATTTGGAATGTGTATAAGGGCATCAAAGTACTTTTATAATCAATAAAGGGGATGAAAGAGTATGAATGAAGAACGTAAACGCATTTTGGATATGTTGGAAAACGGAACGATATCGGCACAGGAAGCAGTGGCATTATTGGAAGCACTTGAAGAAAAGCCGCATGCATCTAAACCGAAAAAAGAGAAGGATTTCCTTGATGAGTTTGTATCAATTTTTCAAGACGAAAAAAAGGGTGAAAAAGAGCACTCATCCCATTCGGGGAACCCGAAAGATAAGCTCCTTGATTTCATGAATTCGGCCCTCTCTAAGATCAAGAATTTCGACTTCGACTTTCAATGGAATCAGTCGGTGGAATTGTCCCATGTCTACCAGCAGCCCAATACGGAGTTTGAAAAAATTGATATCGATGTGGCCAATGGGAAGGTGGAGATGATTCCATGGGATGGTGAGGAAGTTCGGGTGGAATGTGAAGCAAAGGTGTATCGCACGGAAGACCATGAAGAAGCTAGAAAGCAGTTTATGGAGAATACGTCGTTTGCCGTTGACGGGGATACGCTCTATTACTCGACGCAATTAAAGTGGATGAAGGTGGACTCCAAGCTATATATCCCGAAACACCAGTATAAAAGGATTTCTGTCCGTTTGTTCAACGGTGGGTTAAAAGCGGGGAATTTAGATGTTCAAGACCTCCGTGCCAAGGCAGCCAATGGGAAGATCCAGATCGACCGCCTGACTGCTAAGAAAGCGGAAGTCGAAACGTCCAACGGCGCGATCTCCATTTTGAACGCGAAAGCGGATCATGTGGAGGCAGAATCCATTAACGGCAAGGTGCACGTGGAAGGAGATATTTCGTACTCAGACGTTCAATCCCTGAATGGAAATATCGTATGTGCCCTGACCGGAGAGAAATCCGATACGGTACATGCAAAAACAGTGACGGGGAATATCGATTTGTATGTTCCTGAAAACATCAATATTTCCGGTGAAGCCAAATCGAATTTCGGTAGTTTCAAGGTCGAACTGCAGGGTATTGATGTATTAGAGGAAAAAAATGAAGTGGTACAGAAATCGATCCGTTTCAGCCGTAAGACGGATTCAGCGGATAAGCTTCATCTTTTTGCGGAAACAAAAGCGGGATCTGTCCTCATAAAAAAACATGAACAGAAGAATGTTAATAAGGACAACGCATAAGATGAGAAAGAAGGAATAATGATGAAAAAACGATTAGCACGATCAAGGTCTGACCGAAAGCTTGCCGGGGTGATTGGAGGATTGTCCCGTTATGTAGGGATTGATTCAACGATCCTTAGGGTGATCTTCATCATCCTGCTCATTCCAACGGGATTTTTCCCTCTGGCTGTTGTATATGGTTTATTGGCCTTCGTGCTGCCACATGAGGAGGAAGCCATCAGATAATGAGATGGATTATTGGGATTTTAATCAATGCAGTGATCTTTATTGCATTAGCCGGCTTTTTTGACGGGTTTGAAGTGTCGGGGATCGGAGCGGCGATTGGAGCGAGCTTTATCCTGTCGATTCTGAATGTGCTCGTGAAACCGATTTTGATCATCCTGACATTGCCGGTCACAATTTTATCACTGGGACTGTTTCTATTCGTCATCAACGCCATTACGTTATTACTGACGGATGGACTGATGGGAAGCAGTTTTGAACTATCAGGTTTCGGCATGGCCTTTCTGGCATCGATCATTTTGTCACTTGCCAATTTGGTGATCCAGAAAGCGGTGCTCGACCCGATGAAAGAGAAATGAATACAAAAGGACTCCGGTTTTCTCTAGCCGGAGTTTTTTTATGATCAAAAAAGGGGTTTTCTATTTTGAAATAGAAATACTTGGAAAGGGGAGTGAGGTTCATATGAAAATTACATCAGGTGTGATCAAGGGGTATGGGGAAATAGATGTAGCGTACACACGATTATCCCAGGGAGAAAACGCTGAAGGGATCGCCATCCTCTTGCCGGGGCTCGGTTACACCGTGCAGGCACCTTTGCTTCACTATTCGACAGGCATTTATCTGGAGAATGGATATGACGTGCTGCATGTTAACTATCAATATACGGGTGCGGACTACGAAAGATTTTCTGTAGACGAGGTCGATGATGCTTTGAAGCACGATGTGAATAAAATCGTCGACGCAGTATTGCTGGATCATGCCTATCCACATATCCACATAGTGGCCAAGTCGTTCGGGACATTAGCGTTATGTCATGAAGCAGCAAGGGAGTTCCTGCAGGATGCCAAGTTCATCTGGTTGACCCCCTTACTGAAAGACGATGAAATCTTTCAGGCCATGTTGGATAGTAAGCAGGAGGGGCTTTGTATCATCGGGGATGAGGATCGTCATTATGATGAGGGACGATTCAATGAACTTAAAAGGAATCAACGTCTGGAGATGCATCTGGTCAAAGGGGTCAACCATAGCCTTGAACATGGCTTCAGGGTACTCGATTCCATCTCCACCCATAAAGAGATCATGTCGATCATCAAAGCATTCTCAGAAGCGTAGCCTGTGCTGCGCTTTTCTTCATGGGTTTGACCAAGCAAGCCTCCTTGCGCTTTTCTCCATTATTGCTAAAATAGGTTAGAGTACGCTTATAAATATGAAGCGAGTGTAACGTGAAGGAGGAGCTACTTTTGGCTAAAGTTCGCACAAAAGATATCGTCGAGAAGTTTAAATTGGACCTTGTCGGCGGAGAAGAGGGTTTACATAGACCGATTACGACGAGTGATATTTCCCGTCCCGGACTCGAAATTGCCGGGTATTTCAACTACTATCCCGCCGAACGGATTCAATTACTGGGGAAAACCGAATTATCCTTCCTCGAATTGCTGGATGAAGCAGAACGCAAGCGCAGGATGGAAGCGCTCTGTACAGATATCACCCCTGGTATCATTATATCAAGAGACCTGGAGATACCGGATGAGCTGGTGGAAGCAGCGAATCGATATGATGTCCCTGTCATGCGTTCATCCATGAAAACGACACGATTTTCTTCCAGACTGACGAATTATTTGGAAAGTAAGCTTGCTCCTACGACGGCCATCCACGGTGTATTGGTCGACATCTATGGGGTCGGTGTATTGATCACCGGAAAAAGCGGCGTCGGGAAAAGTGAAACCGCCCTTGAGCTAGTAAAAAGAGGGCATCGCCTTGTCGCCGATGATTGTGTGGAAATCAGACAGGAAGACATGGATACGTTGATCGGCAGCTCTCCTGAGTTGATCGAACATCTCCTTGAGATCCGGGGACTCGGCATCATCAATGTGATGACGCTATTCGGTGCCGGAGCCGTGCGAAACTACAAACGCATTACCCTGTGCATCAATCTTGAGCTGTGGGATAAAACGAAACAATATGACCGCCTTGGACTCGAAGAAGAGACAATGAGAATCATCGATACGGATATTACGAAATATACCGTGCCGGTCCGCCCGGGACGAAATCTTGCCGTCATCATCGAAGTGGCTGCCATGAACTTCCGCCTGAAACGGATGGGCGTCAATGCCGCCGAACAATTTACAAACCGTCTGGCTGATGTGATTGAAGACGGGGAGAATGAAGATATCTAAGCTTTACATATAATAAAAAAGGAGAGACACAATGAACGAGAATATTACGCCAATCGATCCTATTGCCATTTCCCTAGGTCCGATCCAGGTACACTGGTATGGAGTCATCATCGGACTTGGAATTGCACTGGGACTATACTTAGTCATCCGTGAAAGCAAGCGTTTAGGTCTTCATCCCGATACCTTCATCGATTTGCTCGTCTGGGCGATTCCCATCGCCATTATCTGTGCCAGGATTTATTATGTTGCCTTTGAGTGGGACGAATATTATGCGGACCACCCCGGGGATATCATCAAAGTATGGAATGGCGGGATCGCCATCCATGGTGCGTTGATCGGATCCGTCCTCACCACGGTTGTTTTTGCAAAAATAAAAGGTTTGTCTTTCTGGAAGCTGACGGATATCGCTGCACCAAGCATCATCCTCGGTCAAGCGATCGGACGTTGGGGGAACTTTGTGAACCAGGAGGCCCATGGTGGTGAAGTGTCGCGCTCATTCCTTGAAAGTTTAAAGCTTCCTGATTTTATCATCAATCAAATGTACATTGACGGGGCGTATTACCAGCCTACCTTCTTATATGAATCTCTTTGGAGTTTCGCAGGGTTGATCCTGCTGCTGGTGCTGAGAAGAAAAGCTGACTGGCTGAGACGGGGAGAATTGTTCCTCGTATATGTGATCTGGTACTCAATCGGGCGATTCTATGTAGAGGGGCTGAGGACGGATAGTCTGATGCTCGGATCTTTACGGTTCGCTCAAGTGATTTCCATCGTCCTGATCATTGCCGCGATCGCTGTGTTCGTTTACAGAAGAAAAGCGGGTCTTGCCCAAAAGGCATACGATGAAAAGACAGATACGGTGAACGCATAACAAAAAGGGAGAGGGAACTATGTGGATGTCATCTTTGAAAAATGGCGGACTCACAGGATTGAAAACGACGTGGTCGCTGGGGAAAGTCATTTTTCCCATCACGCTGATCGTCTTTTTGCTGCAATACACACCGGTCCTGCCGTGGATCATGGAGAAGATCTCGCCGTTCATGAGGCTTCTCGGTCTTTCCGGTGATGCGGCGATTCCCCTTGTCCTTGGGAATTTTCTTAACCTATACGCAGGGATCGGTGGGATATTGTCCCTTGATTTAACGGTGAAGGAAGTATTCATCATTGCGGTGATGTTGTCTTTCTCACATAATTTGTTCATTGAATCGACGGTCGCCTCAAAAGTGGGCGTAAAGATCTGGCTGATTGTCACCGTAAGGATCGGACTTGCTCTCCTGTCTGCCATCATCATCAATCTCGTATGGAACGGGGGATCTGACATTGCCAAGTATGGCATGATGCCCCCACAGCAGGCGGAGCCCGATGGATGGGGAGAAATCGTCTTGCTTGGCCTTGAAAAAGCTGGATTCGGTGTCCTGCAATTGGCCCTGATCGTTATTCCTCTGATGATCATCATCCAGGTGATGAAAGATTTGAAATGGATGGACGCATTTTCCCGCTGGATGTCCCCGGCTACACGGGCCCTCGGGATGAATGAGAATACGTCGACGACGATGGTGGCGGGTCTCGTCATCGGTCTCGCCTACGGTGCGGGTGTCATGATTCAGGCGGTCAAGGAAGATGGGGTCAGTAAGAAAGATGTCACGATCGCTTTCCTCTTTCTAGTGGCATGTCACGCAGTGGTGGAGGATACCGTGATCTTCATCCCCCTTGGCATCCCTGTACTGCCACTTCTTTTGATCAGGCTGGTGACTGCGATCCTGTTAACTATGCTGGTGGCGTATATCTGGAATAAAGTTGATGCTAAGAAAGAAAAGGAGCTGCATTATGAGCAGGATTACAACAATTCTATTTGACTTGGATGGGACATTGATCAACACGAATGATCTGATCATTTCATCCTTTTTGCATACATTGAATCATTATTATCCGGGGCAATACGGGGAAGAAGACGTACACCCATTTATGGGACCGCCTCTTGAAGAGTCCTTCGGCGGGTTGGATCCCGATAAGATGGAAGAAATGTGCGCTCACTACCGCGCCTACAATCACGAGCACCATGATTCCCTCGTAACAGAGTTTGAGGGAGTCTATGAAACCGTGAAGACCCTTTACGACAATGGATACAAATTAGCGATCGTGTCGACGAAGGTCCGTGATGTGGTATTGAAGGGATTGGATCTGATGAATCTACGCCCGTTCTTTGACGTCATCATCACCCTGGATGAGGTGGAGAACGCGAAGCCCCATCCGGAACCGATCGAAAAAGCATTGGTGGCATTGGGATCTTCCCCAGGTGAAGCCATCATGATCGGAGACAATCACCACGACATTTTAGCCGGGAAAAATGCAGGCGTCCTGTCGGCCGGTGTTGCCTGGAGTGCCAAGGGAAGAGAGCATCTTGCCCATTATGAGCCGGACTTCATGCTTGAAAACATGAGGGATTTATTAGCGATCGTGGGAGCCCCGACTGCATGAGACGGACGACCCGCTATCCTGTTGAAGGAGCAAATTCCCTCTGGCACGTATACAAAACCGTATCATTCGGGAAGGTCGTCAAAAATTTCATCGTCATCCAGCTCGCCCGTTACACGCCATTTTTAGGAATGAAGAATTGGCTGTATAAAACGTTTCTCCGAATGAAGATCGGAGAACACACGTCATTCGCCCTGATGGTGATGCTGGATGTAATGTTTCCGGAGAAGATTTCCGTGGGTCGAAATACGGTGATCGGTTATAATACGACGATCCTTGCCCATGAATATTTGATCAAAGAGTACCGCCTGGGTGAGGTGGAGATCGGATCGGAAGTGATGATCGGTGCCAACACGACGGTTTTACCGGGCGTGAAAATCGGTGACGGTGCCATCGTCTCGGCAGGTACCCTTGTACATAAAGACGTGCCGGCAGGGGCATTCGTCGGTGGGAACCCGATGAAAGTCATCTATACGAAAGACGAATTGGCCGAAAGATGGCGGGAAGATAGCATCTATGGATTGAATAAAGAAAAATAAGGGAAAAGGCAAAGATAGAGTGAATTCTGTCTTTGCCTTTTTTATTTTTGTGAAAGTGGGCAGGAAGTACAACGGAATTTGTCGAATGGCAAATGTATCGTGTAAACGACAGATAACCCATCCCCCTCATCACCATTCAACTCCCGGAACACTTCCCCGACCAGTCACCCCCAAAAACGGTTGACGAATAAAAAAAGAAACGCTACACTACAAATAACTTTATTTTATTAGCACATTAGCGAACTAAAGGATTTCTGAATAATCGAGAAGTAGTAACAATCCTTCCTTAAGGGAAAAATAGATGAATTAATACGCCAAAGGTGGTTCTTATGACGAATTTATTTATGTTCGAGAAGCCATTGGGAATGAGAGATACATTTCCTGATTTATATGAAATCAAAGATCAGACGAAGAAGAAAATGGAACAGGCCATGAAGCTGTGGGGGTACCGGTTCATCGAAACCCCGAGCCTGGAGTATTATGAAACCGTCGGGGAAGCATCGGCAATCCTCGATCAACAGCTATTCAAGCTGTTGGATCAACAGGGGCATACACTCGTGTTGAGGCCCGATATGACAGCCCCGATCGCGCGGGTTGCAGCGTCAAAGTTATTGAAAGAAGAAGCGCCTCTCAGACTTGCCTATTCCAATTCAGTCTTCAGGGCACAGCAGCGGGAAGGCGGACGGCCGGCAGAATTCGAACAGGTGGGGATCGAATGCATCGGGGATGATTCCGTCAGTGCCGATGCCGAAGTGATTGCCCTTATGGTATCGGTCCTCAAAGAAGCAGGCTTGGAGCATTTCAAGATTTCCATCGGGCATATCGGGTTCGTACAGGAACTGTTCACTCAAATCGTCGGAACCGAAGAACGGGCAGACACATTAAGACGATATTTATATGAAAAAAATTACGTGGGCTACCGTCAGCATGTCGACGAATTGGCCCTGTCATCCATCGATAAAGAGCGGCTATTCAGGTTCCTGCAATTACGGGGATCGGAAGATGTACTCGGTGAAGCGCATAGCCTCCTAGAGGGAGGAAAAGGACTTGGTGCACTGGAGCAACTGAAAGATCTGTGGAGTATTTTAAAAGATTATGAAGTGGAGAAATATGTGAAATTCGACTTGAGCCTTGTCAGCCATATGAGCTATTATTCCGGGATTTTATTTGAAGTCTACGGGGAGAATGTCGGGTTTGCCATCGGAAATGGCGGTAGATACAATAAGCTCCTTGAAAAGTTCGGTAAGAACTCCGGGGCGACAGGCTTCGGATTGCGCCTTGACTACGTATTGGAAGCCATGCAGGTTGAATTATCTTCCACCCTTCAGCAGTGTGTACTGTTCAGTGATGAGCGCAGGAAGGAAGCCATCGGCCTGGCGCGTGACTTGAGGAATGAAGGGGTAGAGGTTGTACTGCAGAACTGGAAGGGTGTAGGTGATGTGGACGAGTTCACGAAGGGGTTCAGCAACGTCCACTTCGTCGTGGGACAGGACCGGAAAGGCGGTGAGACATCATGAGTTCATTAACCATTGCCATGCCTAAAGGCAGGATATTCGAAGAAGCAGTGGAACTATTAAGGAAGGCCGATTACAACCTTCCACCTGAATTCGATGATTCACGAAAGCTCATCATCGAAGTGCCCGAAGAGGATTTGCGTTTCATCCTCGCGAAACCGATGGATGTCCCGACCTATGTGGAACATGGGGTCGCTGACTTAGGGATTGCGGGGAAGGATGTCATGCTTGAAGAAGAAAGGGACGTCTACGAGCTCCTCGATCTCAGGATCAGCGGATGCTATCTGGCGGTAGCGGGACTGCGGAACACGAAGATGAGTGATGTGGCGCCGAAGATCGCGACGAAATACCCGAATGTCGCTTCATCCTATTTCCGGGAACAGGGGGAGCAGGTGGAAATCATAAAATTGAACGGTTCCATCGAACTCGCCCCATTGATCGGTCTTGCCGACCGCATCGTCGATATCGTATCCACGGGTCGGACGCTGAAAGAAAACGGCCTGGTCGAATACGAAACCATCGTCGGCATCACCTCACGCCTTATCGTCAACCCCGTCAGCTACAGGATGAAAGACGAAAAAATCGAAGACCTCGTCACCCGGCTCACACGCATCATCGGGTGAGAGGGACGGACCTCTCTTGTTCGAGTCCGGAATGTAGCGTTGGCAGGCATTTAAGAAGCTTTTGGGACGGAATATCAGTGGAAAACGAGGTCCGTCCCTCTAAATAGAGATTACATATGGAGACTGGTCCTGATCACAGGTCCGTCCCTCTTGAAGGTTGGTGAATTCTGTGAAGATTATTAGGGATATAAGCGGGGCGTCGATTAAGCGCTCTGTGGATAGTGGTACGGAGGAGCAGCGCAGGGCGGTCCAGGGGATCATTGCTTCTGTGAAGCAGAATGGAGACAGTGCCGTACGTGAGTATACAGAGAGATTCGATGGAATCCATTTGGAGAACTACAAGGTATCTGAGCGTGAGATAGAGGAAGCTTTCTCCGCTCTCGATCCGGAAATGGTCTCCATCATTGAAGAAGCGGCGGATAATATCCGTGCCTTCCATGAACAGCAAAAGAGGTCATCGTGGTTCACAACGGATGAGGATGGGACGATGTTAGGTCAAAAGCTCACACCCCTTGATTCGGTTGGTGTGTATGTTCCGGGTGGGACTGCTGCCTATCCATCCTCCGTCTTGATGAATGTACTGCCGGCAAAGGTGGCAGGGGTAAAGAGGATTACAATGGTTTCACCTCCAGGCAAGGATGGGACATTATCTCCGGGGGTTCTCGTGGCCGCGAAGGTAGCGGGAGTGGAGGAAATCTTTAAAGTCGGCGGTGCTCAAGCCGTTGCCGCACTTGCATACGGGACGGAATCCATCTCGCCTGTGGATAAAATCACGGGACCCGGGAACATTTACGTTGCCCTGGCGAAAAGGGAAGTGTTTGGTGATGTGGATATCGATATGATCGCCGGACCGAGTGAAATCGTCATACTGGCCGACGGAAATCAGCGGGCTGATGAAATCGCTGCAGACCTTCTTTCTCAGGCAGAGCATGATGCGCTTGCATCATCCGTCCTCGTGACCAATTCATCGGCTCTTGCGGAAGAGGTATCCGTAGAAGTTGAGCGTCAATTGGCTACTCTTCCCCGTGAAGAGATCGCCCGTCAATCCATCATCGACTATGGTGCCATTTATGTGACGAGAGATTTAGAGGAAGGAATTGAGCTCGTCAATGAGCTCGCCGCCGAGCATCTGGAAATCTTGACGGATAAGCCCTTTGAAACGATGGCAAAAATCCGCCACGCGGGAGCGATCTTCCTCGGACGATACAGCTCCGAGCCTGTCGGGGACTATTTTGCAGGACCGAATCATGTTCTGCCGACGAACGGGACAGCCCGTTTCTCAAGTCCGTTGAATGTGGATGAATTTATGAAGAAGACAAGTGTCATATCCTATAGTGAAACGGCACTGAAGAAAAACTACGAAAAAATCGCGAAGCTTGCCCGATTAGAGGGGCTGGAAGCCCATGCAAGGGCAGTGGAAATTCGATTCGATAAGAAATAGGGAAGAGGGACGGACCTTCCCATGGGAGGTCCGTCCCTCCAAAAAGGAGGACATCATGGTGAGAAGTGCAGAGATTGTGCGTAAGACGAATGAGACAGATATCCGGTTGAGTTTTGGCATCGATGGGGAAGGGAATTCGAGCATCGAGACAGGGGTCCCGTTCATGAGTCATATGATGGATCTGTTCACGAAGCATGGACAATTCGATTGTACGATAGAGGCAAACGGGGACACGGAGGTCGACGATCACCACACGACAGAGGATATCGGCATCTGTCTCGGACAGGCATTGCTTGAATCACTCGGAGACAAGAAAGGCATCAAGCGTTACGGATCGGCCATGGTCCCGATGGATGAAGCCCTTGCCCAGGTCGTGGTGGACCTGAGTAACCGACCCCATCTTGAATTCCGTGCAGAACTTCCGAGTCAGAAAGTGGGGACATTCGATACGGAGCTTGTTCATGAATTTCTTTGGAAGCTGGCCCTTGAAGCAAGGATGAACCTTCATGTCATCGTGCATTACGGTCACAATACCCACCATATCATCGAAGCGATCTTCAAAGCACTGGGACGCGCCCTGGATGAAGCGACCACGATCGATCCCCGGGTAAAAGGGGTACCATCAACGAAGGGAATGTTATGATTCATGATCGGAATTGTGGATTATGGAATGGGAAATCTGTTCAGTGTCAGTAAAGCGCTGGAACGATTGAACGTCCCTTACTTTATAAGCGATATTCAAGAAGAGCTATTGAGTGCCGATGGGTTGATACTGCCCGGGGTCGGGGCCTTTAAGGATGCCATGGGTCTACTTGAAACCACCCATCTGAAAGAAACCATCCTGACGTTTGCGGAAAGCGGCAAACCGCTCCTTGGCATTTGTCTGGGCATGCAGCTCCTTTTTGAGGAAAGTAAGGAAAATGGAACGACGAAGGGATTGGCTCTGCTGCCTGGGGAAGTGCTTCGTATCCCGAAAGAAGACAGAGAGGGAAATGCCTATAAAGTTCCTCATATGGGCTGGAATCTTCTCCGTTACCAGAAAAACTCCACCCTTTTAGAAGGATTAACGGAAGGCTATGTTTACTTCGTACATTCTTATTATGTGCATGAAGGATCCAAGGACGTGATTGTGGCAAGCGCAGATTACGCTGGGGTGGAAATCCCAGCCGTTGTAAGCCGTGACAATATATACGGCATGCAGTTCCATCCTGAAAAAAGCGGGGAGCTCGGCATGCAGCTGTTAGAAAACTTTACGAAACGAGTGAAGGAGAGGGTCTCATGAGTTTTACGATTTATCCTGCCATCGATATGCGGGGCGGGAAATGCGTACGATTGGTGCAAGGGGATTATAATCAGGAAACGGTTTATGGAGACTCCCCGTTCGATATGGCAAAAAAGTTCGCCGGTGAAGGGGCAGAGTGGATTCACATGGTGGATCTTGACGGGGCAAAGGAAGGCTCCCGGATCAATGATGAATTCGTGATTGCCGTTGCAGAAAAACTCGATGCCAAGGTTCAAATCGGAGGGGGCATCCGATCCAAAGAAGATATCGAACACTATTTGAGCAGGGGTGTCGACCGTGTCATCATTGGCAGCATCGCTGTATCCAACACGGAATTAGTGAAAGAATGGCTTCAGGAATATGGAGATAAGATTGCCATCGGACTTGACGCGAAGGATGGCTATGTGGCGACCCATGGGTGGCTTGAAACCTCTGCTCTTAAAGCCGTCGATCTTGGAAAGGAACTCGCTGAAGCCGGTGCGGAAACATTCATATTTACCGATATTGCCACAGACGGAATGTTATCTGGTCCCAATGTTGAAGCAGTTGTGGATCTTGCCGAACAAACGGGGAAATCAGTGATTGCGTCTGGAGGCATTAGCTCATTGGAAGATCTGAAGACATTAAAGGAATATGAATCCCGGGGCGTATCGGGTGCCATTTGCGGGAAATCCCTTTACACGGGGAAGTTCACTGTCAGTGAGGCTGTAAACGAGGTGAGGTCATGTTAACGAAACGTATCGTCCCTTGCCTGGACGTAAATGACGGCCGGGTGGTAAAAGGCATCCAGTTTGTGGAACTGAGGGATGCGGGGGACCCCGTTGAACTTGCCAAAGTATACGATGAGCAAGGTGCGGATGAACTGGTGTTCCTGGATATATCCGCATCACACGAAGGACGGAAAACCATGGTCGAAGTCGTTCAACATGTGGCAGCGGAATTGGCGATTCCTTTTACAGTAGGTGGAGGGATCAATTCGGTTGAGGATATGAAAGCGATCCTCCGGGCAGGGGCGGACAAGGTCTCCCTGAACACGGCAGCCGTACTTCGGCCTGAGCTGGTCCGGGAAGGGGCCGATTACTTCGGTTCCCAATGTATCGTAGTGGCGATCGATGCCAAATATGACGAAGAAACCAATGGATGGAAGGTTTACACCCACGGAGGCAGGAAGCTGAAAGACCTTGATGCTGTAGAATGGGCGAAGGAAGTTGAAGCCCTCGGAGCGGGGGAAATCCTACTCACGAGCATGGATAGCGACGGAGAGAAGAAAGGCTTTAACCTGGCCCTTACAAAGGCGGTCAGCGAAGCGGTGACGATTCCCGTGATTGCATCCGGCGGTGCCGGGAATGCCGTCCACTTTAAAGATGTGTTCACAGAAGGGAAAGCAGATGCGGCCCTGGCAGCTTCCATTTTTCATTATAAAGAAACGAGTGTAGAAGAAGTAAAAAGCTACTTACGGAAAGAAGAGGTGCACGTACGATGACAAACACTGATTGGATCACATCCGTGAAGTACGACGACAAAGGCCTTGTGCCTGCCATCGTACAGGACGCTGCAACGAAGGATGTCCTCACTTTAGCCTATATGAATGAAACCTCACTTAGAAAAACCGTTGAGACAGGGGAAACATGGTTCTATTCCCGGTCACGCCAAGAACTTTGGCATAAGGGTGAAACGAGCGGGAATACACAAACGGTCGAGAATATCACGTGGGATTGCGATCAAGATGCACTTCTGGTCCTCATCTCGAAGAAAGGACCTGCCTGCCATAAGGGTGAGGACAGCTGTTTCCATGAAAAAGTCTTTGGTGAGGGGAAATCATCAAAAGAAAATATCCTTCTCACTCTGGAAAAACTGATCGAAAATCGTGAAATCGAGCGTCCTGAAGGAGCGTACACAACCTATCTTTTTGAAGAAGGAGTGGACAAAATCCTGAAAAAAGTAGGGGAAGAAGCATCAGAAGTGATCATTGCCGCCAAAAACAGGGACAGTGAAGAATTGAAATGGGAAGTCGCCGACCTCTTCTACCACGTGCTTGTCTTATTAAGGGAACAAAAACTCCCACTAGAAACGGTCCTGGATGTCCTCGTGGAACGTCATAATAAATAACACCCTTGAGGGACGGACCTTCGCGCCTGGCGCGAAGGTCCGTCCCTCAAAATATGGTAGTTTAGTACGGGTGTATTGTATGATATACTACTGTAGTTATACTATGAACGTTTCGGAGGACTTTGATGAGAAAAGGGTCAAAATTAAGTAGTCAAGAAGCGAAAGTGTTGTCTTTTGTCCCGACTGGTGAGTATTACTACAACAAAGGGATGAAAGCTTATCAACGTCGTGAACTTAAGAAATCGTTAAAATATTTAAATAGAGCATTTCAATTAGAACCGATTGAACCGATGATTGCCTGTCAATTATCGATTGTGTATACAGAACTGGGCGAATACAAGCGTTCCAATGATTTATTGCATAATATACTGGAGGATCTCGATCCCCATATGACGGAATGCCATTATTTCTTGGCCAATAACTATGCCCACCTTGGCTTATTTAAAGAAGCGTATGAACAGGTCTCCACATATCTTGATAAAGAAGAATATGGTGAATTCGTCGAGGATGCCGAAGACCTGTTGGAGCTTCTGGAACTCGATTCCGACTTGATTGTCGATGATCTGTATGAGCATGATGAGCTCATCGTCCAGCAGGAAAAAGCAAGGGAACTCCTCGAATCCGGTCACTTCCAGAAAGCTGTGGATACTTTACAGGGAGTCATCCGTGACTATCCGGAATTCTGGTCCGCTTATAATAATCTCGCCCTTGCCTATTTCTATCTGGGGGAAGTGGATAAAGCGTCCGCCACCCTGGAAGAGGTGCTTGAGAAGAATCCGGGTAATCTTCATGCACTGTGCAATACGGCGGTCTTTTATTTCTATCAAAAGCGCCATGACGAGCTGGAGGGATTGATCCAGGGTCTCGAGAAGGTCCGTCCCCTGCTCCATGAGCACCGCTACAAGCTTGGGGCCACGTTTGCCCTTGTGGGGCATTCAAAGCGTGCGTATGATTGGTTGAAGTCCCTTCAGAAGATCGGCTTTGAAGGCGACGCAAGCTTCTATTACTGGTTGTCCTATTCCGCTTATGAAACGGGTCATGAAGATACGGCCCGCAATGCGTGGAAAAAGGTATTGGAGGTCAACCCGGAAAAAGAAGGGCTCGAGCCGTGGAACGACCAAAAGCAAGCAGATGGTTTTGAAAATCACGTCACATCCATCTTGAAAAAACTTCAAAGTGAGTATACGGAAGAGAAATTATTCGGCCTATTCCTGACCTCCATCTCAGATAATCAGAGGGCCATCCTCACGCACGCAGATTTTTGTGATGTAGAGGATCTGTCCATCGTCGAGAAGGTGTATTTGGCGCAGGTACTGAATAGTAACGGCAACAGTTCGATCAAAGTGAATCAGGAAATCCAGAATATGCATCAGGTCGCCCTTCATCTATATGGCGATCATCACCCGATTACGAGCGTGGAATCCGGCTTATTCCTTACGTGGTTCACGATTGCCTACCGGGGCATCAAAGAACGGGAAACGTTCAAGAATGCTAAAGCATTTGCAGCGGCAACGGAATTCGTCTGGAATCGCCTGCGGAATGAAAAGGTGACGAAGAAGCAGCTTTGCGACAGGTTCGACTTATCCACAAGCACCCTGACAAAATATATAGCGGTCGTGGAAAGTTACCTGCCCTGAGCATATTTTTGGACGATATGAACCTATTTTTTATAGGATAGGTGTAGGAAGTAAATACTATAGGTTGAAGGCTTCTGGACGCCATTCCAACCTTTGGCCATAGTATTGAATAAAGAATGTGCTTACGACTGTTTCGGAAGGAGAATGTCATTATGTCTGAAGAAAAAATTTATGATGTAATCATTGTAGGTGCAGGCCCTGCAGGAATGACTGCAGCTGTTTATACGTCACGTGCAAGTCTTTCAACGCTTATGCTTGAAAGAGGAGTGCCGGGCGGACAAATGGCGAATACGGAAGAAGTGGAAAACTACCCTGGCTTCGACCATATTCTTGGACCTGATCTTTCTAATAAAATGTTCGATCATGCAAAAAAATTCGGTGCGGAATACGCGTACGGAGACATCAAGGAAATCGTGGACGGCGAGGATTTCAAAATCGTCAAAACCGGTTCAAAAGAATTCAAGGCCCGTGCCGTGATCATCACAACAGGTGCAGAATATAAGAAAATCGGTGTTCCTGGTGAAAAAGAACTGGGTGGACGCGGAGTATCTTACTGTGCCGTATGTGACGGGGCATTCTTTAAAGGAAAAGACCTTGTTGTCGTAGGTGGAGGGGACTCTGCCGTTGAGGAAGGGGTTTACCTGACAAGATTCGCTAACAAAGTGACGATTGTTCACCGCCGCGACGAGCTCCGTGCTCAAAAGATCCTTCAACAGCGTGCGTTTGATAACGAGAAAGTGGATTTCATCTGGAACCATACAATAAAAGAAATCAACGATAAAGACGGTAAAGTCGGAAGTGTTACTCTTGTATCCACTGAAAATGGAGAAGAAACAGACTTCCAGGCGGATGGTGTCTTCATTTATATCGGTATGCTTCCATTGACGAAGCCATTCGCGAACCTCGGAATCATCAACTCTGAAGGATACATCGAAACAAACGAACAAATGGAAACGAAGGTACCTGGTATCTTTGCAGCAGGCGATGTCCGTGAAAAACAACTTCGCCAAATCGTAACAGCAACAGGCGACGGCAGCATCGCCGCGCAAACCGCTCAGCACTACATCGAAGAGCTGAAAGAAAAAGTCAAAAACGGTTAATGTAACGAAGCCTGACGGAAGGGGATCCCTCTCGTCAGGCTTTTTTTATGGGTCAATTCTTCTTATGCTTGTTAAACACATACACCAACTCCGACAGGGTCAATTTCTTCAATCCTTCATCACATGGCTTGTAAACACCAGCTTCTACCAACCGACGGATAAACTGCTGTCTCTGTCGTTCAACGGCTTCACGTAAAAATGGCATGCGTGTTCACTCCTTTTGGATTCTTAAGGGTAGTGTAAAGGGGATGGAATAGGAAATCATTTACTTTGTAAAGTTTCCTTCCAGAGATAAAGGGATTCAGAGTACAATGACGAATCCATATATAAAAGATACTTATTCAAGTTGAGTAGCATACCAACAGGGAGGTCTCACATTGAAAAAAACAGTCATGCTGGCTGGTCATGCCAAGCTGCCGCAGGGGATGGCAGCAAGTGATATTCATCAAACATTAACGATTACACTAGAGACGGATTTAAAATACTGGGTAATTCTCGATGCATCCTGTACACTAGCGACCGGTCATGCCCAAAAGTTCTTGGATCAATTACTGAAAGGACATAGTTTGCTTGATGGTCTCCAACCTATCATTGAAGAGATTGAGGGACATTACCACGGGAAAGCCCAATCGGCATTGGTTGCTGCGGTAAAAGATGCTTATAAACAATATCTTTACATCAACCAGAGTGAAAAATTAGAATTTTCTAATAAATAATTGACAAAGCCCTGATGATTTAATACACTATAGTTATCAGATTACTCCTAGGAAGGTTCCCCTTCCATGATCAGTAATTTATTTCACTAGCCATAACTAAAATAAACTGTTAAGCCTATCGGACTTCCTGCCAGAAGCCGTAAGTAGGCCGTAGCCAGTTGTATCATATTCTTTGCATACATGTGTGCAAGGATTGATATAGCTGGCTATTTTTATTGCTTAAATAAAAAGGAGGAGAAAACATGAACGTGATTCAAGAGGGTTTAAAATCGTTTACGGGTAAATACGATACATTTGAGGTGAAGGAGCATCCTTATCATCATCGACTTTACTCCATCGAAGTGAGTAACGGGGTACTTCGCACATTTTTGGAACAGAATCAGGATGTAAATGCACAGCAGTTGGAATATGTCCCATATATGAGATTGGTGTTGGCAGAACGGCTGCAGAAAATTGCAGGGGAAACCTTTGTGGAGACGATCCGATCCATTTTACATGATCGAACGTCCGGAGGTTTTACCATTGGGATGCAGAACCAAACGGTGTCTGATCAAGATTATGTCAAATTCTCCACAGCCCTGACCCATCTTGTAGGGGGAGTCAACTTCGATGCCATGTCCAGCACCTACTACGCAAGGTTCAACGTGAAAGACACGGATAGCAGCGATTCATACCTGCGCCAGGCTTATCGTTTATTCACATTGCATACAGATGGTACGTTTGTGGATGAGCCGACGGACTGGCTGTTGATGATGAAATTCGCTGAAGAGAATGCCGTTGGAGGAGAATCCCGGTTGCTTCATTTAGACGATTGGGAGGACTTAGAGAGATTCTCAAACCATCCCTTGGCGACGGCACGTATTGAATACAAAGCACCTTCAAGTAAAAACGTGAGTCAAACGGTCTACAATCAAACCTTCTATGAACAAAACGGCAAGCCCTGCATCTGCTTCATTGACCAATTCGCTTACCCTGCAACGTTAGAACAAGCAACGTATTTAAAAGAGCTTTCCGATTCCATGGAGAACAGTGCCGCTACTATCGCCCTGCCTCTACCGATAGGTGACATCGTGATGATCAACAATCATTTCTGGCTCCACGGAAGGGCCGCATTTGAAAAAAATCCAAGCTTATACCGTGAATTATTAAGACAAAGAGGATATTTTGCGAAAGTTTAAGAGTGGTTGCCATTAGGAGGGAAAAGAATGAAAGATATCATTGTCATTGGGGGAGGCATTGTTGGTTTATCAACGGCTTTCTCATTAAGCAGGCGTTTCCCTCATGCGAATCTTGCTGTATTAGAAAAGGAAAGCGCCTGGGCCAGGCATCAAACCGGAAATAACAGCGGCGTCATCCATTCCGGGATCTATTACAAACCAGGCAGTTTAAAAGCAAAGTTTGCAACGGAGGGAAGCAGACAAATGATTCAGTTCTGCCGTGAACATGGGGTGGATTATGATCAATGTGGAAAGGTGATTGTGGCTACGAAACCATCTGAACTTCCGCAGCTTGAGAATTTGTTCCAACGGGGGAGGGCGAATGGGCTGGACCTTTCGCTGATTGGTGAGGAACAAATTAAGGAAGAAGAACCTTATGTGAAAGGGATAAAAGCGATAAAGGTACCCCAAGCCGGTATTGTTGATTATAAACAAGTCTGTGAGAGGATGGTGCATGATTTAACGAAGCGAGGAGCAGAGCTGCATCTAAATACAGAAGTCAAACAAGTGATGGAGCATGACCACAACGTTGAGATCGTAACAGACAAAAAGACTTTTCAGACAAAATTTGTAGTCAATTGCACGGGACTGCAAAGCGACCGGGTGACAAAGATGGCCGGGGTAGAAATCGATTTACAGATCATTCCTTTTCGAGGGGAGTATTACGAATTAATACCTGAAAAGCATCATCTTGTGAAAAATCTGATATACCCTGTGCCAAATCCGGATTTTCCATTCCTGGGCGTCCATTTCACAAGAATGATCGGGGGAGGGGTCGAAGCCGGTCCGAACGCCGTGCTCAGTTTGAAAAGGGAAGGATACAAAAAGACGGATTTTGATGTGAAGGACCTTTCAGAAGTGATGACATATAAAGGATTCTGGAAGCTGGCCTCAAAGTATTGGAAAGAAGGCGCCAAGGAAATGTGGCGATCCTATAGTAAGAAGGCCTTTGTCAAAAGTCTTCAGGAACTGATTCCTTCCGTTCAGGAAGAAGATCTTGTACCGGCTTCTTCGGGTGTAAGGGCGCAGGCCCTTCAATCAGATGGAACATTGGTCGACGATTTCTTCATTGTTCCGGGTAAACGAAGCATTCACGTCTGCAATGCCCCCTCACCTGCAGCTACAGCATGTTTCCCTATAGGGAAAGCCATTGCTGATAAAGTCCCTGAACTTGAAATGAGTCCAAGGGTATTTATCCATTCTTAATCCGAGACTCCTAAACGCAGGGCCCTATTTATATAACAGGGTCCCGTTTTTGGTTCCCTCCCTCATCTTTTCTTCTTATATGCCATTTCTCATAGATTGATCGATACGGGAGGTATTTTGGGATTTTTGGAGAAATAAGAAGAAATACAACTAAATTTATCGAAATTCACTTGTTAATTGAGAGGTGGGGGTTGTCGTGAATACCGAATTATCCGAATTAGAACAAGTCACACAGGAAGTAAAAGAGCTAAGGACGTTGAATCGTGAACTAGAGGCGATTATTGAAAGCTCGTACGATGTCATCTACATAACGGATAAAAATGGAGTGACCCTTAAAACGAACTCTGCAATAGAACGGATTACAGGTATCCCAAAAGAATATTACATAGGCAAAAGTGTGGATGCTTTGATGAAAAGGGGAATTCTAAAGAGTTCCGTCACACAGAAGGTAATCGAACAAAAGAGGTCTGTTTCTACGGTTCAATATAATTACTCAGGGAAAGAAACTCTGATCACGGGTAATCCAGTCATTAATGATGATGGCGAAATAGAAAAAGTAGTCACCAACATACGGGATTTATCTGAACTGAATGAGTTGCAAACGGCCTTAAAAAAAGCGAATGAATTAAACAATAGCTACAAAAAGGAAATTGAACGATTAAAAGGCGTTACTAAAAGAGACGGGGACGTCGTGATTGCAAGTCATCAAATGAAACTGATTTATGAGATGGCAGAACGCATTGCCGATGTGGATGCCACAGTATTGATTTTAGGTGAAACGGGTGTAGGGAAAGATGTATTGGCTAAATTTATTTATAGCCAAAGTATACGGGCTAAGCAGGGGGAGTTCATTAAACTTAATTGTGGAGCCATTCCGCCAGATCTATTAGAGTCAGAGCTATTCGGATATGAAGCTGGAGCGTTTACAGGGGCGAATTCCAATGGAAAGCCGGGAATGCTCGAGCTTGCAGATAACGGGATTCTATTTCTGGATGAAGTGGGTGAATTATCGCTGGCATTGCAAGTGAAACTCTTAAGGACGCTTCAGGAAAAAGAGATACGTCGTGTGGGGGCCACCAAATCAAAGAAAGTAAACGTACGGATCATTGCCGCCACAAATCGTAATTTGAAAGAGATGGTGCACAATGGTGAGTTTCGGGAAGACTTGTATTATCGATTAAACGTGATCCCTATAGCGATCCCTCCGCTGAAGGGGAGAAGAGATGATATTCTGCCACTGATTCAATTATTTTTACAGCAGACGAATCACAAGTACGGGAAAGATAAAATAATCGATGTAAAACTGAACGATTTCTTTTACCGCTACAATTGGCCGGGGAATGTCAGGGAACTTTCTAATCTGATTGAACGAATGGTAATCACCACTCAAGGAAAGGAATTAACCATACGGGATCTTCCTATAGAATATAAAGAATCCAACAATTCAAGTTTGGTGTTTACAGAGCTGATGACACTCAAAGAAGCGGTGGAAATAGCAGAAGAAAAAGTGCTTTCGCTTGCTGTTAATACATGTCATACCACATATGAAATAGCAGAGGCTTTAGGAACAAGTCAGCCTACAATAGTTAGAAAATTGAAAAAGTATAGATTGAAAATAAAAGAGTAGAAATCGTTTTAGGTGCTCCAACTCTTTTAAAAGATATAGGGCAATTCAAAGATTAGTAAGTTCTTTGAATTGGCCTTTTTTGATAAAAAGATATAGACATAATCATCTTTCGATTCAAAAATAAATCAAACGATACACAATTGAATCAAGGAAACAGCAACTTTTCCTCTAAACGATTTATTTCGATTCAAAAATGAATCTTTTTCGGTTTTACGGTTGAAAGAGTCCGCTTAAAGCAACGATTCTAAGAGTTGGCACACTTCTTGCAATAACATTTAGTGAAAACTTGTTGAGGAAGGAAGATGACCAATGACGGTAGCATTAACAGAAGAAATGCAGCAAATGAAAAGTATGATTCGTAATTTTGTAGAAAAAGAAGTGGAACCTTATGCACAGCAAATCGAAGAAGAAGACGCGATTCCCGATCATTTAGTAGAAAAGGCAAAGGAATTGGGCCTGTTTGGGATCAGTATTCCCGAGGAGTACGGTGGAATCGGATTAAATACAGTAGAAAAGGCCAATGTACTTGAGCAATTGGGAAGGACTCATAACGGGTTTGTTTCCTTAATAAGCGCGCATACAGGTATCGGAAGCACGGGACTTGTAAAATTAGCATCAGAATATTTGAAGAATAAATATTTACCTGATATGGCTGCGGGCAATAAGATCGGTGCATTTGCCTTATCAGAACCCGGTGCGGGATCCGATGCGACGAATTTGGCGACGAGGGCAGAGAAGAAAGGCGATTATTGGGTAATGAACGGCACCAAACATTTCATTACCAACGGTCCGATTGCCGATGTATTTACCGTATTTGCTCTAACGGACAAAGATAAGGGAGCGAAAGGCGGAATCACCGCTTTCTTGTTGGAAAAGGACTTCCCTGGGTTGATCATTGGGAAAAAAGACAAAAAGATGGGTTTGAGAGGTTCATATACGTCTCAAATCATCTTTGAAGATTGTATCATCCCCGAAGAAAATGTCATCGGCGAAGTCGGAATGGGATATATGTCCGCGCTTAAAATATTGGGAGAAGGCCGTGTTGGTTTAGCTGCCAGAGCAGTCGGATCATGTGATAAGTTAATTGAATTATCGGCGGGATATGCCAAAGAGCGTATTCAGTTCGGTAAGCCGATTGCTGATAATCAAGCGATTCAATGGATGCTCGCAGACATGGCAACAGAAACGGAAGCTGCAAGGACGTTGACCATGATGGCAGCACAAAAGATCGATGAGGGCAAAAAAGTGGTGAAAGAGGCCTCGATGGCGAAATTATTTGCGTCGGACGTATTTAACAGAGTAGCCGACAAAGCCGTACAGATTCACGGTGGGATGGGATATGTATCCGACTATCCGGTGGAACGTTTTTATAGAGATGCAAGGATTACAAAGATTTATGAAGGAACAAATGAAATTCAACGTTTGATCATTGCGCGGAATGTTTTACAGGAGTGTTAAAAAAGCCAGTCTCTATAAGTATAGGGCTGAATGAAAGAGGAAGGTGAAATCTTTGGAAAACTTGTTAGATCGGCCGTGGAGTAAATTTTATCCAACGAATAAGGAGTTTCAAGTGCCGGAAATTCCCCTGTATAGCATTTTGGAGAGGTCGGCGGAACAATACGGAGATCGTACAGCCATCATCTATGAACATCAAAAGATGACCTATCGTGAATTAAAGGATGGAGTGGATCGCTTGGCGGCATCCTGGAGAAGTCTCGGTGCAAGCAAAGGGGAACGGATCGGTCTCATGCTCTCGAATCATCCAGATTATATCATTTCTTATTATGCTGCTCAGGCACTTGGGCTGGTCGTCGTGCAGATTAATCCAATGTATACGGCCAGGGAACTCCTTCAGCTGGCAAGCGATTCTCATGTAACCTATCTAGTCGTGGATCCGGGGGCAATCCAAGCTGTTAAGGAAGTATCCGGAATCTATACATTCCGGCATATCTTTGTCTCACAAGCGGAAAAAAGTAGTGAAGGATCTGGGTTTCACAGCTTAGAAGAGTTAAAACATTCCTCCCATTCCCTGGATAAGCCCGCACCTGTATCTGTACATGAGGATGTGGCGGTTATCCAGTACACGGGAGGGACGACCGGTAAGATGAAGGGAGCGGTTCTGACCCACTACAACCTGATTGCCAATGTCGTTCAAAGTCAATATATGTATGGTGGAAACATGCTCCTGGGAGAGGAAGTCGTATTGACTGCGACACCACTGTATCATGTGTATGCCATGACAAGCGCCATGAACCTTGGGTTGTACATCGGGGGGACGGTGCTCCTGATCAAGAAATTTGAAATAGAGGATGTATTGGACAATATTCGTGAATACCGCCCTACATACTTTCCCGGGGTTCCTAAAATGTACAGTGCATTTGTCAATCATCCTGGAGTAGAGGACTACGGACTGGATTGTATAAAAATGTGTTCCTGTGGGTCGGCCCCTCTTCCCATTGAAATTATTAAACGTTTTGAGTATTTAACAGGATCAGCCATATTAGAAGGATTTGGCTTATCTGAAGCGTCTCCATCCACTCATCGCAACCCCACTACCGGTGTAAGGAAGATAGGGAGTATCGGAATCCCGGTGCCGGGTACGGATTGTATGATCGTGGATCAGAATGGGCAGGAATTGCCGACCAATTGTGTGGGGGAATTGCTCATTAAAGGACCCCAAATCATGAAAGGCTATTGGAACAATGAGAAGGAAACGAGTCGCTCCTTACGGGATGGGTGGCTCTTCACAGGGGATCTGGCAACGATGGATGAAGAGGGTTACTTTTACATTGTCGGCAGAAAGAAAGAAATGGTGATTGTAGGCGGGTTCAACATTTATCCCCAGGAAGTAGAGAGTATCCTGTATGAACATCCTCATGTGAAGGAAGCGGCTGTTGTCGGAATTCCTGATCAAGCAAACGGAGAAGTTGTAAAGGCATACATTGTTCCCAAAGATGATTGTCAGGTGGATTTAGAAGAAATCAAAGGTCATTGTTATATGAAGCTGACACGTTATAAAGTGCCAAAGGAGTTTGAAATAAGGGAGTCGCTCCCTCGGAATACAGTCGGGAAACTGTTAAAGAGGTTGTTGGTTCAAGAGGAACGGAATAGGGAGGAGAATAAGCGTGGAAATGAGCGGGATTAAAACAATAGGTGTCGTCGGGTCTGGCGCAATGGGATCACAAATTGCCATGGTGTGTGCCTTGGGCGGATATTCGGTTATTCTCCATGACGTAAGTGATGAGAGTCTTACAAAGGCCAAACATTCTCTGCAAGGTCATATGGATAGAAGGATCCAAAAAGGTAGATTAACAGAAAATGAGGTGGCGGACGCCTTTAGCCGGATGATGTTTTCCTCTTCTTTGGAAGATCTTCAGCAGGCGGATTTTGTGATTGAAGCAATCGTAGAGAAATTAGAGGCTAAAAGGGAACTCTTTGCAAAACTGGATGGGATCGTTCCGAAGCATGCGATCCTGGCAACGAACAGCTCCACCATTGTCAGTTCGAAGATCGCCGATGTGACGGACAGACCTGAAAAAGTATGCAACGTACATTTTTTTAATCCGGCCCTTGTGATGGAACTGGTCGAAGTGGTACGGGGACCTCATACTTCTGATGAGACAGCAGAGCTTGCAGTGGAGGTAGTCAAAAAAATTCAAAAAGTACCTGTTCTTCTGAAAAAAGAGATTTCAGGCTTCATTGCCAACCGGATCCTGGGGAAATTAATGGATGAAGCCGTGTATTTATTGGAAAACGGATATGCAGATCATGAAGAAATCGATCTGGTATGTACAAAAGCGTTAAACCATCCGATTGGCCCTTTTGCCCTCATGGATTTGACAGGCATTGATGTCAATTATTTTGTGCGGATGCAACGATATCAAGAAAGTGGAGATGAAGCGGACAAGCCGGCTCAAATCGTGCAAGATAAAGTCCAAAAAGGGGAATTGGGACGGAAAACAGGAAAAGGATTTTACACCTACGATCATTCTAAAGTCCGGGTATAGGCCAGAAGAATTCAAAAACGGAAAGGAGGCGTTAACATGATCAAGCAAATAGCCATCATCGGTGCGGGAACGATGGGGCGGGGGATAGCTTACACCTGCGCAGCAGCCGGATTATCGGTTACCGTACAGGATATTCATTCTCATACCCTTGAAACATGCAAAGAGTATATAGACAGCCAATTTCAAATAGCAGTACAAAAAGAATTCCTGACAGCCGAACAGGCAAACGCTTATGGCCAAAAAATAAAATATACGACACATCTTCAGGAAGCGGCAGAGCAAGCTGATTTAGTCATTGAAGCGGTTCTTGAAGTAATGGAACTGAAGGTCGGCATTTTTAAGCAATTGGATAAATACGCGCCTAAGCATGCCATCCTGGCAACCAATACTTCTACCATGAGTCCAACAGAGATTGGAGCTCAAACGAACAGACCTCCCCAATGTATCGCCCTTCACTTTTTTAACCCCGTTCCAAAAATGAAATTAATTGAAGTGATCTGTGGATTAGAAACTTCCGAAGAAACGGTGGCTAAAAGTTTTCAGTTCGGAGAAACCATCGAAAAAGAATGTGTCAGGATCAACGAATTTCCCGGTTTTGCCGTCAGCCGAATGAATTGCCTGATCGGCAACGAAGCGATGAAGATGGTCATGGAAGGCGTAGGGAGTATCGGGGATATCGATAAAGCGATGAAACTGGGACTGAATCATCCCATGGGGCCTTTGGAGTTAGCCGATTTAGTCGGATTGGATACGAGGCTCCGTAATATGGAGTATCTCTATAAGACACTCGGTGAAACCTATCGTCCCTGCCCTATCCTTACAAAGTACGTGAAAGCGGGAAGATTAGGCAGGAAAACGGGCAGAGGTTTCTACGAATATAGCAAACAATCGTGAAAGAGGTGAAAAGGATGGACTTTCGTCTTAGCGAAGACATTCAATTTTTGAAAAAAGGTGTACGTGATTTTGTCCAAACAGAAGTAGAGGCTGTGGCAATGCAAATCGAACAAGAGGATAAAATCCCCGACCGGATCAAAGAAATGTCAAAAGAACTGGGCCTGTTCGGATTAAGCATTCCGGAAGCCTATGATGGGCTTGGGATCGGGATGGTGGGAAAATGTGCACTGTATGAGGAAATCGGAGCTACTCACAACGGTTATACCACTCTGATTGGGGCGCATACGGGGATAGGGACGGTTGGTATTGTAGAAATGGGCACCGAGGAACAAAAGCGTAAGTATTTGCCTGCCATGGCAAGGGGTGAAAAAATCGGGGCGTTTGCGCTGACTGAGCCAGGTGCAGGTTCTCATGCCACGAATCTAAAAACATCGGCTGTAAAAAAGGGAGACAAGTACATCTTAAACGGTACGAAGCATTATATTACAAACGCGACAGAAGCGGATATATTCACGGTGATGGCTGTGACAGATCCGGATAAGGGTGCAAAGGGCATTACATCCTTCATTATAGAAAAAGAATTCCCGGGGTTTCATGTCGGGGCAGTGGAGCGGAAGATGGGGCTCAGGGGATCACATTCTGCTGAAATCATTTTAGAAGATTGTGAAGTACCTGTTGAAAACGTATTGGGAGAAGAAGGACAGGGATATGTTAACGCACTAAAGATCCTGGCAAACGGACGTGCCGGATTGGCAGCCCGCAATCTTGGTTCGTGTCAGAAACTTCTGGATTTAACTGCAACGTATGCGCAGGAACGTATTCAATTTGATGTTCCGATTTTCGAACATCAGGCCGTATCTCATATGATAGCTGAAATGGCGGTGGATGTTGAGTCACTGCGATCATTTACATATCGGGTAGCATGGATGGTCGATGAAGGAATGAAAGTGATTAAGGAAGCGGCCATGCTGAAACTCTTTGGCTCAGAAGTATACAACCGCGTGGCAGATAAAGCTGTTCAAGTCCACGGAGGGATCGGGTATATTGCAGATTATCCAATTGAGCGTTTTTTCAGGGATGCCAGAATCACAAGGATATATGAAGGAACATCTGAAATTCAGAAAAACATCATAGCTGGGCAATTAAAGAAAGAGTATAGCTGACGAGTGCAGGGGGGAGAAAAAAGATGCGAGAGGAAATCGTCATTGTGAGCGCTGTCCGGACGCCGATTGGCCGCTATGGAGGTGCTTTAAAAGAAATCAGCTCCGGTCATCTAGCGAGTCTTGTTATAGAAGAGGCAGTAAAGAAAGCGGACATAGCGGCTGAACAAGTTAGTGAAGTCATTTTAGGAGAAGTAAGACAATCAACGGAATCATCGAATGTTGCGAGAGTAGCGGCATTGAGGGTAGGGGTACCTGAGACTTCACCAGCCTTTACCGTCAACCGGTTATGTGCATCAGGCATGCAGGCCGTCGCCTCGGCTGTCCAACAGCTTGAATCCAACCAGGGGACAATCGTTGTAGCAGGTGGCACAGAGAGTATGAGTCGTGCACCTCTATATCTAAGAAATACCCGCTTCGGAGGAGACCGGTCCATCTTGGTAGATTCAAATAAAGAAAATGGACAGCAGCCACAAGATATCTATGGACACAGACTCGGGATGGGAATCACCGCCGAAAATGTTGCGGAAAGATATCATGTTTCAAGAGAAGATCAGGATGCCTTTGCAGTAGAAAGTCAAAAAAGAACGGCTAAAGCGATGGAAAGAGGAGAGTTTGAAGAGGAAATTGTCCCGGTTACGACCCAGCATAAAAAGGGAACTTTCACAATCGATCGCGACGAGCATCCCCGACCGGAAACAACGATTGAGAAGTTGTCTGGTTTAAAGCCCGCTTTCAAAGAAAATGGAACGGTTACAGCAGGTAATGCCTGCGGTCGAAATGACGGGGCTTCGGCATTGGTGTTAATGAAGAGAAGCGAAGCCTCACGATTGAACATTAAACCGCTTGTAAAGGTAGTAGATTGGGCAACGACAGGAGTTTCTCCCGAAGTGATGGGGATCGGTCCGGTACCGGCTGTGAGGAAACTTCTGCAAAGGACAGGTAAGAAAGTAGAAGATATCGGGCTTTTTGAGCTCAATGAAGCCTTTGCTTCTCAAGCGTTGGCCGTCATTCGGGAGCTGAAACTTGATGTGAACAAAGTGAATGTAAATGGAGGGGCGATTGCCCTTGGTCATCCTGTGGGAGCGACCGGGGCCAGGATCGTCACCACCCTATTGCATGAAATGATCAAGAGACAAGAAAGATATGGGATCGCGACGCTTTGTGTAGGCGGCGGCCAGGGTATGGCGATTATGCTAGAAACCATTTTATAGATTTTAAACAAGGAGAGGATGTTATGAAGCAACCTGTTATTGTATCCGCCGTTCGGACCGCCATTGCCAAACAAGGAGGGACTCTTGCTAATATGGATCCTTCCATGTATGGAGCTGCTGTGATGAAAGAAGCGATTCAGCGTGCCCATATAAGGGCAGAGGATATTGAGGATGTCATCTTCGGGAACTGTCTTGCCGGGGGAGGGAATATGGCCAGACTGACTCTGCTTGAAGCCGGTTTACCTCTGTCCATTCCCGGCATGACCATCGATCGTCAATGTGGTTCAGGACTTAACAGTATTGGTCTTGCAGCTGATCAAATCCGGGCAGGGCGCGGAGAGGTCTTTCTTGCAGGTGGAACGGAAAGCATGTCACGATCACCATATTTACTTGCACCCCAAAGCAGACCCTATGATCGAATGCCTCCTCAATTTGTAAAAAGAAAACTATCGCCAGAACGTATCGGTGACCCTCCTATGGGAATAACAGCGGAAAACTTAGCTGAAAAGTATGAAGTAACCAGGGAGGAACAGGATTCATTTGCATACGAAAGCCAACAAAAGATGGCCAATGCAATCAATAGTGGATATTTCAAGGAACAGATTGTCCCAATTTCGATTACGAATAGAAAAGGAGAATCCTATTCTTTCAATCAAGATGAACATGTTCGTCCGAATACGACATTAGAAGATTTATCAAAGCTTTCTCCCGTATTTAAAAAAGGGGGAAGTGTAACGGCTGGGAATTCTTCCGGTGTCAATGACGGGGCATCAGCTGTTGTTCTTATGTCAGAAGATCGAGCTATTGAAAAGGGAATTGACGTATTGGCGAAAGTAAAGGAGTGGGCAGTTGCAGGAGTAGATCCAAATATAATGGGGATCGGGCCAGTCCCCGCTGTTCAAAAAGTGCTTCAGAGAACAGGTCTCTCCCTTGAAGATTTCGATTTGATTGAATTTAATGAGGCGTTCGCTGCTCAGGTGCTTGCCTGTCAGAGGGAACTGTCTATGGACATGAAGAAAGTGAATGTAAATGGAGGGGCCATTGCTCACGGTCATCCGATCGCAGCAACAGGATCCATGCTCATTACAAAGTTAGTATATGAAATGGAAAGACGTGACGCAAAACGTGCGCTTGCAGCTGCTTGTATAGGCGGAGGGCAAGGGATCGCGTTAATACTTGAACGATAAAGAAATGAAGAATGGAGGGATATAGGTATGATTACATTTGCAAATATAGACATGATCAAAAAAGGACAGCTCGCTTATATCGTAATCAATCGTCCTGAACAGAGAAATGCTCTGACAAAAGAAACATTAGGAGAAATAACAGAGGCTTTAGAAGATATAAGGAAAGATGAATCGATAGCATGCTTGATCTTTACAGGGCAAGGAAATAAATCGTTCGCTGCAGGAGCTGATATTGGCCAGCTGCGTGAAAAATCGGCGCTTGATGCGTTAAGTCCAAGCGGAATGCAAGATGTGTACAATTTAATAGAGTCTTTCGAGAAGCCTACTATTGCCATGATTAATGGCTATGCTTTGGGAGGCGGATGTGAATTAGCGATGGCATGTGACATACGGGTCGCCTCAACCACTGCCAAGCTTGGTTTGCCGGAACTTAATCTATCCATCATCCCCAGTGCGGGAGGAACGCAGCGCCTGGTCAGGATCGTCGGCAAAGGAAAGGCCCTGGAAATGATATTGATGGGCAAGTTGATAGATGCGGAAGAGGCGCATCGAATCGGTCTTGTATCAGAAGTATCCAATCCTGAAGACCTTGAAGAAAAGGTAGAAGAAGTGGCGGGTCAAATCCTGTCAAAAGGCCCTTTAGCTGTAAAGTTAGCTAAAATTGCGGTGAATCTGGGATCCGACGTGGATATGAAGACAGGATTGATGATTGAAAAGCTTGCTCAGGCTGTCCTCTTTTCTTCAGAAGACAAAAGAGAGGGAACGACGGCATTTCTGGAAAAACGAAAACCAGAGTATCAAGGCAGATAAAAAGGGGGAGGCGAACGTTGCCAAATACAATAGAAGACATCCGAGAAAAATTTAAAGATAACCCGTTTTTTTCGCATATAGGGTTTGAAATCGTGCATTTTGAAGAAGGAAATGTGAAAATCAAACTGGATATTAAAGAATATTTACTAAATATAAATGGAACCCTTCATGGAGGTGTTCATGCAACCATGCTGGATTATATTCTTGGCATGGTCACGCGGTCCGTTACGAAGGCAAAAGTAGTGACAACGAATTTAACCGTTCATTATCTTTCCAGTATTTCAGAAGGTGAAATCTTCGCAGAGGCCAAAGTTCTTCAGCAAGGATATAAACTGGCTTTCACTGAAGGGGAAATTAAGGATAGTCAAGGTAATATTCTGGCAAAGGGAATTGGCACGTTCAAGCTTGTCCGTGATAAGTGATTTTTTTGGTTTTTTTTCAGTAAGCGTTTACAAAGCTAGCTCCTTTTTTGAACTATATAAATAATAACGAAGAAAAGAGGGATTCATATGCGGTGGTTTGTTCTTCTAATGTTATTTTTCGGTGCAGTGATAAATTTCGCTGATAAATCAATCATCGGGCTTGCGGCTCTTCCCATTATGAAAGAACTGGATTTATCCTATGCGGAATGGGGACTTGTTGGGAGCAGTTATTACTGGCTTTATCCTGTCACAGGTATCTTTGGAGCTGCTTGGGCCGATCGAATTGGGGCCAAAAAGGTCCTTGGATTATTAATGTTAACATGGGCCATCCTTCAGTTTGGCGTGTTAGCGATTGCTGCTTTACCACTACTCGTTATATACCGGGTATTATTGGGGGCATTCGAAGGCCCATTCAGTCCAGTGGCCTACAATCACGCGGATAAATGGTTTCCACCAAGACAAAGGGGATTTGCCAATTCTGTTGTTGTGGCTGGTGGAACTGTGGGAGCTATGATTGCAGCACCCTTGCTCGTTTTCTTGATTACCCAATTAGGATGGAAATCAGCCTTCGCATGCCTTGGGGTGGCGAGTATCGTATGGTTCTTCTTATTTCAATTTTTCACTAAAGAAAGTCCTGTGAAAAAATATCAGGATGTTCAACAGAAAAAGAAAGAAAAACTTGGTAAAATAAACGTAAAGGATTTTTTAAAGCTTCTTGGTTCTCCTTCTGCTTTATTTACAACACTGGCTTATTTTTCAACTTATATCCTCGTGGTCTGGTTTTCGGTTTGGTTACCCATTTATCTAGTAGAAGCGGTAAAAATGTCTCCGGCAGAAATGGGATACAGCGTAGCCGTAATTGGAATTGTTTCTGTCCTTATTTATACAGGAGTGTCAATGTTGTCGGATTATTTATTCAAGAAAAGCGAAAACTGGCGGGTATCAAGGGTATTTGTCGTTGCCGGAGCAATGATCTTTGGAGCCGTGTTGCTGGCGTCGATCACCATTTTTCAAAATCCGGTATGGGTCATCGTTGCTATGTGTTTAGCCAAAGGGCTGACCTATTCGATTTTACCTATTGGACCAACCGTTATGATTAATGAGTGGCCGGAGCGTGGTGCACTGATGACCAGCATCTTAACGTCTTCAGGCAATATCGCAGGGATCATCGCTCCAATGTTGACTGGTTATATAGTCGGACTGGCTGGAGCAAATAAAATTGCAGGTTATAACTTATCAATCATGTCTATGGCCGTTCTTGTTCTGCTTTTTGGAATATTGTTTGCACTTTTTGTTAAACCGTCAATAGCCAAAAATAAGGTTGAACTGCATAATAATTTATCAGAAAATTCTAATATTAAGTATTCGTGAACAAGGATTCGTCCGGATGAACACGTGGAAGGCTTAAACTTTCCCTTAAACGTTTCTCGATTCAGCTGTGTACCCTGGAAGTATGCCCCATATGAGGGCATGCTTCTTCTTTTTAAGACAGACTAATGTAAAAAGATCTATGAAAGCTGACAGGTAGAATTGAATTTTAAGAGGAGGAAAAAAGATGAAAACACGTATAACAGAACTACTGAACATTCAATACCCTGTTATTTGCGGAGGGTTATACAGAATTGGCCGTGCTCCATTAGCAGCTGCTGTTTCAGAGGCGGGAGGACTCGGGATCATGACCTCTGCCACTTTTGAAACAGCGGAGGAACTGCGTCAAGAAATAAGAAAAGCAAGAGAATTAACAGAAAAGCCGATTGGCATAAATATCAACTTATTTCCCAGCGTGAAGAAAATGCCGAACGAGGCATACATAGATGTATTGCTGGATGAAGGGATACGTATTGTGGAAACCTCTGGAAGAAATCCTGAACCATATATGAAGATATTAAAAGATAATGACGTAACAGTTATTCATAAAGTAGCAGGAGTAAAATATGCCAAGACTGCCGAGAGAGTGGGATGTGACGCTGTAACTGTAGTGGGGTTTGAAGCCGGGGGTCATCCAGGGATGGAGGATGTGGGGAATATCGTTTTAGTTCCCCAGACAGTGGATGCAGTATCTATTCCTGTTCTTGCAGGTGGTGGGATTGCAGATGGCCGCGGCTTGGCTGCGATGCTTGCTTTAGGAGCAGAAGGCATCGTAATGGGTACGAGATTCTTGGCTTCACAAGAAGCAATGGTCCACGACAATGTGAAGAGGTGGATGGTACAAGCTTCAGAAATAGATACGGCATTGATTCAGAAATCAATCGGTTCCACTTCGAGAGTGGGCAGAAATTCGGTTGCTCTTAAAGTGCTGGAAGCGGAAAGTAGAGGAGCTACATTGGAGGAACTCTTACCTTTCATTTCTGGCCAGAGGTCTGCAAAGGTGTTCAACGAAGGAGACCTCGATGGGGGTGTCTTTTCATGTGGCCAATCCGTAGCAAGAATCCGGGAAATTCAAACTGTAAAAGAAATCATTTCAGAGGTGGTAGGTGAAGGAAGGCAAGTAACGGACAGAATGAGAAACATTTGGAGTGATACTGATCAACTGGAGACAACCCAATAATTCGTTCTTCTCCTTTTTCTTACAATTTAGAATTCTTTGTAAGGTTTTCTAACATAATAGTCCAAATCCCCTGGCAGGACATGTATAATCTAGATATTCCCTGCTTAGGAGGATGAGTCAGCCGTGGATAATGAACCTTCCTATAAAGATAAAAAAGTGATATCAATCGGAGTCGTGAGCGAACTGACCGGGTTGACCGAAAGAAAGATCCGCTATTACGAAGAGAAGAATCTGATCTTTCCACAGCGCTCCAACAGGGGATATCGCAAATACTCCTTTTCCGATGTGGAACGATTGATGGATATCGCCGACCAGCGTGAAGAAGGGGTCACGACGAAAGAAATCAAACATGAACTCACCATAAAAGAGAGAAAAGAAGCGAAGAAAAAAATGATCAAAGGCCAGCTGAATGCACAGTTTGGGGTGCAGAAGAAGTGAGGAGGGACGGACCTCTGGATGTTTGGAGAGCTGTCTATGTGAATATCTCCGATCGATCTTCCAAAAATAAACAGGGTTATAACCCCTCCAACAGGGAATAACGACTATTATGAAAGTCATCTCAGTTTATATCGGAAGGTCGGATCATGAATGAAAATGTTAAAAATCGCAGGGGTTGTCGTACTGTTTGCTCTTATTCCCATCGTCTACTTCAGTTTTTTTGCAGATGAGACAGAGTCATCTTCAAAGAAGCGGGTGATTGCATTGGGGGATTCCCTCACTTACGGCTATGGTGATAAGAAGGAAGCAGGATACATCGGGCGGTTAGAAGAGAAAGTAAACAAAGAACAAACGAAGAAGTCGTATAACTTCCAAAACCTAGGGATACCGGGGCAGCAGTCGGATCAGTTACTCGCACAAATCGTAAAGCCCGAGGTTGCCGAGGATTTAAGTGAAGCGGATGTATTTATCATCAATATTGGAACCAATGATTTAATCAAGAACAATGGTGGAGACTTGTTCCCTTTGCACCATGATGAGATCATGGATGCGAAAAAGGACTATCTCGATCATCTTGATAAGATCCTGAATATTACCGGGACAGCGAGCAAAAAAGCGGATATCATCGTGTTGGGATTGTATAATCCGTACCCGGATAAAGACAGCGATAAAATCGAAGCATATGTGGATGATTGGAATAAGTCGATAAAGAAGGAAGCAGAAAAACATGAAAATGTGAAATTCGTATCAACCAATCCATTATTCAAAGGAAAGTCCAAGGAAAACTATTTCCATGATTCCCTCCATCCTAATGGGAAAGGATATGAATTAATGGCAGATCAAATCATGAAAAATTATGACTTTTAAGCTTAGTTTTACAGGATTCGTGAGGATTCGGGAAGATTTGCACAACCACGTTTGTAACATTAACAATTCCGTAATACCGTTTTAAATCTGTTGTAACACTAGTGAAACAATTTTCGGGTAATATAGAAAATAAGAAATTGACCCCCTTTTAAGTAATAAATCCCGTAGATGACACAGGAATCGCCTGTGTCTATTTTTTTTGCCTTTTTCCTGTTATAGTGACTGGGGTATACCTGTACCATTCATTTGCAGTCTCCTCAACATGTCAAAACCTGTCCCAATATCTTTCGATTTTAATCGACACGTTTTCCGGCAGGCGGAGACATTGTAGCTTGTCTGCAATCATAGTATAATGTAAGGAATGAAGTTGACTGTAATCGGGACTGATGCATCGCTCCCGAATCATCAAGATTGAGGTGAAGGTAGTGCAACGTGTCACAAATTGTTTATATCTGGATGGAGACAAAGTGCTCCTTCTCCAAAAGCCAAGAAGGAACTGGTGGGTCGCCCCGGGCGGGAAGATGGAGTCCGGTGAATCAATCAGGGATGCCGTCATCCGGGAATATCGCGAGGAAACGGGCATCTATTTAAAGAATCCTGATTTGAAAGGTGTCTTTACGTTCATTATTAAAGACGGTGATCAAATCGTTTCGGAGTGGATGATGTTTTCTTTTTTCGCAACTGAGGCGGATGGAGTCAACCTTCAGGAATCCGCAGAAGGTAAGATTAAATGGCATCCGATTGAAGACATCAAGGATTTACCGATGGCTGAAGGAGATTATCATATTCTGGATTATCTATTGCACGGAAAGAATACGATTTATGGGACATTTACCTATACTCCTGATTTTACATTATTATCTTATCGACTGGATCCAAGTTAAACAACGAACTTTATATATAGACTATTACGATAAAAGCGGGGGAAGAGCATGAGTACAGGTTCGACAAACGATGTTCAATTGGTCATCATAACGGGTATGTCCGGAGCTGGCAAAACCGTTGCCATTCAAAGCTTTGAGGATTTAGGATTCTTCTGTGTGGACAATCTGCCGCCCACTCTTCTTCCAAAATTTTTGGAACTGATGAAAGAGTCCGGTAATAAAATGAATAAGGTCGCCCTTGTCATGGACCTCAGGGGAAGGGAATTCTTCGATCATCTATTTAAGGCATTGGATGAACTGGCGGAAACGTCATGGGTATCACCCCAGATCCTTTACCTTGACGCAGATGATTCATCCCTGGTGAGACGGTACAAGGAAACACGCCGTTCACATCCATTGGCGCCATCAGGCCTGCCTCTTGAAGGGATCCGACAGGAAAGGGAGCTCCTCGAGGAATTAAAGGGGCGTGCCCAGCTGATCTACAACACTTCCACAATGAAGCCAAGAGAACTTAGGGAAAAGATTCTAACGGAATTCTCGGTGAACAAGAAAACGATCTTCACGGTGAACGTCGTATCCTTCGGTTTCAAACACGGTATTCCCATCGATGCCGATCTGGTGTTTGATGTGCGCTTCCTCCCGAATCCCCATTATATCGATCATATGAGACCGAAAACGGGATTGGATGAAGAGGTATCGACCTATGTGTTGAAATGGAATGAGACGAATAAATTCATCGAAAAGGTAACCGATTTACTTTCGTTCATGCTTCCCCAATACAAGCGTGAAGGCAAAAGCCAGCTTGTTGTGGCCATCGGATGTACGGGCGGACAGCATCGTTCCGTTGCGCTGGCAGAGTATCTTGGACATCATTTTGAAAAAGACTACCAAACAAAAATTTCTCATCGAGACATCCAGAAGAGAAAGGGTCTAACAACATGACACATACACCCAAGGTCGTCGTGATCGGGGGAGGGACCGGCCTGCCGGTCCTCCTCAGGGGATTGAAGCGACACCCGATTGATATATCGGCCATCGTCACCGTCGCAGATGACGGTGGCAGTTCCGGCCGTTTGCGGGACAGTTTGGATATTCCGCCTCCGGGAGATATACGGAATGTCCTTGCCGCCCTTTCTGAAGTAGAGCCACTGGTTGAACAAATGTTTCAGCATCGTTTTGAAACGACGAATGAACTTTCCGGTCATGCACTGGGAAATCTGATCATTGCGGCACTCGCCTCCATCACTGGGGACTTCGTTCATGCGATCCAGGAAATGAGCAGGGTGTTGAATGTGAAGGGAAAGGTGCTTCCATCCGCGAATCAGAGTGTCATCCTGAAGGCTGAAATGGAGGATGGGACGATCGTGACGGGGGAATCCGCCATTCCTAAAGCCGGCAAGAAGATCAAACGTGTCTTCCTGAAGCCGGACAGCATCAAGGCATTAGGTGAAACGTTGCGGGCCATCAAAGAAGCCGATTTAATTGTGATGGGACCGGGAAGCCTATATACTAGTATCTTACCCAATCTTCTTGTTCCCGGAATTGGCGAAGCCGTCTGCAAAGCGGAAGCCAAGAAGATGTATATTTGCAATATCATGACCCAGGCAGGGGAGACCCTGGATTATTCAGCAAGCGACCACGTGAAGGCGTTATACGATCACTTGGAAACTCCGAGCATTGATTATATCCTGGTAAACAAGAAACAGGTGCCAAAAGAGGTGCAGGAAAGATATATTGAAGAGCAGGCGAGCCCCGTTCATTTCGATGTGGATAAATTAAAATCCATGGGCTTGGAAGTGATTGCAGAAGAGATCCTTTCCTATGACAATCATCTCGTTCGTCATAACACAGAGAAGGTCGCGGATATTATTTATTCTTATTTGAAAGATTCAACCAACTGATATACAACGAAAATTTCTTGTGTATAAGGTTGTGCAAGCGTTTGCTAGGAGGTGATGGGGATGTCGTTTGCGTCTGAAACAAAAAAAGAACTGACCAATATTGAAGTAAAGGACTGCTGTGCAAGTGCAGAGCTTTCCGCATTGATTCGGATGAATGGTTCATTGTCCTTCTCGAATCAAATGCTCGTCGTCAATATTCAAACCGAAAACGCCGCCATTGCCAGAAGAATCTATACACTGATCAAAAAAGGGTACGACACCCCGGTAGAGCTTCTGGTACGGAAGAAAATGCGGCTGAAGAAAAACAATGTGTACATTGTACGAATCAAAGAGGATACAAAGATGATCCTTGAGGACTTGAAAATACTGGGTGAACATTTCACCTTTATCCATAATATAGCGGAAGACCTGATCAAGAAGAAATGTTGCAGGCGCTCGTACCTGCGGGGAGCGTTCCTTGCCGGCGGATCGGTCAACAATCCGGAAACATCATCGTATCATTTAGAAATCTTTTCTCTTTATTCTGAACACAACGAGGCGTTGTCCGAGCTGATGAATTCCTTTGGCTTGAACAGTAAGACCCTTGAACGGAAAAAAGGCTTCATTACGTATTTGAAGGAAGCGGAGAAGATCACGGAGTTCCTGAATATCATAGGGGCACACAACGCCCTGCTCCGATTTGAGGATGTACGGATCGTCCGTGATATGAGGAATTCCGTTAATCGTCTGGTGAATTGCGAGACGGCTAACTTGAATAAAACCATCGGTGCTGCCTTGAGACAGGTAGAAAACATCAAGTTTATCGAAAGACATGTAGGATTGCAGGTTTTACCCGATAAACTAAGGGAGATAGCAGAGCTTCGAGTGAACTATCAGGATGTCACGTTGAAAGAACTGGGGGAAATGGTGTCAGGCGGCACGATCAGTAAATCGGGAATCAATCACCGCTTACGGAAAATCGATCAGCTGGCAGACAAGTTACGAGCGGGAGAAAAGCTCAATACCTAACTAAGGACAAAGGGGAGAGAAATGAATATGGTGGAAAAACAAGTAGAAGTGAAATTAAAGACGGGTTTACAAGCACGACCGGCAGCACTATTCGTACAGGAGGCAAATCGCTTCTCATCTGAAATCTTCTTAGAGAAGGACGGGAAGAAGGTCAATGCCAAAAGCATCATGGGCTTGATGAGTCTGGCGATCTCCACCGGCTCTGCCATCACATTGGTAGCGGACGGAAGCGACGAAGAAGAAGCGCTCGTTGCCCTTGAAGGATTCGTGCAAAAAGAAGCGTAACACCAACTTCACAAAAAGCCGATGACCAGGGAGTGGTCACCGGCTTTTTCTATTGGGTAGGGAAGACGATAAAACCCCCTTCACGGAGTACGGAAAGGGGGTTTTATGGTTCTTACTTATTATTATCCATTTCGTTACGTGTGATGATGCGGTCGATCAATCCGTATTCAAGCGCTCTTTCAGCTGTCATGAAGTTATCGCGGTCTGTATCTTTTGAAATTACTTCAAGAGGTTGACCAGTGCGATCAGCAAGGATTTGATTCAATTTTTCACGAAGGAATAGAATACGCTTTGCAGCGATTTCAATTTCTGTCGCCTGACCTTGAGCACCACCAAGTGGTTGGTGAATCATCACTTCGGCGTTAGGAAGGGCTAGGCGCTTGCCTTTTGCTCCAGCTGCAAGAAGGAACGCTCCCATTGAAGCCGCCATACCGATACAGATCGTTTGAACATCAGGCTTGATGTATTGAATCGTATCGTAAATAGCCATACCTGCCGTGATGCTTCCGCCAGGAGAGTTTATGTAGATTGAGATATCCTTCTCCGGGTTTTCAGATTCAAGGAAAAGAAGTTGTGCTACAATGGAGTTCGCCACATTGTCGTCAATGCCGCTTCCAAGCATGATGACACGGTCTTTCAATAAACGTGAATAAATGTCATACGCACGCTCACCGCGGTTTGTTTGTTCAATAACTGTAGGAATTAAATTCATCCTCGTTCCTCCTTAGATATCTTTTATTTTTTTAGAGTTACTTATTCACTTTGTACTGTTATCATACACCCATGGTCAATAAAGGTCAAACTTAACGCTTCCTTATTTACCCTGTATATAAATCCTTTCTACATGATACCCATTCATACCTTTTTTAAACGGCACACAAGTTGTAAAGTTTGTTGTATTAGTGAGTTGGTCAAGTCAGTTCTAGTTTGAATATTAAAAAGAATAAGGATAGATCGTAGACCGTTTCTTTCCGCTGCAGGCACTTGCTTTCCGGCGGGGAGGGAGTCGAGCCTCCTCGGGCTTGTGCCCTGTGGGGTCTCGACCTTCCCTCTAGTCCCGCAGGAGTCAAGTGCCTTCCGCTTCAATCCACTCTTTGGTTCTTTAATAGGGTAGATAAAGAGTAAAGCAGATCGTGTTAGAGTTCACTAATTACAAATAAATTCCTACTTCACCTTTTAAAAGATATTAATGGATAATCTAAAAAAGAAGTAAACGATAATATCTATTGCAAACAAGCAATATCTGGCTTATAATATATATTCGTGACGGTTATTCATTTCATGCCCTCGTGGTGCAACGGATAGCACGTAAGATTCCGGTTCTTAAAATGGGGGTTCGATTCCCTCCGAGGGCGTAGTTGAAAGAGAGATATGAAGGTGTTTCTACAAGTTAATAATTTGTGGAAGCACCTTTTTTCGTTCTTGATATAGTGAAGAAGAACAATCTAAAATTGGGATGGTGGCTTCGTATGAAAGATTTTATAGCTTTTGATTTTGAAACGGCTAATCGTGCAAGACACAGTATATGCTCAGTCGGAATGGTGTTTGTAGAAAATGGTGAAATGGTTGATTCCATTTACGAATTAATCGATCCGGAAGAGGGATTCGATAGGTTTAATATCAGCATACATGGAATTACACCACAAGATGTCAAAGGTGCAATGACGTTCGATGCTTTCTATCATTCTATCAAGGACAAAATTGAGAATAAGTTGATGATTGCTCATAATCTTTCCTTCGATGGGTACGCTTTGAGGGATAATTTAGCCCGTTATGAAATGAAGCCTGTGTACAACCAATTTCTCTGCACATATCAAATGTCCAGGAAAATGGTGAAGGGTCTTCCTGCCTATCAGCTTTCCTCTCTTTGCACTTATTTTGGAATCGAATTAGATCATCACCATCATGCTGCAGATGATGCGAAAGCATGCGCTCAAATAATGCTAAAACTAGCAGAAGAGTACAATATTACGGACTTTGATTCCCTCTACCATAAGACTCGAATCAAACCGGGTGAAATATCCGAAGGCATCTATCGCTCTTCTCTAGTAAGTAAATCTGCTAAATAACCCAACTTTACGGAGAACCTTAATCTTATAATGAAATTCAATTGTGGCATCCTCCAGAGTGCTTTTTCATTATTCTATTGAATATAAAGTAAGGGAATGGTGTTTATATGGATGGAGTACACCTACACCCTTACAGTTGATTGAAGCGGAAGGTGCTCGACTCCTGCAGCGGAAATCAACCACCACACGCTCAGTGGAATTTTTTGAAAAATATCATATACATAATACTACCAACGAATTCCCATTAACGAACCACCAATTTTATTGTAGAATAGATAAATGGGAGGTTAGTAATCATGAATTTGAAAGCAGGACTTTTTCAACATCAACAACTGAAACTTCAAATGACTCAACAGCTTTCTCAAGCCATCACCATCCTCCAATATTCTACGATGGAACTGAATGCTTACTTAGAAGCTAAGCAATTAGAGAACCCCCTTATACAAATAGAACCGCCTAAACAAGACTCCCTCTATCAACGAGAACCTTATACGTATAAACGAAATGCCGGCAATCCCGGGAATACGGTGGATTGGTATGAATATGTTTCCGTGCCGACGAGAACCCTTGCGGATGCCTTATCTGTTCAAATAAATTTGAAATCGCTTACTTCTTTCGATCGGAAAATACTTGATGAATTAATATGCAGCTTGGATGATAACGGTTATTTAAGAGTGGAAGAACCATCCTTCATGCAAGAACATGGTTTGGAAGGGGCTCAACTGGAAACCTATATTAAGAAGATTCAGGAGTTGGAACCGGCTGGGATAGGAGGGAGGACTCTGCAGGAGTGTATTTCCCTTCAGTTGCAGAGAAAAGCAGATGTTCCCCCTTTGGTGAAGCAGATTGTAACCGATCATTTTCAAGCCTTCGGGGAAAAGAAGTGGAAAGCGATCAGCAAGGAGCTTGGGGTTGAGCTGAAAGACATCCAGCAGGCTGCTGATTTCATCCAACACTGTAACCCGAGGCCGGGATCGAAATATTCCCAGCATATCGCTGAATACATTACGCCTGAGCTTGTGGTGAACGTGATCGGCGGGCATACCGTGGCCGTATCGTTATATGATGGGACAACCGTTAACGTCACGTATAATGAAGAGTACACCGATTTCATGAAAGATCACCCGGATAAGGAAGTCCAAACCTATCTTCAAGAGAAGGAGCAGGATTTCCGGTGGCTCCTGCAAAGTTTACGACAGCGGAAACAGACGATCTTGAAAGTCGGGAAGATACTTGCTGAGAAGCAGAAGTCGTTCTTTTTGGAAGGGCCATCTGCGATCCAGCCCCTGACGTTAAAGCAGGTGGCTGATGAAATCGATGTACATGAATCGACGATCAGCCGCGCCGTGAAGGGGAAGTATATGCAAACCCCCTTTGGGATCTTCGAGTTGAAGTACTTCTTTACCTCAGCGATCAAATCGGTCAAACTGGAGGATTCAGAAGCGGCTTCTGCCCGGACTGTGAAAAATGAGCTCCAGAAGCTGATTGATGAAGAAGATAAGAAAAAGCCTCTATCAGACCAGAAGATTGTGAATCTACTTTTGGATAAAGGCTATGATGTTTCCAGAAGGACCATTGCCAAATACCGTGATCAAATGGGGATCACTTCTTCGACGATGAGGAAGAGATATGAATAGAAGATAGAATGTAGAGTGTACCGGGTACACAATGGTTGGTTTGTACCAGGTACACCGAAGCCGTTTTGTACCAGGTACAACAATCAACGAAATGTACCTGGTACAAAAACAACCTCCCAACCTAACCCAACCTACAACTAAAACAAAGCGAGGCAACAATATGAAGCAAGTCATTTTCTACACACGCACACAATGCGGACTATGCGAAGACGCAAAAATCACCCTGAAACTGCTTCAGGATGAGATGGGCTTTTCCATTGAAGAACAGGACATCGATAAAAGCGATGACCTCACAGAACGTTTCGGACTGATGATCCCGGTCGTGGAACTGGACGGTGAAATCCTTCAGTATGGGCAGATTGATTATTTTACGCTCAGCAAGCGTTTACATGAAAAAACCCGATAGTTTCTAGTTGAATTACGATTCATACCCTGATAAAATAAGACTTGTAAGCAGGGATGAATTTTTTTTGGAGGTAGTGGGACACAATATGTCTATGTGGGACCAAATGAGTCCAACGCATCCACGCACTTCATTTGAAGGAGCTTTTAACTATGGAATCTTTAATTGACATACAAAAGCGATTATTACCTGACCTGCTTGAGATTATGCAAAAACGGCATCAAATTCTACGTTCCATCCGGTTCATGCAGCCTGTCGGACGCAGAAGTCTTGCTCAGAATATGGGCCTGACGGAACGCGTACTGAGAAGTGAAGTGGAGTTCCTGAATAATCAAGATCTCATTGATATTAAAACTTCCGGGATGATCATGACGGAAGAGGGTATCCAGCTTTTAGAGAATCTTGAAAGCATGATGAGAGAGATTTCCGGAATCAACGTAATGGAACAGGAATTAAAATCGTTACTTAATCTTCATGAAATTGTAATCGTTCCGGGGAATAGTGATGAGTCACCTTGGGTAAAAGAAGAATTAGGGCGTGCATCAGCTGCTAGTATGAAACGCCGACTTAAGGGAAATACTATCATCGCTGTGACTGGAGGTTCGACGATGGCAGCCGTAGCAGAAAGGCTGACACCCGATTTCTCTGACGAAACCTTGTTCGTTCCTGCTCGGGGTGGAATTGGGGAAGACGTTAAGAACCAGGCCAACACCATCTGTGCCAAGATGGCTGAGCACACAGGGACGCGTCATCGTGTTTTATATGTGCCGGATCAGGTTAGTAAAGAAGTATATAAGTCCTTCTTGAAAGAACCGATGATCAAAGAGGTACTTAATTTGATCAAATCCGCCAACATGGTTCTCCATGGAATTGGGGATGCTATCACAATGGCAGAAAGACGGAAGACCACGGAAGAAGATTTCGAGAAAATCACCGGGGGTCACGCCGTCGGGGAAGCATTTGGTTACTATTTTGACGAAGCAGGTGAAGTGGTACATAAGGTGCCGACGATCGGCCTGCAATTAGAAGACTTAAGTCACATCGAGAACGTCATCGCCGTCGCTGGCGGCAGTTCGAAGGCGAAAGCGATTCGGGCGTATATGAAGGGCGCTCCTCACAAGACCGTGCTCATCACGGATGAAGGAGCAGCGAGAGAGCTTTTAAAAGGGTAAGCCCTTTTGAAATATAAAAAAATCATCCTTAACTATCTAAAGGAGGAAATTATTCATGGCAACAAAAATTGGTATTAACGGATTTGGACGTATCGGACGTAATGTATTCCGTGCAGCACTTAAAAATAACGACGTAGAGGTAGTAGCAGTTAATGACTTAACTGATGCAAACATGCTTGCTCACCTTTTACAATATGATACAGTTCACGGAACTCTTCAAGAGAAAGTAACTGTTGACGGTGACTACCTTGTAGTTGGCGGTAAGAAAGTAAAGGTACTCGCTGAGCGCGATCCTGCTCAACTTGGTTGGGGAGATCTTGGTGTAGATATCGTTGTTGAATCTACTGGCCGTTTCACAAAGCGTGCTGACGCTGCGAAACACATCGAAGCCGGCGCGAAGAAAGTCATCATTTCTGCTCCTGCATCTGATGAAGATATCACAGTTGTTATGGGTGTTAACGAAGATAAATACGACGCGGCTAGCCACGACGTTATCTCTAACGCATCTTGTACAACAAACTGCTTAGCGCCATTCGCGAAAGTTCTTAACGATAAATTCGGAATCAAGCGTGGAATGATGACAACGATCCACTCTTACACAAACGACCAACAGATCTTAGACTTACCACATAAAGATTACCGTCGTGCACGTGCAGCTGCTGAGAACATGATTCCAACAACTACTGGTGCTGCGAAGGCTGTATCTCTTGTACTTCCTGAGCTTAAAGGGAAACTGAACGGTGGAGCTGTTCGTGTTCCAACTCCAAACGTTTCTCTAGTAGACTTAGTTGCTGAACTTGATAAGAACGTAACGGCTGAAGATGTAAATGCAGCTCTTAAAGAAGCTGCTGAAGGCGATCTTAAAGGAATCCTTGCTTATAGCGAAGAGCCTTTAGTATCAACTGACTACAACGGTAGCCCTGCTTCTTCTACAATCGATGCACTTTCTACAATGGTGCTGGAAGACAACATGGTGAAGGTCATCTCTTGGTACGATAACGAGAGCGGATACTCTAACCGTGTAGTAGACCTAGCTGGTTATATCGCTTCAAAAGGACTTTAATCCTTAAAGTTTTAAAAATTGACATCATTAGCATGGTGATTGATGGATAAATTTTGTCCCACCATCTATAATGAAGATGTGATGAAGGGGAGCGGGGAAGATTCCCCTCTCCCTTTTCTTATTGTTATTTCTATTATTTTGAAAAAGATGTAGAAATTGAGAACTAAAGGAGGCCTTTACGATGAACAAACAGTCGATCAAAGATGTCGATGTAAAAGGGAAACGCGTATTTTGCCGGGTAGACTTCAACGTACCGATGTCTGAAGGCAAGATTACAGATGAAACCCGTATTCAAGCTGCACTTCCAACTATTAAGTATTTAGTGGAAGGCGGAGCAAAAGTCATTCTGGCTAGTCACTTAGGCCGTCCGAAAGGTGAAGTGGTGGAAGAGCTGCGTTTAACTCCAGTAGCTGAAAGACTTTCCGAACTTCTTGGTAAAGATGTAGCCAAAGCGGATGAAGCTTATGGTGAAGCTGTTCAATCGAAGATCAGCGATATGTCTGAAGGCGATGTCCTTGTATTGGAAAACGTACGCTTCTACCCTGGTGAAACAAAGAATGACCCAGAGCTTGCGAAAGAATTTGCAGCATTAGCAGACCTTTATGTGAACGATGCATTCGGTGCTGCTCACCGTGCGCATGCTTCCACTGAAGGAGTCGCGAAGCACCTTCCGGCTGTAGCAGGACTACTGATGGAGAAAGAGCTTGACGTATTAGGAAAAGCCCTATCCAATCCGGAACGCCCATTCACGGCCATCGTCGGTGGAGCAAAGGTAAAAGACAAAATCGGTGTCATTGACAACCTGTTAGATAAAGTGGACAACCTGATCATCGGCGGAGGACTTGCTTACACATTCGTGAAAGCCCAAGGCCATGAGGTAGGAAAATCCCTTCTTGAAGAAGATAAAATTGATTTAGCGAAGCAATTCATGAAAAAAGCAGAGGACAAAGGTGTTAAATTCCTTATGCCTGTTGATGTAGTCGTTGCTGATGACTTCTCAAATGATGCAAATACGAAAGAAGTGGACATCGATTCGATCCCTTCAGATTGGGAAGCACTTGATATCGGACCTAAGACGAGAACTCTATTCCAGGATACGATCAAAGATTCTAAGCTTGTGATCTGGAACGGACCGATGGGTGTATTCGAATTAGAAACATTTGCAAATGGAACGAAAGCCGTAGCGGAGGCGTTAGCCGATGCAACAGATACATATTCTGTTATCGGTGGCGGTGACTCGGCAGCAGCCGTAGAAAAATTCGGATATGCTGATAAAATGAGTCATATTTCTACAGGTGGTGGAGCATCACTCGAATTCATGGAAGGAAAAGAACTTCCTGGAGTAGTGGCTCTTAACGATAAGTAATCGCTTCATCAAAGACCAACATCTTGCTGAACCGATATGAAAAACAGAAAGGATGAGGACAATGCGTAAACCGATTATTGCAGGTAACTGGAAAATGAACAAAACGCTTGGAGAAGCTAAATCCTTCACTGAAGAAGTAAAAGGACTTGTGCCTGATCAAGAAGTAGTGGATTCTGTCATTTGTTCACCAGCCCTATTTTTAGAAACCCTGGTGAACTTGACGAAAGATTCAAAAGTGGCTGTAGGTGCTCAAAACATGCACTTTGAAGAAAATGGAGCGTTCACAGGAGAAGTTAGTCCTGTAGCCCTTTCTGACTTAGGTGTACAATATGTCATCCTTGGACACTCTGAACGTCGTGAAATGTTCAACGAAACAGATGAGTCAGTGAACAAGAAGACTCTTGCTGCTTTCAAACACGGTTTAACACCGATCGTTTGTGTAGGTGAAACACTTGAACAACGCGAAAACAATGAAACAAAAGATCTTGTCGGAACTCAAGTGAAAAAAGCACTTGCAGGTCTTTCTGAAGATCAAGTGAAACAAACTGTGATTGCTTATGAGCCAATCTGGGCAATCGGTACTGGTAAATCGTCTACAGCGGAAGATGCGAACGAAGTATGTTCCCATATCCGTCAAGTGGTTGCAGGAGAATTCTCTGAAACAGCTGCAGACGCAGTGCGCATTCAATACGGCGGTAGTGTAAAGCCTGCTAACATCAAAGAATACATGGCTCAATCGGATATCGATGGTGCCCTTGTAGGTGGAGCAAGCCTTGAACCACAAAGCTTCCTTCAATTGTTAGAAGGTGCTAGTAACAATGAGTAAGTCACCAGTAGCATTAATCATCCTGGACGGCTTTGCCTTCCGTGATGTGAAAGAAGGAAATGCGGTCGCTCAGGCAAACAAGCCGAACTTTGACCGCCTGTGGAATCAATATCCACATAATCAACTGACAGCATGTGGCGAAGCGGTGGGACTCCCTGAAGGTCAAATGGGGAACTCCGAAGTGGGTCACTTGAATATCGGTGCAGGACGTATCGTGTACCAAAGCTTGACGCGTGTGAATCTGGCCATCCGTGAAGGGGAATTCGAACAGAATACGACGTTCCTGGATGCCATCAATCATGCAAAGGAAAAAGGCACGAATCTTCATATCTTCGGACTGCTTTCGGATGGCGGAGTGCACAGCCATATCGAGCATCTTTATGCCCTCTTAGGTTTAGCGGCCAAAGAAGGAATGAAAGATGTTTATGTCCATGCCTTTCTTGACGGTCGAGACGTCGGCCCTCAAACGGCGAAGAAGTATATTGAAGACGCTGAAGCAAAAATGAAGGAAATCGGCGTCGGACAATTCGCAACGATTTCAGGTCGTTACTATTCAATGGACCGCGATAACCGTTGGGAACGAGTGGAGAAATCCTACCGTGCCATGGTATATGGTGAAGGCCCAAGCTATCAGGATCCAATCGAACTTGTAAACGATTCGTATGAAAATGGAATCTATGATGAGTTCGTGATTCCATCTGTGATTACAAAAGAAAACGGAGAGCCTGTCGCAACGATCAAAGACGAAGATGCAGTCATTTTCTACAACTTCCGTCCGGACCGTGCGATCCAGATCTCGAATACATTTGCGAATGCAGATTTCCGTTCATTCGATCGCGGAGACAAGTTCCCGAAAGATCTTCACTTTGTCTGCCTGACACGATTCAGTGAAACGGTTGACGGCTTTGTTGCATTCAAACCGACGAACCTTGATAACACGCTTGGTGAAGTCCTTTCTCAAAACGGACTGAAGCAATTGCGCATCGCTGAAACGGAGAAATACCCTCATGTCACGTTCTTTATGAGCGGTGGACGTGAAGAGGAATTTCCAGGTGAAAAACGGATCCTGATCGATTCTCCTAAAGTGGCAACGTATGACTTGAAGCCTGAAATGAGTGCATATGAAGTGACGGATGCACTACTTGAAGAGATTCGTGAAGATCGTCAGGATGCGATCATCCTGAACTTTGCCAACCCTGATATGGTCGGTCACTCAGGTAAGCTTGAGCCAACGATCAAAGCAATCGAAACAGTGGATGAGTGTCTAGGGAAGATCATCGACCTCATCACGGAAAAAGGCGGTACAGCCATCATCACGGCAGACCATGGGAATGCTGATGAAGTGGTGACGGAAGAAGGCACTCCTATGACGGCTCACACAACGAACCCGGTTCCTGTCATCGTGACAAAAGAGGGCGTGGAGCTTCGTGACGGTGGAATCCTTGGAGACCTAGCCCCGACCATGTTAGATCTATTAAATGTAAACCAACCAGACGAAATGACTGGAAAATCATTAATTAAAAAATAAGGAGAGATTCTAAATGCCATTTATTACAGACGTATACGCACGTGAAGTATTGGATTCACGCGGAAACCCAACAATCGAAGTAGAAGTTTACACACAATCAGGTGCTTTCGGGCGCGCGCTTGTTCCATCTGGAGCATCAACGGGTGAATACGAAGCAGTTGAACTTCGTGACGGTGAAAAAGACCGCTACCTTGGTAAAGGGGTACAAAAAGCAGTCGATAACGTAAACAATGAAATCGCTGAAGAAATCATCGGTTACGATGTTACAGAACAAGTAGCAATCGACCAGGCGATGATCGCTCTTGACGGTACAGAAAACAAAGGTAAATTAGGTGCCAACGCAATCCTTGGTGTATCCATGGCTGTTGCACGCGCAGCTGCTGACTTCTTCGGAGTGGAATTATACCAATACCTTGGTGGTTTCAACGCGAAGCAGCTTCCAGTTCCAATGATGAACATCGTAAATGGTGGAGAACACGCTGATAACAACGTAGACATCCAGGAATTCATGGTTATGCCTGTAGGAGCTCCTACTTTCAAAGAAGGTCTCCGCATGGGTGCTGAAATCTTCCACAGCCTGAAATCAGTTCTTAAATCAAAAGGCTACAACACTGCAGTTGGTGACGAAGGTGGATTCGCTCCAAACCTTAAGTCTAACGAAGAAGCACTATCAACAATCATTGAAGCAATCGAAAAAGCCGGTTACAAACCAGGTGAAGAAGTTCTTCTTGCAATGGACGTAGCAGCTTCTGAAATCTACAACAAAGAAGACGGTAAATATCATCTTTCTGGTGAAGGCGTTGTTCGTACGTCAGCAGAAATGGTTGATTGGTACGAAGAAATGTGTAACAAATACCCAATCATCTCAATTGAAGATGGTCTTGACGAAAACGACTGGGATGGTTTCAAACTACTGACTGACCGCATCGGTAACAAGGTTCAATTAGTAGGAGATGACCTATTCGTTACAAACACAACGAAGCTTTCTCAAGGTATCGAGCAAGGTATCGGTAACTCGATCCTGATCAAAGTGAACCAAATCGGTACACTGACTGAAACATTCGACGCGATCGAAATGGCGAAACGCGCTGGTTACACAGCCGTCATCTCTCACCGTTCAGGTGAAACAGAAGACAGCACAATCGCTGACATCGCTGTTGCAACAAACGCTGGTCAAATCAAAACAGGTGCTCCATCACGTACAGACCGCGTAGCAAAATACAACCAACTTCTTCGCATCGAAGATCAATTGGCTCACACAGCTCAATATCTTGGAGCGAAAACATTCTATAACGTTAATCGCTAATTAGCGATTGAAGAGAGGCAGCCCCGTCTTTGGACGGGGCTGTTTTTTTGGTTTGGGGAGGTTTTTGGAGGGGGATGTGATCTGTGTCCAGCTTTTTGGTGTTGATTTGAGGGCTTTCGGAGGGGGACAGTTTCTGGTTTTAATAGGAATCCAGCGGGTTTGGGTGAAAATCCGGCCGTTTTCGATGATAATCCGGCGGGTTTAGGAGAAAATCGAGCCGATTCAGCGTCAAATCCGGCCAAAACCGCAAGTAATCCAGCCGAATGACATTTAATTCCAAAACCAAACACAGCGATCCACTGACCTCCATCCAACTCTTTACATAATTCAAACAATATTACCTTGTCCCCTACATCTTTCCTATGGTAAACTAAGACTAATGTTATGTTCGTATCAGGAGGTGGGACTCATGCACACAATACTCGTCACTTTACTTATTATTGTATCAATTGCACTTATTGCTCTTGTATTACTTCAGTCAGGTAAAAGTGCTGGACTTTCAGGGGCCATCTCTGGTGGTGCAGAACAACTTTTCGGGAAACAAAAAGCTCGTGGGATTGACTTAGTACTGCACAGAATCACAATCGTATTATCGGTACTATTCTTCGTACTAACCATCGCCATCGTAGCTATCTAATACGAACCAAAACCTGATCATTAAGGTCAGGTTTTTTTATTTTAACAAACAGTTCAAGCGAAATATTGGATTGTCTGACCATTGTTTGCTAAAAATAGAGAAGAAGAGTGGATTAAACGATCGTTTAATCGAACCAAGCCTGTTGTAATAAGGTTTCTTGATACTAATCAAACGTTTGTTTAACAAAAATCCACAGAAAATCAGCCTACATACTAAAATCGGTTAAACAACCGTTTAATAGAATGAAGCCCGTTAAATCAAGGTTTCTGTCTCTTATTCAAACGTTTGTTTAAAATGAGATAAAAGGAGTCATAAAGATGAAAACTGTATTACCAAAACCATTTACATTCGAAGCGGGTCCACGAGCCGTATTGCTGCTTCACGGATTCACGGGAAATTCGGCCGATGTCCGGATGCTTGGACGCTTCCTGGAAAAGAAGGGCTATTCATCCCATGCCCCTCACTATAAAGGACACGGTGTTCCACCTGAAGAATTGGTCCATACAGGGCCTGAAGATTGGTGGAAGGATGTCATGGAAGGCTATGAGCATTTAAAGAGCAAGGGGTACGAGGAAATTGCGGTTGCAGGCCTTTCTCTTGGAGGGGTATTTTCTCTTAAATTAGGTTACACTGTACCTGTAAAGGGTATTGTCCCTATGTGTGCGCCAATGTATATAAAAAGTGAAGACGTAATGTTTAAAGGGGTTGTCGATTACGCCCGTGAATTTAAAAAGTTTGAAGGAAAACCGGAAGACCAAATTGAAAAAGAAATAGAAGAGTTTAAGAAAACACCGATGAATACGTTGAAGTCCCTGCAGGAATTGATTGCAGATGTGCGTGAAAACGTGGACATGATCTATTCACCGACATTCGTCGTACAGGCAAGGCATGATCATATGATCAATACGGATTCTGCGAATATCATTTACGACAACGTGGAGTCGGATGAGAAAGAGATCAAGTGGTACGAAGAGTCCGGTCATGTCATTACATTGGATAAAGAAAAAGAACAGCTTCATGAAGACGTCTACGATTTCCTGGAGAAATTGGATTGGACGGTTTGATGAATTCGATGATCAGGAGGGATTGTCATGGACGAAAATATTAAAGTGCATGTGGATAGGCTCCTTTCTTATATGAAGGAAGAGGCATACAAACCATTGACGGTGCAGGAGCTTGAAGAAGCATTCGGAATTGAAGGGTCCACGAATTTCAAGGATTTTGTCAAAGCACTTGTCGTAATGGAAGAAAAGGGGCTCGTCGTACGCACAAGAAGCAATCGCTACGGTCTGCCTGAGAAAATGAATCTGGTTAGAGGGAAAGTATCCGCTCATGCAAAAGGATTTGCGTTTGTGATACCGGAAGAATCTGGTATGGATGATATCTTCATCCCTCCGAATGAAACGAATAACGCCATGCATGGCGATATTGTATTAGTCAGGGTTTCGACCTCTTCTTCAGGTTCAAGAAGGGAAGGGACCGTCGTCCGGATCGTCGAACGCGGTGTCGATCAAATGGTCGGTACGTTCACGGAAAGCAAGCATTTCGGTTTTGTCATCCCTGATGATAAAAAGTTTGCAAGTGACATCTTCATCCCGAAGTCTGCCCAGATGGGAGCGGCTGAAGGACATAAGGTCGTTGTGAAGTTGACGTCTTATCCGGAAGGACGCAAGAGTGCCGAAGGGGAAGTCATCGAAATCCTCGGTCATAAAAATGATCCTGGCGTCGATATTCTGTCGATTATCCATAAGCACGGGATTGACGTTGAATTTCCTGAAGAGGTCATGGATCAGGCGAATAAGGTGCCGAGTGAAATCGACGAATCGGAAATTCCGAACCGGAAAGATCTTCGCGATCAAACCATCGTCACGATCGATGGGGCAGACGCCAAGGATCTGGATGATGCCGTAACCGTGACGAAGCTCGACAACGGGAACTATAAGCTCGGAGTACATATCGCAGACGTCACGTACTATGTCAAAGAGAGCTCACCGATCGATCAGGAAGCATTCGATAGAGGAACGTCTGTCTATCTCGTAGACCGGGTCATCCCGATGATTCCGCATCGTTTATCCAACGGGATCTGTTCCCTTAATCCAAAAGTGGATCGTTTAACGTTATCATGTGACATGGAAATTTCACCTGAAGGCGATGTCGTCAAACACGAAATCTTCCAGAGTGTCATCAAGACAACCGAGCGAATGACCTATTCAGATGTAAACAAGATCCTTGTCGATAAAGATGAAGAGCTCCGTACGAAATATGAGCCTCTGGTGCCGATGTTCGAGGAGATGGAGGACCTGGCACAGGTTCTACGTACAAAAAGGATGAAGCGTGGAGCCATCGACTTTGATTTCAAAGAAGCGAAAGTGCTGGTGAATGAAGAAGGGGAACCGACGGATGTCGTCCTTCGTGAACGTTCAGTCGCAGAGAAGCTGATCGAAGAATTCATGCTGGTCGCCAATGAGACGGTTGCCGAGCATTTCCACTGGATGGAAGTGCCATTCATCTACCGTATCCATGAAGATCCGAAAGAAGATAAGCTTCAGCGCTTCTTCGAGTTCATCACCAATTTCGGTTTGATCGTAAAAGGAACAGCTAATAGCATTCATCCCCGTGCCCTTCAGGAAATAGTCGAAGATGTACAGGGCGAACCGGAAGAAATGGTCGTTTCGACGATGATGCTTCGTTCCATGCAGCAGGCGAAATACGATCCTGAAAGCCTCGGGCACTTCGGGCTCGCAACTGAGTTCTATACTCATTTCACATCACCGATCCGTCGTTACCCTGACTTGATCGTTCATCGTTTGATCAGAACGTATTTGATTGAAGGGAAAATCGATCAGGCCACCCGTGAAAAATGGGGTGCGCAAATGGGTCATATCGCTGAGCATACATCCAGCCGTGAGCGCCGTGCAGTGGACGCAGAGCGTGAAACCGATGAATTGAAAAAAGCAGAGTATATGGAAGACAAGGTGGGAGAGGAATACGACGGAATCATCAGCTCCGTTACGAATTTCGGACTGTTCGTCGAATTGCCGAACACCATCGAGGGTCTTGTCCATGTGAGCTATATGACGGACGATTACTACCGATTTGATGAACGCCATCTTGCCATGATCGGTGAAAGGACTGCCAATGTATTCCGGATTGGTGATGAGATCACGGTTCGTGTCGTAAGCGTCAATAAAGATGAGCGTGCTATCGATTTCGAAATTGTTGGGATGAAAGGGAAGCGTAAAGAGCGTGAAGGCCGTGTCCGTTCGATTTCGTCAGATCAAGGAAAACCAAACCGAGGGAAATCGAATCGTTCTTCTTCCAGTAAAAAGGACGGGGAATGGTCAACACGTCCGCCTAAAAACAATAAGAAGAAAAAAACAAATAAAAAGCATTTTGAAAATGCACCTAGAAGCAAACGGAAAAAGAAGAAATAATCGGATCAGGAGCAATGGGACGCCCTTTGCTCCTTTTCTTTTCAATGTGTAACAATACAATTTTCCTTCAAGATATGAGATAATAATGAGTAAACCAGCGATGACTAGGGGGATTCCAATGCCAAAGGGAGAAGGCAAGCTTATTGCCCAAAATAAAAAAGCAAGGCATGACTATGCCGTAGAAGAGACATACGAAGCGGGTCTTGTGCTGCAAGGTACTGAAATCAAAGCGATCCGGGGTGGCCGGGTGAACTTGAAAGATTCCTTTGCCCGTGTGCAAAATGGGGAAATCTTTATTCACAATATGCATATCAGTCCATATGAGCAGGGTAATCGATTCAATCACGAACCGCTCAGAACACGTAAACTACTTCTTCACAAAAAGCAAATCAATAAACTGATCGGTGATTCCAAAGAAGCAGGGTACTCAATCGTTCCTTTAAAGCTATACATCAAAAATGGTGTAGCAAAGCTTCTGATCGGACTGGCACGTGGTAAGAAGAAGTATGATAAACGTGAAGACTTGAAGCGTAAAGAAGCGAATCGTTCCATCCAGAGAGAACTGGCTCAGCGTCAAAAAGGAATGTAACACTACAGATTTCCGGAATGTGGCATTTGCAATTATCTCAGGATTTGTTATACTAGTATATGTCGCAAGGTAATCAGGCGGCAGTAAGAACAATTGAATAAGTGACTTACACGCTGAACTTATTCTTTCCCGTTCTTCCCTTTCTATCATGGGGACGTTACGGATTCGACAGGGATAGTTCGAGCTTAGGTCGCGAGCCGTAGGGGTCGTCTACGTTAAAACGCCAAAGCCAATAATAACTGGCAAAACTAACAATAACCTAGCTTTAGCTGCGTAATAGCACTTTAGCTGTTCCTCCCTCCATCGCCTATGTGGTAGGGTAAGGGACTCACTCTTAGTAGGCTACGCCGGAGTCCACCGTCTGAGGACAAAGGAAGAGATTAATCAGACTAGCTGCACGGACGCCCGTCGATAGGCAGAAGCTGTAGCGAACTTGCGAATATATCGACTACGCTCGTAGACGCTTAAGTGGCGATGTTTCTGGACGTGGGTTCGATTAGTTCATAGTCGCCTTATGTGGTAACACATAAGTGAAAATTTGGCTTTATCGGTGAAACCTAAGTCACACCCAGTGTGATATGGCAATGCCGAGCGGTATGTGGAGCAATCCAACAGCCGTGTATCGACTTATAGGCTGCCGAAGTTCGGTAGTACTAGGATGCGGAATCCTATCTCTCAGCAGATAAATTTACATTTCGCATAATACGCCAAAGGACCTGAAACTACAAGGTTCAAGATATAGTCAGTGCCATGTCGAAAGCATGGAATTGCACGTCCCACCGTCTCCACCAAATACATATTTGGTGGTTTTTATTTTATATAACTATATGAGAACTTTTGAATGTTATCCTCTTAATTAACATAAGTGTAACCATGTTTTTGCTGATTGGCATAGACATGGTTTTTTTAGTGCTATTATGGAGGGAAATGATTTCTTAATAAATTTTATAATTTGAAAAACTCCTCTTCAAAAGTCACCTTTTGTTTTAACTTATCCGTACTATACTTTCCGTTTCTAACTGTAACTCGATCATAATGATCAAGAATCCAGGATGCTCTTTTCTTCTTTTTGTGAACTCTTAGGAATGGGAAAACTAATTTTAATATATACAGAACTTGATTCTTAGCCTTGATAGAGAGTGTGTATGAATTAAGGTGACGATCTGGATGGTAGTTTTTCTTTTTAGTGATTTGACCGTTTGTTAGTATTTGAAGATATTCTAAAAGTTCATAATCAGTAGAGGCGACAGTAATGCAAGGGCGTCTATGTTCTTTGTCATGCATGCGTGTCAATGTAATGGAACCCTCTCCATCAATAATTCCAGCTAGATAAGCTGCTTCCCAATCCTCCATGCTAAACAACTCCTATTTGATAATTTATATATCAGTTGTACTATTCCTCTTTTTAAATAAATTCTAACCAACATAAATTTCCTATTTGCATCATATCTGCACATTTAACGGGCATTGTATAAACACCTACTTAAAAAAGGAGATGATTCTTTGTTAGATTTAATCGGCGAATCAGCCAAGACCTCCCTGGGGTACTTCTGGAAATCAGGGTGGGCTTTTGTACTGGGGTATTTGATCAGCTCCATGATTCAGGCATTTGTCCAAAAGGATAAAATGGTGAAGTATATGGGGAATGCCAGCTTGAAGTCGGTTGGGTTATCCTCGCTGTTTGGGGCGATCAGTTCATCCTGTTCATTTGCGGCACTGGCGGCGGGGAGGAACTTATTTAAAAAAGGTGCCCATTTCATTCCGACCCTTGCCTTTTTGTTTGCGTCTACCAATCTGGTGATTGAATTGGGGATTCTTATTTATATCTTTCTTGGTTGGCAGTTCGTTGTGGCCGAAATGGTCGGCGGTATAGCACTGATTTTGGTTACGTGGGTGTTAGTGAAACTCACCTTCCCGAAAAAATTAGTGGAAGAAGCAAGAGAGCATGTAGAGGATGAGGAAGATGAAAATGAGGAGTTCGATTGGAAAGAGAAGATAAGGTCTAAAGAAGGCTGGCTTCAGGTCGGTCATGAGTTCGTCATGAACTGGAAGATGGTATGGAAAGAAATCACGATTGGATTTACGATTGCCGGGATGATGGCGACTTTTGTATCGGAAGACACGTGGAAAAGCTTCTTTCTCGCAGATCAGCCGGACTCATTCTTAAAGGTATTGGAGAATGCCCTCATAGGGCCGTTGGTAGCGATGTTGACCTTTATCGGCTCGATGGGGAATATTCCGATTTCCACCATACTCGCATCCAGTGGGGTGGCTTTCGCAGGAATCATGGCATTCATTTATTCAGATTTGGTCGTTCCTCCGATCGTTGCGGTTCATAAAAAATACTACGGTCTTAAGACGGCCTTATATATTGCCGGTGTCTTTTACGTATCCATTATTTTAACAGCGCTTGGCATGCACTACGGCTTCACAGCCATGGGGCTTCTCCCTGAAGATGCCAAGAAGGTCATGAATGAAGATCCGTTTAAGATTGATTATACGTTTTGGTTGAATATCGTCTTTGCGGTGGTGGCAGGTGTGGCCATCTACTTAAATAAATTATTTAAAGAATCCGATGCCCACTCGCACATGATGATGATGGAGGGAGATTCAAAGTTCAAGACGATTGTGACGTATTTATGCTTACTTTATTTAATAGTAGGAACCATCTTATTCATTTTTTAATAGGGTCGCACAAAGGGATGTCCCATCGTTATGGGACATCCCTTTTACCATTCGTCATTACGTTAAATTCTCTATGTTTACCCTGTGTTTGTGCAGATTCTATGCAAATTAAAATAAAGCTGATCAAACGAAGAAAAAAGTAGCTTTTCCGTTTAATGCCATTCTAACTGGATAAAGTAATGTTGTAGTAACAAACAATCTTAAGGAGGAAGATAAAATGTCACATGAAAAGTATCAATCTGCCATCAAAGCACTTCACGAGTGTATGGAAGCCTGTAACCACTGTTTCGATTCTTGTTTACAAGAAGAGGATATTAACATGATGAAAGAGTGTATCCGTTTGGACCGTGAATGTGCGGATATATGTGCATACTTAGAACAATCCTTGGTAAGGGGAACCCCATTTGCAGCGGAACTAGCACAAGTGTGTGTGAAGATTTGTGAAACATGCGGGGAAGAATGTAAGAAGCATGATCATGATCATTGCCAGAAATGCGCCGATGCCTGCTTCAATTGTGCAGAAGAATGTAAGAAAATCGCTTAATCAGAAAGAAGTGGAGACCATCCAATAGTCTCCACTTCTTTTTATATACGTTCAAATTTTCCACTGGTACCCAATGCCCCAAATCGTTTTCAAGTGATTCTCGATTGGGAATCCTGCTTTTTTTAATTTATCCCTCAGATTCCTGATGTGTGAATCGACGGTTCTGATGTCGGTTTTGGAATTGATATCCCACACCATCAGAAGGAGTTGTTCCCGGGTATATACACGGTCAGTATTTTTCATCAGGGAATGCAGGATATTGTATTCTTTTAAGGTTAAGGAAAGAATTTGATTTTCATACTTTAACGTGTAGGTATGTCCATCCAATGTGAAGCCGCCCCTGGTTAGTTGTTCCGAATCTTCTATTTGCTCATAACAGGTTTTTCTTCTTAATAGGGCGTTTACCCGTGCAACAAGTTCATCTTCGTCAAAAGGCTTGGTAATATAGTCATCAGCCCCTACATTTAACCCCTTCACGATGTCATCCTTTTCCCCCCTGGCAGTCAACATGATGATGGGAACAGTGGAAAACTTCCTGATTTTTTCACATGTATGAAAGCCATTCAGTTCCGGCATCATGATGTCTAAAATGATTAAGTCTACGGGATGGTTTTTCATATATTGAATCGCATCATAGCCATTATTCTTCTTTACACACGAATAATCGTGTGGAGTGAGATAAAGTTCCAATAGATTCAACATCTTTGTTTCGTCATCTATTAATAAAATGGTGTTCATCGTTCAACCCTCCAGGCATTACATGATGATATTGATTGATGTCCCCTTTTCCGGTTCACTTTCGATCGAGATGTTTCCGCCGTGGGCTTCCACGAGCTCCTTTACGATGGATAAACCGAGACCGGAACCTCCAAATTCCCTTGAGCGTGATTTCTCTACCCGGTGCAACCTGTTAAATACCTTGGGAAGCTCATCGGCTGGAATCCCGATGCCTTGATCGTTGATTGTAAGGCCCAACCCGCCAGTTCCATGTGGTCGGACGATGACCGTAGTGGTTGAACCCGGCTTTGAATATTTCAAGGAGTTATCCAATAGATTCATGATGATTTGTTCCAGACGGATTGGATCTGCATGGAATGAAAAAGGGTCCTTGACAGAAAGGATTAAATCCATTTCCCGGCTTTTGAAAGCAGGAGTGATCTTTTTAATGATTTTATGGAAGTATGGCAAAGATTGTATTTCTTCCTGGTGGATAGAAAAGTTATTCTCATCAATCTTGGCAAGTTCAAATAGGTTATCGATTAATGTGACAATGGTCTTTGATTCTTCCTGTATGATCGTTAAATACTCTTTTCTTTCAGATTCAGGGATTTCGTCACGAAGAGATACATTCGTATAGCCAAGAACATACGTCAACGGGGTTCTCAGCTCGTGAGAAATAGTGGCCAGAAATTCAGATCGGTCGTGTTGAATGGTCTCTAAATCATTGGCCAGAGTTTTGATGGATGTTGCCAGTTCCCCTAGTTCATCTTTTCCCAGGTGGGGTAGCTTGACTTCGAAATTCCCTTTGCTCAATTCTTCAGTGGCTCGCTTCATTCTAATGAGCGGCCGTGTCAACATTTTGGATAGAAGAAAATGGATACCTGCTAATATGATGAGACTCATGATTCCTGCAAGAAGAAAGTGTCCATTTAGTTTACTGATCAAGTTCCGTAATGGAGAGGCGCTTTTAAACATAAAAACATAACCTTCGTTGCCATCTTTCTCAAAAGCCGTAACCGTAGCTAAATAATTCATGTCTTTCCAATTTGATTCAATGACCCTTCCTCCCCGGGGCAAAGATCGGGGGCTCTCATCAATGAGTTCTCTCATTCCTTTTGTTAATTTCTTCGAACTGATAATAACGTGATGATTTTTATCAGTAATCACCACTTCGGTTTCGGTTTTTGATTCCATGAGCGCAATATGGTGCAAGGTAGTAGTTGAATAACGATCCTCTAATACATCCCGGTGGCTGTTCCCCCGGGAAAGGATGGATTGAAATTCCTCCTGAATCCGGACATCAATTATATTGTCATGGAGGTATAACATTAATAAACCTTCCATGATGAATACGGCGATCGTAAAGTAAGCAGCTAACTTGATTGAAATCTTATTCATATCGGCAACCCCATTTATACATTTCTTTGTTTAGTTTAGGGGAAAAATATGAAAAAAGTATGCATATTATCCCTTCAACTTAAATTCGCTTAATTAAGTACTCAATACGATACCCTAAAAAAGCTGTCTTGAAAATGTTTGGTCTCCATATAATTTGCATATTTGCTGGGTAAAATTTTAAAAGAAATGATTCAAGGAGGTACTACCTATGAAACAACGCAGAAGAAAATGGTTCCCATTTATCATGACAGCTCTGTTTCTCATGTTGAGTGCTTGTTCAACTAACCAAGATGAGAATAAAGCAAATAATGATAATAAGACGGAGAAGTCCGAAGAAATGGACGGTATGGACCATGGTGACATGAATCACTCAGGTTCGGAAGAAGTACCAGAGGGGTTGAAAGAAGCATCAAGCCCAAAATATGAAGTAGGAAGCAAAGCCATCATAAAGGCTGATCATATGAAAGGGATGAAGGGTGCAGAAGCAACCATTACAGGGGCTTACGACACAGTTGTTTATACCGTTACCTATACACCAACCACTGGTGGAGAGAAAGTGAAGAATCATAAATGGGTCATACATGAAGAACTGAAGGACTTTGGTGAGAAACCTTATAAACCTGGAGAAGAGGTTGTCTTGAATGCCGTTCATATGAAGGGGATGAAAGGGGCAAGGGCTACCATTGACTCTGCTGAGAAGATGACGGTTTATATGGTAGATTACACACCTACTTCAGGTGGGAGTGTAGTCAAGAATCATAAATGGGTAACTGAAAGCGAATTATCACCAGTTGAATAAAGAAGGGAGAGATGTCCGAAATAGGTCATCTCTTTTTCACACAATCACTTTCCCTCTCTGTTTGAGATTGAAGGTTTATAGAATACCACCAGTGGTACAGAATAAAAAACAGGGATCAAGAGCAACAGCCCATTTTTACATTTAATCAAATCAATTCTGTTGACTATAATCGATTACAGTTGTAAACTATAAATATAAATCGATTACAAATGTAAACAAAAAAGGGGGGATAAACTTGCCCAAAGAAGAAAAACCGGAAATCACGGATTCTGAGTGGGAAGTGATGAGAGTTGTCTGGACGCTCAAAGAAGTGACCAGTAAGGAAATAAGTTCTGTCCTTCAGGAAAAGAAAGAGTGGAAGCCGGCAACGACGAAAACCTTTATTGGGCGCCTGGTCAAAAAAGGGATACTGACGACTGAGAAAATCGGCAACCGGTTCATTTACAGGCCGGGAGTCAGTGAGGAAGAAAGCCTAAAAACACTGAAGGCAGGATTATTTACTAACATATGCAGCCGGGCGGTGGGTAAGACGATTGCCGACTTGATTGGAGAGGCTAAGCTGAGCCATGATGATATCGCCCTTCTTGAACAAGTTTTACAAACCAAGAAAAGGGATGCTGTCGATGAGATCGCATGTAATTGCGTACCAGGACAGTGTACCTGTAAAAAGGATCACGGCATGAACTGCCATCACTAAAAATTAAAGGAGTGTTTTAGCAATGGAAAAAACATTATTAAACGTATCTGGAATGACATGTGGGAATTGTGTGAAAAAAGTAGAGACGGTTCTGAATGAACTGGACGGAGTAGAAAAAGCCAAAGTTGATCTCGAGAATGGTGCGGCTAAGGTGAAGTTTGACGAATCGAAGCAATCACCAGACAGTTTAAGTAAAGCGGTGTCTGATGCGGGATATCAAACAGAACCTGCCAAATAAAAGGTGGTTAGCACAATGACGGGAAAAACATTGAACATCGAAGGAATGACATGTGCCTCTTGTTCACAGGCTGTTGAGAAAGCAACTAAGAAACTGGCTGGTGTTCAACAAGCAAGCGTAAACCTTGCAACGGAGAAATTGAATATAACCTATGATGAAAATGAGCTCTCACTTGAAGAAATCAAGCAAGCCGTGGATGACGCAGGTTATAGAGCAGTTACAGAAATGGAGAAAAAGACATTCAGCGTGACAGGCATGACGTGCGCTTCCTGTGTGCAATCGGTCGAAAAGGCAACAATGAGGCTCGATGGCGTCAAGGATTCGACGGTCAATATGGCTACAGAGAAAATGGTCATTGAGTACGATCCCGCCGTCGTTACCGTGTCTGATATCAAGGGAGCGGTATCTGACGCAGGATATGAAGCACATGAGGACACTGATGTCGAACAATCAGTGGACGAAGACCGGGATAAGAAGGAGCAGCACATCAAGACCATGTGGAAACGCTTCTGGGTTTCAGCCGTCTTCACCGTTCCTTTGCTCCTGGTTTCCATGGGGCATATGTTCGGCATGCCGCTGCCCGATGCGATCGATCCGATGGTGAACCCAACTGGATTTGCATTGATACAACTGGTTCTTACCATTCCTGTCGTAGCGATGGGGAAACCCTTTTTCACCGTAGGATTTAAGACGCTTTCCAAACGCCATCCGAATATGGATTCATTGGTGGCCCTCGGAACGGGGGCAGCGTTTTTCTATAGTTTGTTTGCAAGCATCATGATCATAGCAGGAAGTGAACGGTATGCGCAGAACCTTTATTTTGAATCGGCAGCCGTCATCCTCACCCTCATTACATTGGGTAAATATTTCGAGGCCCTTTCCAAAGGGAAAACGTCTGAAGCCATCAAGAAGCTGATGGGGCTTGCCCCTAAAACGGCTACTGTCGTAAGAGATGGAGAAGAAGTAGAAATCTCAGTGGACGAAGTGGCAGTGGGAGAGATCATCATCGTGAAACCCGGTGAGAAGATACCGGTGGATGGAGTGGTGCTGGAAGGAAAAACATCCGTCGATGAAGCGATGCTGACAGGGGAAAGCATCCCTGTAGAGAAGACCAGTGGCTCAAACGTCATCGGTGCGAGCATCAACAAAAATGGAACCATCCGATACGAGGCTACGAAAGTCGGAAAAGATACTGCACTTTCCCAGATCATCAAGCTGGTCGAAGATGCCCAGGGGTCAAAGGCACCAATCGCCAAAATGGCCGATATCATTTCAGGTTATTTTGTTCCGATCGTCATCGTCCTTTCCATCCTATCCGGTCTCGCCTGGTATATAGCAGGTGAGTCAGGTCTCTTCGCCTTTACGATCACGATTTCGATTCTTGTCATAGCCTGTCCTTGTGCACTGGGACTCGCAACACCTACGGCCATTATGGTTGGTACGGGGAAAGGCGCGGAAAATGGCGTCCTTATTAAAAGCGGCGGAGCCCTTGAAACGACCCATAAAATAGACACCATCGTGTTCGATAAAACCGGCACCATCACGGAAGGGAAGCCTGTGGTTACGGATATCGTAACATCAGCATCCATTTCAGAAGAAGAACTCCTGGTACTTGCCGCTTCAGCTGAAAAGGGATCTGAACATCCTCTTGGCGAAGCGATTGTCAGAGAGGCGGAAGAAAGAGGGCTCACCTTGCGAAAGACCGACTTCTTTGACGCCATTACGGGACAGGGAATTGAAGTGACGGTTGAAGGAGACGATCTCCTGCTCGGAAACCGCAAGCTGATGGACGAAAATGATGTCGATGTCGGTGAACTGGCGGAAGTTTCGGACCGCTTGGCAGCCGAGGGGAAAACGCCCATGTATATCGCCGTCGAAGAAGAGATTGCGGGCATCATCGCCGTTGCTGATACGGTGAAGGAAACGAGTTTCAAAGCCATTGAAAAGCTTCACAGGATGGGGCTCCAAGTGGCTATGATCACGGGAGACAATAAGCGCACAGCGGAAGCGATCGCAAGAGAAGTAGGGATCGACCGCGTACTGAGTGAAGTACTGCCTGAAGACAAAGCAAATGAAGTCAAGAAGCTTCAGGAAGAAGGCAGGAAAGTGGCGATGGTCGGGGATGGAATCAACGATGCTCCGGCACTTGCACAAGCGGATATAGGGATCGCCATCGGTTCTGGTACGGATGTAGCCATGGAGTCGGCAGACATCGTCCTTATGAGAAGTGATCTCATGGACGTACCAACCGCCGTCGAATTGAGTAAAGCAACCATACGGAACATTAAACAGAACCTTTTCTGGGCCTTTGGCTATAACATCCTCGGCATACCTATTGCCATGGGAATCCTGTATTTGTTCGGCGGACCTTTACTGAATCCAATGATCGCTGGTGCAGCCATGAGCTTCAGTTCTGTATCCGTGTTGCTGAACGCCCTGCGTCTGAAAGGATTCAAACCATCAGAAACGTAGTTCTTGACGAAAGGAGCTTTCGAATACCATGAGTCATGACCTTGAATTAGAGCTTTACACCAGACCAACCTGTTCCGATTGTCAAGCTGCTAAAGAATACCTGAATGGGCAGAACATCAAATATGTCCATAAGAACGTAGGAGAAGATGAAAGGTTCGAAAAGGAACTCAAGGAAATATCCGGCTCCAGAATCGTTCCTTCCTTTGCTTTCTATAAAAAAGGTATATTCGGTAAAAAAAGAGTCGTAAAGAATTTGATTGGTTTTGAGAACAATAAAGAAGAAATCAAGCAATTATTAGGATTGAAATAACTTCATTAAAACAGCTCAAGGATGACGCAGAGGGCTGCAATATACAAATCAGAAATGTCCAGTAGATAATCAAGGACATTTCTGATTTGTTTTTTGTTGTTTTCTTCATTAAATTTGCACATTTATGGGGAAGAAAGAATAAAGGAGTCTCCAAGATATTACATGAGGTTTTTGTTTTAAAAAATACCGTAATGGGTATATGGGGATAAAAAACATTAAGGAGATGATTCTATGATGAATGGTGGAGGAATGGGCGGCGGATTCTTTGGAACAGGTTTTCTTTTTATCCTATTGATCGTAGCTATTTTGGGGGTATTCGTCTGGATGATGAGGGCCAAGACGCCGAAAGAGAACAACCAGACGCCGAATGCAAATCGACATTCATTGAGTTTATTAAAGGGCCGACTGGCAAAAGGGGAAATAACGGAAGAAGAATACGAACGACTTAAACGGAAAATCCAAGAGTAATAACCTACTTGCAAGACTGGTTGGTACGACAAACGGTTAGGAGAGGCAGCGATGAAAAGAAAAATGATTGGAAGCATACTCATTACGTTATTAGTGGCAATCGGGGTGCTCGTCTTTCTTCAATCACCCTGGTATAAAAATGGGGAAATGGCATTGCCCAAGGGAGTGACGGACGGAGAGACGAGTATATTAGACGTAAGCGCACAAGAAAAAGGTGACCGCCATGTCAAAAAATTTGAATTAACGGCTCAGGATACGGAGTGGCAGATCAGTGAAGGTAAAAAAGTGAATGCTTGGACTTATAATGGGACGGTTCCTGGAAAATCCATTCGTGTGACGGAAGGAGATTTTGTACAAGTTAAGCTTAAGAACGAGCTTGATGTACCGGTCACCATTCACTGGCACGGCGTCCTGCTGCCAAATAAAATGGACGGGATCCCAGGTTTGACTCAAGATGCTGTTCAGCCGGGAGAAAGCTTTACCTACGAATTCATTGCACAAGATGCCGGTACGTATTGGTATCATTCCCATCAACAAAGCTCCGTACAGGTCGACAAAGGCTTATATGGATCGTTCATTGTGGAAGAAAAGGAAAAAAAGTATAAGAAGGATGAAGTCTTCATCCTCGATGAGTGGGCAGTAAATCAAGAAAAAGAGGACATCACCAATATGGGAGGAATGATGAAGGGAGCCATGTCCGGGGACGGTGAAGCAGATACGAAACAAATGTACGATACCTTTACCGTGAACGGAAAATCAGGAAAGGCCATTGAACCCCTCGTGATGGAAGCAGGTGAAAAAGCAAGATTGAGATTCGTGAATGCCGGATACCAGGTTCATCGGTTGGTCTTTCCGGAGGGATCGATGAAGGTTATTGAGAATGATGCAGAAAGAGTGGTCTCTGATGATAACAACACCAATGTTCTTGAAATTGCCCCTGGCGAAAGAGTGGATGTGGAATTCACGAAGCCCGATCAAGATACGGTATTCATTGGTCAGGAACAGAATATAGACTACGCAGAAGACATGATTCTCCCAGTTGTTTCGAATGAGACTCATGCCGATCAAGAAGCGTCACTTGCAAGGGAAGCAGGGACTGCGAAAGGAATTTCATATGGGAGTGAAGAACTTATTTTCGACAAAACCCCTGACCCCGATGTTACCTATGACATGGATCTAAGCATGGGCATGTCAATGGGAGAAGGCATGTCCTTCCAAATTAACGATAAGACCTTTCCCGATACACCGCCTATCAAGGTGCAAGAAGGGGACATCGTAAAAGTCACATTAAGAAATAAAGGCAGGATGAATCATCCCATGCACCTTCATGGTCATCGTTTTCAGGTGGAATCCAAGAACGGAAAAGAATTTGAAAAACCGATTGTTAAAGACTTAATTCATGTGAAACCAGGCGAGGAATACGTGATTTATTTTAAAGCCGATAATGTGGGAGAATGGTTATTCCATTGCCATGATAACAATCATGCTGCCAGGGGAATGGTGACGATTGTCGATTATGAAGGAGTATATTCCCCGTTTGAGTTAGGCGGACAAGAGAAGAATCAGCCTAACTGAATCGATCATTAGTATTTACCACAAGAGAGGTATAAAACGTTCATGAGGATACAGATATATATAATGAATGTTTTATTAGCATAATGGTAATCAGAGAAAAATTTTAGGTCTGTTCACATTTTATGAGTGATGATTATTAATATTCTAAATAATCAACCTATAAACCGCTCTCAACGTTATTCTCAGATAACTTTGAGAGTTATTTTTTTGTCCATTGAGCAATTCTTTCCAACATTGTTACCGTTCTGTGAATAAAATGCGTCGAAATTTCGAAAATCTGTTTAAAAATGCAGTTATGGAGGGTACCTGATTAGAGAATTTGATAGTATAGGTCTACGAGAGTAAATTCTACATAAAGGAAGGTGATTTCTTTTGTTTAATAAATTTAAACCGTATCTAATTGTTTTAATAAGTCTTATTTCGTTATTTTTCATCATTATTTTCAGTACGGATAGCGAATTAATCATCCTGGATCCCAAAGGACCGGTGGGAGCCGTTCAAAAAGATCTGATTATGCTGTCCATCTACTATATGATTGCCATTATGGTTGTTGTACTTGGATTCTTTACAATCATATTATTCAAGTATCGAAGCAGTAAGAAGAATAGTGACTATAAACCGGATATGCACGGAAGTACATTCCTTGAGATCATTTGGACGTTGATTCCTGTCCTGATCGTCATCGCATTATCCATCCCGAATACAAAGGCACTTTATGAATTGAAAAATGCACCGGAAGCGACCTCTCATAAAGACCCGATCGTGATCCATGCGACGGCTGTCGATTGGAAATGGATCTTCAGTTATCCTGAAGAAGGAATTGAAACGGTCAACTATGTCAATGTTCCTGAAGATCACCCGATTCTATTTAAAGTAACAGCGGCAGATTCCATGGCTTCTTTCTGGGTACCGCAAATCGGCGGTCAGATTTATGGAATGCCTGGAATGGTCAATGACTTATATCTGCAGGCTGATGAGCCTGGAACGTATGATGGAAGGAATTCAAACTTCACAGGTGAAGGAATGACTCACCAAACGTTTGATTTTGTTGCGATGAAGCAGGACAAATACGAAGATTGGGTAGAAGATGCACAAGACGAACCGAAATTGACGGAAGACACTTATGAAAAACTGATGCTTCCAGAAACGGTTGATAAGATGACTTTTTCATCTACTCACTTAGCATTTGTCGATCATGGTAAGAATTCCGAGTATGCCATGGCGATCCGCCAAAAGTACGGACTGGATACTACCGTGGATGGAGCAGATAAAGATGCTCAGTCCGTTCATGGCAATATGGATATGGATGGCCATGAAGGCATGGACCATGATGATAAGAAGAAGGAAGACGATCATGAAGACGAAGGTAGTCATGAGCACTAAGAGAGGAGGACTTTAAATGTTTGATTTTATTAAGGATAATCTGATCCTCAACGATCCGTTGATTCTGGGAGCCAACATTTCGATCGTTTTCACCGTTATCGGAATCGTTGCAGTCCTCACTTATTTTAAAAAGTGGAAATGGTTGTGGAACGACTGGATCACAAGCGTTGATCATAAAAAAATCGGGATTATGTATATCCTGGCTGCACTTGTCATGCTCTTCCGCGGAGGGGTCGATGCACTTTTGATGAGGGCACAATTGACAGTGCCGAATAACTCATTTTTAACATCCGAGCACTACAATGAAATCTTTACGACTCACGGTACGATCATGATCCTGTTCATGGCGATGCCGTTCTTACTTGGATTGATGAACGTGGTCGTTCCTTTGCAGATCGGTGCAAGGGACGTAGCCTTCCCTTATTTGAATAACCTGAGTTTCTGGTCATTCATGTTCGGGGCAATCCTTTTCAATATTTCATTCGTATTCGGTGGTTCACCGAATGCTGGTTGGACGAACTACGCACCGCTTGCAATTGAAGGTAGTCCTGGACCGGGTATCAACTATTACCTGCTGGGCTTACAGATATCGGGGATTGGTACGTTACTGACGGGGATTAACTTTGTCGTCACCATCATCAAGATGCGTGCGCCTGGCATGACGCTTCTTCGCATGCCGATGTTCACATGGACGACGTTGATCACGGCTTTCATCATCGTGTTTGCTTTCCCGATTTTGACTGTCACACTGGCTCTGATGACATTTGATCGTCTTTTCGGTTCCCACTTCTTCACGCTTACGAGTGGTGGAGACCCGATGCTATGGTCAAACCTTTTCTGGCTGTGGGGACATCCGGAAGTATATATCGTTATATTGCCGGCTTTCGGTATTTTCTCAGAAATCATTGCTACGTTTGCAAGAAAAACACTATTTGGTTATAAATCTATGATTATCTCACTTGTTGCGATTTCTGGACTAAGCTTCGTCGTATGGGTCCATCACTTCTTTACAATGGGTGGAAGCGCGGCAGTGAACAGTGTATTCTCGATTTCAACGATGGCGATTGCCATACCGACTGGAATCAAGATATTCAACTGGCTGGGTACGTTATTTAAAGGTAAGATCGAATTTACGGTCCCGATGTTATGGTCTGTCGCGTTCATTCCGACATTCCTAATTGGTGGGGTAACAGGGGTTATGCTTGGAATGGCTGCGGCCGATTTCCAATATCACAATAACTACTTCCTGGTTGCTCACTTCCATTACACGTTGATTGCCGGTGTTGTATTTGCCTGCTTCGCGGGTCTTGCATACTGGTATCCGAAGATGTTTGGTCATAAGATGAATGAACGAATCGGACGATGGGCTTTCTGGTTCTTCTCCATCGGATTCAATCTATGTTTCTTACCGCAGTTCGTATTAGGATTTGCAGGTATGCCAAGACGTGTATACACGTACGGTCCTGAAGATGGCTGGACGGCATTGAATGTGATCTCTTCTGTTGGTGCTTTCGGAATGGGAGTAGGATTCATGGTGCTCGTTTATGGTATCTATTACAGCTACCGTTTTGCTGAGAGAGAAACAACAGGTGACGCGTGGGATGGACGTACCCTTGAATGGGCAACAAGTTCAGCCATTCCGCCTCATTACAACTTTGCACATGTACCTGAAGTGAAGAGTCATGATGCATTTTATGATATGAAGCAAGAAGGAAGAAAGATGGTTCCTGACAACTTTGAATACCAACCAATTCACATGCCAAGCAATGCAGGCACACCTTTCATTATGTCCGGACTGTTCTTCGTTGCAGGATTTGGTTTAGTATTTGAACTGTTCTGGATGGCCATAGCAGCACTTGTGGGGATCTTCGGATGCATGGCATTCCGTTCAATGATGTCACACAAGCAGGATGAAGGTTATTATGTAAGTGTGGAAGAAATAGAAAAGACTGAAAATCCGTATAAGAGGGAGGCGTGAGCATGGCACATAGTACGAATATAGATCCAAACACGCCACTTGAATATCAATCCGATATCGGTAAACTGAACATCTTCGGATTCTGGGTTTTCCTTGGTGCGGAAATCGCATTGTTCGCCACGATCTTCGCAACGTTCTTCGCTCTGAAGGCAGGCACCATGGGTGGCCCGCTTCCAAGTGAAGTGTTTGATATGAAGAATACGATCATCATGACGCTGTTGCTGTTAATCAGTAGTTTCACGTCTGGTCTATCAATAAATGAATTAAGAAAACGTAATGTCAAATCCATGATGGTTTGGCTGGTCATCACATTATTATTTGGACTCGGATTCCTTTACATGGAAATCACCGAATTCATTCATCTGGTCCATGAAGGAGCTGCCATGGGCACGAACGCATTCTGGTCATCCTTCTATTTACTGACCGGGACTCATGGTCTCCACGTATCAGTGGGTATCCTGTGGATCCTTCTCGTCATGTTCCAGGTGAAGCAACGCGGATTGAATCCTGATACCGCTAAAAAACTATTTGTATCAAGCTTGTACTGGCACTTCCTGGACTTTGTCTGGATCTTCGTGTTCACAAGCGTGTACTTACTAGGGATGGTGGGATAATGTCACAACATTCGAATCATAGTGGATTACCTTGGACTCAGATCATTGGATTTATCTTATCGATTGCGTTGACGTTCTTAGCCGTCTGGTTTGGACTGTATACGAATATGGCATATGAACTGATCGTAGCGATCGTATTCGTCCTGGCCTTCATACAGGCTGCCATCCAGCTCTTCATGTTCATGCACGTAACGGAAGGTGAAGGCAGATGGCAGGTAGGTAAGATGATGTCGGCGGCATTTATCGCGATTGTCATCGTGGCCGGATCTGTCTGGGTATTGAGCAGTATGCATTAAAATAGAAAAGAAGCTGTTGGGATTCCAGCAGCTTCTTTTTTTGCATTGTTACATATCCTGACCTTCGTAATTAAACTGCCATTGAATGCCGAATTTATCGGTGACCTGACCGTACAGCTTGCTCCAGAAAGTTTCCTGAAGCTCCATGTCCACCTTACCGCCTTCTTTCAACTTGTGGAAACGGGCCATCAGTTTTTCAGGGTCATCGCTTACGATGGCAAGGGTAATGTTGTTTCCTTCTACAAAAGGCATATTTGGAAAAACATCGGAAAACATGACATGACTGCCGTCGATGGTGAGTCGTGTATGTAGGACCAGATCTTTTGCTTCTTCGGGCAGGGGATAGTCAGGATGCGGGGGTGCTTCAGCGAACGTCATGATCTGTGGTGGTTCGGTTTCAAATACTTCTGCATAATACTCTGCGGCAGCCCGGCAATTGCCGTTGAAATTCAGGTAAACATTGACCGACATATACATCACTCCTAAAATTGAGTTGGGTATTCTTCTGTATTTTACCATCTTTGTAGGCATATGAAATAATAAAAATTTGAAAAGTCAAAAAAATAAAACCGCTAAAAACCCCTTCCTGCCAACTGGCGAAAGGGGCTTTCCGAATTGGATCAAGCTTTTAATTCTCTCAGGATATTGATGCCAAACAACAGTATACCAACTGTCGTCAAGACCCCGCCTGTAGCAATGACCGGGACGACTGCTTCATTCCCAAGTACAAACAAGAATAATCCGATCATCATCAACGGCAAACCGACATTATGGAGCCAGAAGTGGGCTTTGGCCAGTTTCGTGGTTGATACAGCCGGGAATAAGTGATAAATGAGACCTGCAAGCGTCAGTGCTGTCCAGCCTAATAAGTTAATGTGAACGTGAACCGGGGTCAGGGTGTAGTCATGGACCATGGACATATACAGTCCGATACATACACCGATCATAAAGTAGACGACAGAAATTTTAATCAGTTTGATCCCCATACGAATCCTCCTCCTTCACTGGTAATATATGAGTATTTAGACCCGTGTAGAACGTTCTGTCATGGTGAGATGACAATAAGTTTAACGCATCCGTTTTCTGAAAAAACGGGAAGATCATTTAAACATTCTGAAAGCGCTTTTTTGAAATTTTTGAAATTAATGGTTTTGCCCCTAAAACGTTGCCTACTCCCTCTCTAATTGATAGAATCATCAATTAGAGAGACAATCCAAATATGGGGAGTAGAGAAATGATAAACGTCACTAGTGGATTTAGAATAGAGAAAGATTTCCTCGGGGAAAAAGAAGTACCCCAAGATGTATACTATGGAATACAAACGCTAAGGGCCGTGGAAAACTTCCCGGTCACTGGTTATAAAATTCATAAAGAAATGATCGATGCCCTGGCAGTGGTAAAGAAAGCGGCGGCACTTGCGAACATGGAGACGACGCGTCTTTATGACGGAATCGGCCAAGCCATCGTGCAGGCATCCGATGAGATACTTGAAGGCAAGCTTCATGAATTCTTCATCGTGGATCCGATCCAGGGAGGGGCTGGTACGTCGATCAACATGAACGCCAATGAGGTCATTGCGAATCGTGCCCTGGAACTCATGTCCCACCGTAAAGGGGAATATGGGAAGGTGAGCCCGAACAGCCATGTGAATATGTCTCAGTCAACCAATGACGTATTCCCGACGGTCATCCATATTTCCACTTTGAAATTACTGGAGAAGCTATTGGATACGATGGAACATATGCTGAAAGCCTTCAGACAGAAAGCCCAGGAGTTCGATCCCATCATTAAAATGGGACGTACCCACCTGCAGGATGCGGTACCGATTCGCCTCGGGCAGGAGTTTGAAGCATACAGCAGAGTAGTGGAACGGGATATCAAGCGGATCGGACGCACCCGTGAACATCTCTACGAAGTGAATATGGGGGCAACTGCAGTAGGAACCGGCTTGAATGCGGATCCTGTTTATATCAAGAGTGTCGTCAAGCACCTTGCAGATATCAGCGGATTACCATTGACAGGGGCAGAACATTTGGTAGACGCTACACAAAACACCGACGCTTACACTGAAGTTTCAGCAGCACTGAAGGTATGTATGACCAATATGTCCAAGATCGCCAATGATCTTCGTATGATGGCTTCCGGACCACGGGCCGGACTTGGTGAAATTTCACTGCCGGCAAGACAGCCCGGCTCTTCCATCATGCCGGGTAAAGTGAATCCGGTCATGCCGGAACTGATCAATCAAGTAGCCTTCCAGGTGATGGGGAATGATCAGACCATCTCATTGGCATCGGAAGCCGGTCAGCTTGAATTGAACGTAATGGAGCCTGTGCTCGTATTCAATCTCCTTCAATCCATCAGCATCATGAACAATGCGTTCAGAAGCTTTACGGACAACTGTCTTGTCGGTATCGAAGCAAATGAGACGCGAATGAAAGAGTATGTGGAAAACAGCGTAGGGATCATCACGGCGGTCAATCCTCACCTGGGATATGAAGTCGTATCTCGGATCGCCAGGGAAGCGATCCTGAAAGGGAAGTCTGTGAGAGAGCTTTGTCTCGAATATGATGTTCTGACAGAGGAAGAGCTTGACCTGATCTTGAACCCTTATGAAATGACGAACCCGGGGATTGCTGGTCGAGTGCTGTTTGATCGGGAATAAGAATATGAAAAACGTTCCGTTATGAATGACGGAGCGTTTTTTTGTATATCTACCATTTCTGCCCCCAGTTGGGATAATAGAATAGGTTAAAGGGAGTGGGTGCTTATTCCTGTTTTCTGAAAAAGTGGGGCTATTTAAACAGAATCTTGCGAATGCCAATGCGGAATATAGGTATATGGACTGTGATTACCAAGGCTTACGTCATAAGAAAACCCCAATTTCACACGGATTATTTCTTAGTATAATAGGAGTAGAAAACAATATCGCTATAATAAAAGATAAAGCGTGAGACCTGTTATGTACTTTCTACTACGGCATCCTGGAGGTTGAGTCATGAACATTGGGGAATGTATGAAATACTACCGAATCTTTAAGGGGATGACCCAGAAACAAGTGGGCGATGGCATTTGTACCCCGGGACATATTAGTAAGATTGAAAGCGGTCACCTGCATGTTACGAAAGATAAGCTGGATCTCTTTAATCAAAGATTGGGGATCAATATTGAACATGAACGAAATGCGTATCAGAAGTTACAGACCGAATTGGGGAAGTGGTACGAGGCCATGATCAAGCGGATTCATGGGAAAGTGGAATTATTGAAAGAGACGATAGAGCAGAATCCCCTCGTGAAGATTGAAACACTGAACGGTACCTATAAGCTCCTCAAAGCCCGCTATCTTATGGGGAAGGGTGACGTTCAGGAAGCGGCCTTTCTTTTAAACCAACTTTCAACTAAACGCTTGTCCTATTATATGAGAGAGTATGATCATCACTTATACTACCATATAAAAGGAATATTCGAGCTATTAAAAGGTGACGCCAAAGCCTCAATCGACGTTTTACAAAAAATTGACGCAAAGGTATACACCAATTTCGAATATCACTACCACATGGCTCTTGCCCATCAACAATTGGATCAACATGAGGCGGCCATCCATCATGGTGGGATTTCCCTCCATCATTTTAAAGAAACGTTGAATTTCACCCGCTGCATTGATGCTGCGACGGTTCAACTGGTCTCGGAAGCGAAGAAAGGGAAAGAGAACCTTGAACAATTAGAAGTTAAACATAGAGATTGGCTTGAGCATTGTGATCATCTTCATGATTATCGAAGAAAAGCGATCCTTTATATGAATCTGGGGAATGTGTATCGTGATGTGAGGAATGATAGGAAGGCAAAAGAAGCCTTTCAAACGGCGGATAGTTTACTGAAGCATGGTGTCCCGGCACATGGGGAAGACAGTTTGTTGTTGAATCATGTATATAGGGCTAACAGTGAGCTTCTTCCCGTATAAAGGGAAGAAGCTTTTTACGTGTTTTCATTGGCGGCCGGGTAGAATTTCGTTTCGATTTTCTCATACTCCTCAAGGTTTTGGGTGAGCCGAGCAAGCTTATGGACTTCCTGCAGGAGAAAGCTCTTATCCAGCTCATAGATGACCTCTCTTTCTATATGATCAATCGTATTACAGGCGAATTCCCACAGATCCTTATGCTTCGATGGTTGAATGGATTCTGCTAAAAGAGCCAATGCCCGCACGATTTCCGTTATAATTAAATGATTGTCTTTAGCGTAGTGTCGAATGTAACCGAATCCCCGGTAAAGATAATAGTCGAACGGTTCTGATTGGAGAATGACACGGATCCTTTTCTGGTGATCGATCAGATAGGGACTGAAGGATAATTGATCCTCCACCGTCAGCATCAGGTCCGCCATTTGGTGGATGGTGTTTGATGCGGTTTTGGGATCGTCATTTCCCAGTGATTTTATCGCCACTTCCGCAAGTTTGTGGATCCCCATCTGCAGATCCTGGATTTCGGTCTCTTTATGCCCCATCTCAATGAATGAAAGGAATGAACCAGTGGAGATATGGTCAGTTTCCGGCCCCCACAGGCTCATCAGTTCATTCCCGGCGAGAACGAAATCTCCCACTTTGTAATGAAGCTTGAGGACAATGTTCTCTTCTTGTGCACGTTGGATCATCCCCTGAAAATCGACCAATTGTATATATCCCGACCCTCTGGACGTCACGTGAACGATATTCCTTTTCTCTTTCTCCATGATGTCCCCACTATCCGCGGTACGGTGAGTTTCTAAGTCTTTCTTCAGAGTCTGGTTGATCATCACTTCGGAAACCTGCTTCATATTGTACGTAATATTATGGACCTGCATCCACGTCGACGCATGGTTAATGAAAAAGATGAACGTTAGGGCTGAGAGGAACGCCAGTCCGATCGTCATGAGCGGGGCAGCAACAAACATTTCCTTCTTTGAACTTCCGATAAAAAGGAAAAGGAGGAGTACGTACACGAAACTTCCGTTGAAAATGCCGAGGGCGTGCTGTGTTTGTTTATCCGAAATGAAATCCAACAGCATCCTTGGTGAAAACTGGCCGCTGAACATCGTCAGCACGACGAGCAAGGAGTTAAGTGTAAAAGCGCTGAGTGTCAGAATGCCTCCTATGAGCGTGCTCACCAGGATACGGGTGACGGATGCATCCATACTTAACAAATCAGACGTGTACTGTGACACTTCCAGAGAGAGATCTAAATAAAGGGTAACGGCAACCATGAGCAAGGACAGGCATATGTAAATAAAAGGCATATACCAAATGGTGAGCCTGATTTCATGCCTGCGCTGCCGCTTTGACATGAGAAAATATTTTCTGATGGATAATGGAAGCATTTTTTTCAACATGATCGAAACGGTTCCTTTCTAGTAAATGGATATGGGTTAGTTTTCCCTCTCAAACACGGTTAAAACTTCCTTTATTCAAAAAGATTAGTAGAAAAGTGAATAATCTGGACTAAACCGATCGGAAATAAACCATCCTCATTTATTAGAAAGAATTTTTAAAAAATAACAAAAACTCTATTGACGAAGGGGTGAATCCCCTATATAATCCAATTCATACTCAAATATCAAGTGAAAACATAACGTTATCTATATCTCTTATCAAGAGCGGCGGAGGGATAGGCCCGATGAAGCCCGGCAACCTGCAGGATCAATCTGTAAAGGTGCCAATTCCTACAGATTCCATGTGGATCTGGAAGATAAGGGGAGGAGCATGATCAATTAGCCCTCTTCTTACAAGAAGAGGGCTTTTCTGCATACCCTCTTTCTTTCCACCACACCTTCAGACAGGAATCGTACGTGCAGGTCAAAACGGAAAAAAGGAGGCTGAATGATGTCAGCGATAAATGTGGCGCTTCTGGGCTTTGGAACCGTTGGTCAAGGGGTCTGTGAAGCCATTGATACTCATCAGGAGAGATTAAAAGAAGTACTCGGTAAAGAGGTGAAAATAAGAGCAATCCTCATCAAGGATCCCTCTAAGCAAAGGGAAATCGATCCATCCATCAGGATTACGACCGATTTTAAAGACATTCTCGATATACCTGACCTTCATGTAATCTTTGAAGCGATCGTAGGAGAAGAACCGACTTATACGTATGTGACACAAGCCATCGAGAAGGGGATTCACGTCATAACGGCCAATAAAGCCATGTTCGCAAAATACGGCCCAGAGCTTCTGAAGAAAGCTTCACATAATGGGGTGTCCCTTGGTTTCGAAGCGACCACGGCGGGAGGGATACCGGTCATCGGCACCATCCGTCAGCTCCTGAAGGTAAACGAAATCAAAAGCATTCAAGGAATATTGAATGGAACGTCCAACTTCATTTTATCCCAGATGAGGAAAAAGGGGCTTTCCTTTGAAACTGCCCTCAAGCAGGCGCAAGAGAAGGGATATGCCGAAGCGGATCCGACGAACGACATAGAAGGATATGATGCCTTTTATAAGCTTCTGATCTTAAGTCAGACCGCCTTTGGCAGGCAGCCGGACTGGAAGGATATCAGGCAGAAAGGGATCACCCACTTGACGGCTGAATGGCTGCAGGCAGCCGAGTCCTTCCGTTTGCGCTTCAAGCATGTTGGATCACTGGAACGTGACGGATTCAATCGCATCAAAGGGGGAGTGGAACCGATCCTTGTCCACGACACTCATCCCTTTTACGGGGTGGAGGATGTGGAAAACGCGATTTCACTGAAAGGGAGTCTGGTGGGGAGGGTCACACTGCTGGGTCCCGGAGCTGGTAAATATCCGACGGGAAGTGCCATGGTGGAGGATTTTCTCTCCCTGATAGAGGGGAAATACACCGTTTCTCCCGAAAAGACGGTGACGAGCGAAGATATTCAAGAAGAAAGCATGGGGCAATGGGTCTTGCGGTTCAAGGAAAAAGAGGAGTATCAAAGCTGGATCACACCGTTCACCTTAAAGGACCGCATTCAGCTTGGAGATGACCTTTACGTCTTTGTCGAAGGAAGACAAGAAGAACTGGACTATCTTCTTCAATCCCATGAACACATACAGGCTGTATCGATTCTAGACGAAATTCCTCTTGAAAACGAAGTGAAGGAAGGATTGGCTGTTTCATGACGCCATCATTGAAAGCAGAAAATAGATCTGATGGAAAGTAGGAGATCACTTGGGTATCATTGTTCAGAAATTTGGTGGAACCTCTGTAGGTTCTACGGATCGTATGAAGAGGGTGGCCGGTCAAATCGTGAAGGAAAAGGAAAAAGGGAATGACGTCGTGGTGGTCGTATCGGCGATGGCCAATACGACGGACACCCTTGTGAAACTGGCAGGGGAACTTTCTGATTACCCCGGTAAAAGAGAGATGGATATGCTCCTCTCTACAGGGGAGCAGGTCACGATTTCCCTGCTAACGATGGCCCTTCAGCACAGAGGGATGAAGGCCGTGTCCCTGACAGGTCGGCAGGCGGGGATCCGGACCGATGACGTGTTCGGAAATGCAAAGATCACTTCCATTGATACGGGAAGGATTAAAGAAGAGTTATCCGCCGGGCGAATCGTTGTGGTGGCCGGATTTCAAGGGGTCACCGAAGAGGGGGAGCTCACCACTTTAGGCAGGGGTGGATCGGATACGTCGGCTGCTGCCCTGGCTTCAGCCCTGAAAGCGGATCGATGCGACATTTATACGGATGTGGACGGGGTGTATACCTCCGATCCGAGGGTAGTCCCCCGGGCTGCAAAAATCGATGGCCTATCCTATACTGACATGCTCCGGTTTGCCATGATGGGGGCCAATGTCCTCCATCCAAGAGCGATTAAACACGCCAAAGAACACGGAGTCCCTATGATCGTCCGTTCCAGTTTAAAAGAGGGGCGGGGAACCGTCATCAGCGGGAAAGTCCAAAGAAATGATAGCATCGTGGGGGTAGCCCTCCAGGAAGAAGTCTCCGTCCTTACGATCCATGGCTGTGATGGAGGGGAATCCTTGATTCTTTATGATCTTGATTCACACCACATCGAAACAGAAAGAATCAGACACCGACAAGGGCTGGTCCTGATCATTAAAGATCAGGATATTCACCTTGTGAAAAAAATCGTCAGGAAATATAACCAGGCTTACTCCCATTTTGACATGAGGGAAGATGTATCAAAGGTGTGTGTGATTGGAAGCATCCAGTCTTCTGGGGAAGTAAAAGAAAAGGTTACGAATGTCTTCCATGATTACCATATCGGCAAGGTGTCCGTATGGGAATCGTCAGTGGGCCTGAGCGCCATTGTCGATCGCACGGACGTTGAAAAGGCCGCAAGAATCCTTCATATGCATTTCGGATTGGATTATATCGAATCCAAAAGGGCGATTTTATAAAGAAAAGAAGTGTATGGTCCATACACTTCTTTCTTTATGGGGTGATGGATACAGGAGTCCCAATTGGTACGATGCCCGAGAGCTCTTCCACGTCTTTGTTATTCATCCGGATGCATCCTTTGGATACTGCATTGCCTATGGAGGCGGGGTTATTCGTCCCGTGGATCCCATAGCTTTCTTTGGATAAACTCATCCACATCGTGCCAAAGGGTCCCCCGGGGTTCGGTGCTTTATTGATGATGATGAATTCGCCGATGGGCGTTTCGAAAAGAACCCTTCCGACTGCAATGGGGTATTCTTTCACTTGAACCCCATCTTTGAATAATCGGAGAGTCCGATTGTTGACAGACACTTGGATGCTATACGGATTCCCAGTGGTATCGGGGATTCCCGGGATGGTGATCGTCTGTCCCGGGTATAGTTGATCCGGATTGATGCCGGGATTGGCGTTCAGGATGTCAGGCAGGGGAGTCCTGAAATCCCTTGATATCTGATTAAGAGTTTCTCCAGTCTTGACGGTGTGGATCATTGATATCAGACCTCCTCATTTCACCTTATCATTCCATTCTATGTGTCAGGGGGAAAGTGGTTCAATGAGCTTGCGTCAAATAAAGCCTGCATCCATGAAGATGCAGGCTTTAAAGGATAGATCATTGAGGCAGGTTTTGCTGCGGGACAGTCGTATAGCTCTGCAGCATGAGGGTCATATCCTGCCCATTCAATTGAGGAACTTGATAATACCCGTGCTTATTTTGATAAAGGAAAATTTCATAACTCATTTCAATGAAATTCGGTACACTGTCTGCAACCACCCGGCGCAGCACGGGGTTCGTCATCTCGAGAGCCGTCATGGCAAGGAGTGTGGCCAGGGATTTCGTCTGGCCCAGCATATAAGCGGACAAGCCTTTATCGGAAAGCTCCTGGACGGATTGATTCGGCTTTTTAGGTGCACCGGCTTTGATACCGTAGGTGGTCGTATGGTTTTGGGTCATTTTGTATTGTTGTGTCGGGACGATCGGGTCCTGTCCCGTCGAGAAACTTCCTACAATGGTATTGTACATAGTCGTCACGAAGTCGGTCTGGCGCTTGACGATATCTTTCAATTCCGGATCCTGGATGTGTTGATCATACATTTGATATTGGTCCAGCATGCTGATGATCCCTGCGATGACTTCATGGGCATCAAATAGCTCATGACCCCCATGGTCCTGTTGGGTGTTCATCATGTTCGGTGGCATTTGAGCGCCGGGTTGCGGCATCCCATTGGATTGACCTTGGTTATTCATACTTATTCCTCCTCTATTGGCTTCGATGATTAGAATAACCCTTCGAAATAAAATTATGTATGATTCTTCGTTGGCCTACTACTTCCCGGCCTGTCCGAATACAATAGGGAGAAGTCAATATGAAGGTGGTACGGATATGAGTATATTTATTAGCTATATCGTTTTAGGGTTATCCCTTTCTGCACCTATGGGACCGATCAATGCCGCCCAATTGGACAAGGGGATCCGCTTCGGTTTCTTTCACGCCTGGCTTGTTGGAGTCGGGGGGATGGTGGCGGACGGGATCTTTATGCTCGTGATTTATTTTGGACTGGCTCAATTCATTGATACACCATTCATAAAATTATGTTTATGGATCTTTGGCTTTTTTATTTTGACCTATACGGGGATTGAAAGCATACAGAAGTCGGGAACCCTCACCTCCTCTTCACCTCAATTGCAGAATGAGTCGAAAGGGAAATCGTTTCGTACGGGTTTCTTTATGGCGATTTCGAATCCGTTAAGCATTTTGTTCTGGCTTGGGATTTATGGATCGATCCTTGCACAGACGTCCAGATCGTATGAATCCTCCCAGCTTTTCTTGTATAGTTTAGGAATATTTCTGGGCATCACCCTGTGGGATGTGACGATGGCTTTTGTCGCGACGGGGGCAAGGAAACTGGTGAGCCCCCTCATCCTGAGGATCATTTCCGTCGTATCGGGGATTGTCCTGATGGGATTTGGCATTTATTTCGGCGTAGAGGCCTGTCGCATATTGTTTGGTTAGACAGATTAGACAGACACCCAATGGGCGCCCTCCTAATAGGATAGATGAGTAATCGTTAGGAGGGATCGGCTTCATGTTATATACAAAAAGCTGGATCGATCAACATATGGAAGAACTCACTCCCTGGCAGCAATCTGCTTATCTCCACTTCTCGGAACTGATGTGTGATGAAGAGCACCCGTATCCGTGTGTACCAGGTAAACAAGGCTTTCAAACAGATACTTTGCGCTTCGGTTTTGCTGAAGATCCGAGAAAGGGTGAGGCAACGGATAAGCTGGTCTCGTTATTAAAACAATACGGTGGCATCTCAAGGGCTACAGGGAAATACGCCTCTCTTGTCGTGTTTTTTCAATCAAAAGAGATCGAGGGTTCCGTTGAATACTATCAACAGATTTTCTGGGACTTGTTGAATCGGGTACACAGGCTCGATGCCACACCTTGGCCGGATGATATCGGAAAGGATCCCCATGATCACACGTGGGAGTTTTGCTTTGACGGAGAACCCTATTTTTCCTTCTGCGCGACTCCTGCCCACCTCGTCCGAAAGAGCCGGCATTTTCCCTATTTTCTACTTGCTTTTCAGCCCCGGTGGGTATTTGACGAAATCAATTCGTCAACGGCATTCGGTCAGAAATTAAAGAAGGTCATACGAAAGCGGCTCGTTGAATTCGATGGTGTCGATCCTCATCCCAGCCTGAAATGGTACGGACAGGAAGACAACTATGAATGGAAGCAATATTATCTCAGCGACGATGATTCTTCCATGAGTAAATGTCCCTTTTCCCATATGCATAAGAAGATCAAGAGTTAAGGCATCAGGCTTTAACTCTTTTTTCTTTTATGAATGCAGCCACTGCAATCAAGATGATGAATCCAAGACTGACAAAAAAACCGACGCGGCTCACTTCATCAAGAAGAGTGCCGCTGATGGCAAAAAGGATGAGAAGCAGGGCAATGATGGAACGGGTCAGATCCCAGGCAGTCCGGCTCATAAGTTTGTGAAAGGAAGCCAGGATGAAAAGCCACGTATAAAGAAGCATCAGTCCTGCAGCCGTAGTGATATATTCAAAGAGTTTATCCGGAAGCAGCATGGCGACGACAATGGATAGAGCCACGACGAGAGTAGTCAGACCGAAAGCGGGCAGCGGGACTTCCATTTTTCCCTTTTTGGCGAAGATACGGGGGGCATCGCCTTCTTCGGCCAGAGCCACGAGCATCGTGGTGACAGCGTATAAAGAAGCGACCATGGTAGAAAATCCGGCAATGATCAACACGGCATTGAATAGGTGGGGGACCCACGGAATGCTGTATTGATCGAGGGCGGTCAGGAAGGGACTTTCATTTGGGTCGATCCTGCTTGCCGGAACCAGCTTTAAAACGAGATAGAAGGAAAGTATATAAAGGACCGTCAATATCAACAGCATAATATTCCCTGATTTCGGAGCTTCCTTGGGATCCTTCAGTTCCTTGGCCATCAGACCCATCACTTCAATACCCCCGAATCCATAGAAGGCAAAAAGAAGGGCGAGCCATAAGCCTTTTCCCTCATGCGGGAGTACTTCATTCATAGGGGATTGAAGAACCCGACCCGAAGACCCGTCCCCCAGAAAGCCGAACATGGCGGCACCGGCAATGATGATGAACATGACGATGGCGGCGGCTTTCATCACTCCAAACACATTCTCCATTTGTTCCACTTTCCGGACTCCCATCAGGATGATGACCAACCCCAGGCAGGCAAATCCGGCCGTGAATATCCAAAGGGGGATTTCTGGGAACCAAAATTGAGCGAAGAGGGCGAGAGCCGTTAACTGGCTCCCCATGATCAACATTTCGGCCGACCAATACACCCATCCATTACTGAACCCTGCCCAGGAACCATAAGCTTGCTTAGCATATGTCCGGAATGAACCTTTTTCCGGGTGATGTGCCGTCAGTTTAGCGAGTGCCTGGAATACCATCCAGGTTCCGATCCCTGCAACCAAATAGGCAATGAGAACCGAGGAACCCGCTTTTTGAATCGGAATGGCAGAGCCAAGGAAATAACCGGTTCCGATGATGCAGCCCACCCCGATGAAAGAGAGCTGCCACCATGAAAGATTTGTCTGATTCGTACATTTGCTCATATCGTTTCACCTGACCTTTATCCTTCATAGTTTGACGTTGAACACCCTGAAATATGTGAATGGACACGGAATGATTTTTTATGAGACAGGAGAAAGTAAGGGAGAATGAAATCGAGGAGGCTGGCTGATGGAAAAGATTCATCCGAATTGCTGGAACGAACATGGAGAATTGAAGACGGTCATGGTATGCTCGCCTTCATCAGTGGATGTACCGGATCAAAGAACCGCGGATTATGTCGGCTGGGAGAAGCCGGTTAACCAGGAGAAAGCGAAGGAAAACCACGAAGAGATGAAGAGAGCCATGGAGAACGCGGGGGCAAAGGTCATTGATTACTCCGATTACCTTACAGATGAGGTCAGGGACTTGAATCAACAGCTCATCAATCGTGTGTTTGTAAGGGATCTCGCCTGTGTGTACGGGAAAACGGTGATTCCGGGTGATGCGGGCACTACGATGAGGGCTCCCGAGTATATTCACAGTCATGAATTATTTCAAACCTGGTTTGAGGAGAAGACGTTTTCCATTCGGGATAATAACCGTTTGAAGGCATTGGAGAACGGGGATGTATTTGTGTTGAACAAGGACACCGTTTTCATTAATACGGGTCTTAGATCCAGCATCGAAAGCATAGAAGCATTGAAGGAGAAGATCTTTCAGGCGGGGTTTTCGGAAATCGGGATCATCGACTTACCCCGGACGGGTGAAACGATGCATCTGGACATGAATTGCAATGTTGCAGGTGGAAATCTTCTCATTGCCAAAAGCTATATGAGGCTGTTCCCTGTCCGGATCGTCTCTGAAATGGGAGGACGGTACGTGATGATGGAGGAATTCATCAAACGTCAGGGCTTCGAGGTATTATGGACGGATGACATAAAGCATACGGTCGCGGATATCAATTTTCTGAATCTGGACCCGGAAACCCTGCTGATCAGCACGAAGGCCAATAAGAGCATTTTAAAGGATCATCCGTTTTTAAAAGGAAAGAGACTGATTGAAGTGGATGTGAATGAGCTTGAAAAAGGCGGGGGCGGGATCAGGTGCATGACGCTGCCGTTTGAGAGAGGCTGAACAATATTAACTGAATGAAATAATAAACCGGAGACTATTCTCCGGTTTTGTTTGTGTTTCGCTACCATTAATTCTCAATAAGAAGTGCTGAAGATAATAGTACATTTGTTTAAAAATTCGGCGGGACCTCCATTGGCTCCACCGAGAGAATAAAACGAATGGCTGAAAGAATCATACAGGAGAAGAACAAGGGGCATGACGTCGTTGTTGTGGTCGCAGGTTTCCAAGTAATAACAGAGGATGGGGACAATTCGGCTTTGGGAAGAGGACGATCGGATATTACGGCTGTTTCTGAATAAGTAAAGTGATCTATTTATCCTTTTTTAGCGTTAGCATAGGAAAGAGGAGTGATTGTATGAAGAATCGAGTGGAGTGGTCTCTGCTTGTTGGCCGAATCATCTTAGGGATTATCATGGTGGCACATGGCATGCAAAAAATCATGGGCATGGAAAAGACGATCGGAATGTTTGATCAAATCGGGTTACCGCCTATTATGGCATATACAACGGCAATTATTGAAGCAGTTGCAGGACTTACGCTGATCATTGGATTTTATGTTATTCCTTCAGCTATAGCCTTGGCCATAACGATGTTTGGAGCCATCATATTGGTCAAATTTAAAATGGGTCTGATTGGAGGATATGAATTTCCTTTAGCATTATTGGGTCTCTCTGTTATGCTCTCCATAGCAGGAAGTAATAAATGGTCATTAATGAACGTCATTAATAAGCAACGCGAAAAAGAGGCATCTGAAAATCCTTCTTTGTCATCGGGGAGGTAAAGGAATAAGAAAAGGAGCGAAGAGTCGGGTGTGCCCAATTCGATTCTTCGCTCCTTTTTTTACATATTGGACAAGATTCAACATCTTTTCCCAGGAAATGATGTTGAACCCTGTCGGTTATAATCATGTGACGGCTTGAACCATATTAAAATCGCACACTTTATTCCTGCCTGTTCGTTTCGCCAGGTAAAGGGCTTTATCTGCTTGTTCAAAAATCTCTTCTCCCGCAGGTGAAACAGTATCCGGGAAAGTGGATACTCCGACGGAAATCGTAATGTGAATGGACTGCTCTTCAGAAATTCTAAAGGAGTGTCGTTCCACCGCTTCCCGAAGTCTTTCCGCAATGACCATCCCATGGCTGTGGGGACAGTCGATCAGAAGGATACTGAACTCTTCCCCTCCATTTCTGGATACGATATCGAAAGATCTGGAATGGTGGGTCAATACCTTTCCGAGTCCTTTTAGCACTTCATCCCCTGCCTGGTGACCGAATGTATCATTCACATTTTTGAAATGATCAATATCGATGAGGAGCAGGGACAGTTTTTCATGTCTTTCCTGGGCATGCTTCAAAGCTTGATTATAACTTACATCAAATTGCCGGACATTATTGAGACTGGTGAGGAAATCTTTCGTCGCATTCTGTTCCAGCTGATGATATTGTTCATTTGAACGTTTGATCTGCTCGGCAATAAAATAAATGATAAAGCCGACCAGGATAGAAGTAATCGTATGAAAGGAAATGATTTTCAATGCATTCAAGAGCCCTATGTTGCTTTGTAACGAGATGAAAATGATCATCAGGGCGGCCATGTTCATAATCTGAATCTTCACTAGTCTCCGGTAAGGGAGCAAGCTTAATACGCTTGAGGTGATCCCGATAACCAACATACCGATTGCCGCCACAATCGCTTCCTGCGTGACTCCGAACATGATCATTCTGGCGACTGTGATGATGGAGGCGGAAAGAAGGGCAGGAATCCAGCCGATATAGACGGCGGTGGTCACGATCGCTAAATGCCTCAGGTCCACTATACTATTGTAATCCAAGGGAATGGCAAAATACATGAGAGCCAATCCAAGGACCCCGGAGAAGGACCCAATCAATACTTTCATTGGAATCGGTGATTTCTGTGGATTTCTCAACACAATCCCGGCAAAGTACAAAAAGGATATGAAAATACATATGTTGATGAATAAATGCTCTAACATGATCATCCCTCCTTCATAATGGACCGACACCGTGACATATTACCTATATTTATTATATCGGATTGCCGGGAAGGTTGGTGAAGTATTTTCTGAGATTCGTATAAAGGAAAAAAGCCGTCCAAGATAGGACGGCTTTTTGGGCTCTAACTGGATCGTGTCTTAATAAACCCCGACAGCATCCCATGCTGCTTTAACGGAATTGTAAGTGGAGCTTCCACTTCCGTACAGGTCAGCTGCTGATTGAAGAAGGGCAGCACGTGCATAACTGAAATTACTTGTTGGTGTTAAGTAAACAGTCAGGGCACGATAGTAGATTTTCTCTGCTTTGGCTTTACCGATGCTTGAGATCGTGTTGTAAGCAGCTTTATTCGGGATACCGGAGTTTGTATGAACACCACCGTTATCGGAAGAAGTGTTCACATAGTTATTCATATGTTCCGGTTGTCCATATTTAGATGGGTTTGAAAGACTGCGCAGCGCATCTCCCGAGATGCCAGGTGTGTAGACGTCTTCACCCATTAAGTAATCGCCCGGATCCAAGAAGTATCCAAACACATCAGAGAATGATTCGTTCAGGGCCCCGGATTGATATTGATATTGTAATCCGGCAGTACGCTCCGTCACGGCATGAGTCAGCTCGTGGGCCACGACATCAAGTGCACCGGAAAGAGATGTGAAAGTCGACCCATCCCCGTCACCATAGACCATTTGGGAACCATTCCAGAACGCATTATTGTAGTTGGATCCATAATGGACAGTGGAGCGGATGGTCGCTCCGTTGTTGTCGAAACTGTTGCGGTTATGTGTGTTTTTATAATAGTCATAGACTTTACCGGCATACGCATGGGCATCGACATCAGCGGCCTGGGAATAAGCGGTCCAGGAGTTATTGCTATCTACTGAATAGTACCCCGGAAGGCTTGATCCATTTTGAGCCGTAAAGGTCTCGATGACACCATTCATTGGTTTCGTCACATCATATAAGTAATAAGTTCCATTTGAAGAGTAAGTATTAAGAGTTTTATAGTCATCTAAAACTCCGTAACCGCTTCCGGTTGTCGCTGCATCTGTCACAGCATTGAACGCTTCAACAATCGATCCGTCTTTGGCATCCACATAGATCTGCCAGTTTGCTCCATAAGGCTCGATGAACTGAAGTTGCACTTTATAAGCAAGAGTGAACTTTCCATCCTTTTCATGGATCACAAGATCATTTTTCTCAGTAGTGTTTTCAACTTTACTGTCTTTCTTTGCATCAATGCTGAACTCGTTTTGAGCCCCTTTCAAAGTGTCGGCTTTAGATAGACCGATATGCTTCCAGGCAAGATCCGTCGCGGATTTTTGATTGATTTTGGATTTGGTCTTGGTCACCTTTTTAGAAGCTTCTTTATAAAGCTGACCGGTTGTAGCCGTTACTTCATTCTTTTTATTTGTATGGACAATGAAGATGGCTCCATCAACAGGCACACCGTCCACTGATTGAGTGAATCGATAATGAGACATTCCAAGATCATCTGTCGTCTTTTCAAGTAATGTCAGTTCAGAATGGGGATCGACGGCAAAAAGCTCTTTATTGTCTTTTATGAACTTTTTCACGTCTTGATCGTTCTTTACAATACCTTTTGATAGTTTCCCAGATAGGAAGCTTGGCCCTTTTTTATCTATGTTCATGACCTTTTGATGAATGTCCATTTTCGAAGTAATCGAATCTGAAGACTGGGCGAATGCGGAGGCACCTGTAAAAGATGCGCTGAATACAAGAGAAGTACCTAGTGCTAAACTAACTAATTTCTTTTTCGACATAATTACAATTTCCCCTTTTGATCATAGATTTTGGAAATAGCTATTTCTTTTGGCCCCGGCGGCTAATTAGTAGTCTAGTAAAAAAAAGGAAGGTTGACAATGAAAAAAATGGTAATTATCAGTAAATTTGAAATATTTAGTGTTTGATAATGTCGATATATCCAAAATTTGAGGTGAATTTCACCCTTTATCTTTGCCGTTCAAAGAAAAATATTTTTCTAGGAATATTCCACTATTTTTTGTGCATGTGGGTATCAGGCAAAAAACGGTTGAATATGTTACAGTATTTGGTATAATTAATGTGAATTAATTCACAAACTCACGTAAAAGAAATGGGTGGATAGTGTGAAAAAGAAAATTGTCATAGCAGGGGGAACAGGCTTTATCGGCCAGTATCTTCAGAAGAAGTTTCTCGCGAAGGGCTTTAAAGTGACCATCATTTCAAGACAGTCTCCCCATGTTTCCTGGGACCGCCACGATGAAATCGTTCAGTCATTAGAGGATGCAGATATGCTCATCAATCTTGCAGGGAAGTCAGTCGACTGTCGGTACAATGAAAAGAATAAAGCGTACATTTTCAAATCCAGGACGGACACGACGAACATATTGGGGGAGGCTCTTTTACAATGTCAGAATCCACCTCCTTTATGGATCAATTCCAGTACGGCCACGATCTATCGTCATGCAGAGGACCGGCCGATGACGGAGGAAGAGGGCGATATCGGCACAGGCTTTTCCGTTGAAGTAGCAAAGGAATGGGAGAAAGCATTCTTTTCCTTTTCATTACCCGGGACGCGGCAGGCTGCTTTACGGATCGCGATCGTATTGGGACCGGATGGCGGTGTGATGACACCGTACAAAAACCTTGTCAGGTTTGGTCTCGGAGGTGTGCAGGGACCGGGAACCCAGAAATTCAGCTGGATTCATGTAGAAGACCTGTACCGGATTATCCTTTTTTTGAATGAAGAGAAGGAGTTAAGCGGAGTGTTCAACTGTGCCTCGCCGGATCCAGTCACCAATCGTGAACTCATGGCAAACCTAAGGAACGTGATGAACAAGAAGATAGGGCTTCCGACCCCGAAATGGATGCTTGAAGCAGGTGCGGTGTTCATCAAAACGGAAACCGAACTGGTCCTGAAAAGCAGATGGGTCATCCCGGAACGGCTGGAGAAAGCAGGTTTCGTCTTTCAGTACGATACACTTGAAAAGGCACTGAGACAGATCATTGTGGAGTGACAATAAAAGGACTTGTCCGTGCGACAAGTCCTTTTCGCCTTACTCACTCTCCATGAAATCATACGTCGTCCAGCAGCGGTTCATCCCGATCCCTTTCTGCTCGGCATATTCATCTCCCCATTTACACATCTCAAATAGCGTGGCCTGGAGTTTCTTCCCCATCTCAGTCGTCGAATATTCGACTTTCGGCGGGACTTCCTGATACACCGTACGTTCGACCAGTCCGTGTTCTTCCAGCTCCCGCAGCTGCTGTGTGAGCATCTTCTGGGTGATGTTCGGCAGGGACCGCTTCAATTCATTGAATCTCTTTACACCTTCATTTAAATTCCATAGTATAAGTACCTTCCATTTTCCTCCGATAACATTGATCACGAGGTCGATGGCACATTGGTATTCGGGGTTGAGTTGTTTCATATTGGTACCTCCTTGATGTTGTTGTTGTTTGTGGAATTGGGTTCAGCTGCTGAAAAAGAATGGAAAATCAGCAGCTGAACTCAAACTATCGACCTGAAGCAGTCACCCCCAGGTTTCCAAACGGTAACCATGATACTAAATAGTGCCTACTTGTTTATCGTGTTTATAGTATATATTATATACCATGTAAGCAAAATAATCATAACGCTCTTTAAGGAGATGAATATATTGAAAGCTTTATTATTGAAAGATAAAGGTTTATGGAAAGACATGAAGGTGGAGGAAATCGAAACACCTTCACCGCAAAAAGGAGAACTTCTCGTGGAGGTCTATGCCGTCGGATTGAACCCGGTTGACTACAAGACAGCCACGAATGGGATGCCTGTCTGGTCCTATCCGCATATCCTCGGTTTGGATGTGGCGGGAGTGGTCGTACAAGTCGGTGAGGGGGTAACCGATTTTAAAGAAGGAGATCGTGTCGTTTACCACGGAGACTTTACGAAAAAAGGCGGATATGCAGAATTCGCCACCATCACAGCACACACGGCTTCACGCATCCCTGACAATGTTTCCTTCGAGGATGCTGCAGCCCTTCCGACTGCGGGTTATACAGCTTACCAGGCCATTCACCGTAAATTGCCCCTCGACAACATCGAGACGATTTTGATTCACGGCGGTGCCGGTGGAGTAGGCGGGTTTGGTGTACAGCTTGCGAAGCTTGCAGGGAAGACCGTCATATCGACTGCGTCCCGTCATAATCATGACTATGTGAAATCACTTGGAGCAGACTATTGTGTCGACTACAGGGAAGAAGATGTCACGGCGAAGATAATGGAAATCACGGATGGCCGAGGTGTGGACGCCGTCGTGGATGCGGTCAGCAGACAGAGTGCGACGGACTCCCTGGATGCCCTAGCCTATATGGGTCACATGGTGTACATCGCCGGTGCCCCTGATTTCACCAAAATCAAATCATTCACAAAAGTCGTTTCCTATCATGAAATCGCCCTTGCTGCAGCGCATCAAACGGAAGATTTCAAAGCCCAAAAGGACTTTGCGGTTATCGGTGATGAGATGCTTTACCTGTTGGAACAAGGGAAGCTGGATGCCATGCTGAAGGAGACGGTGACACTTGAAGAAGTGCCGGAAGCCCTCGGCCGTTTATCCGAGCGCCATGTGAAAGGCAAGATTGTAGCGAAACTAAAATAATGTAAGAAAGGAGAGCCATTATACCCGGCTCTCCTTTTTCTTATATTAAACTTGATTATGCCGTAAATACTCAAGACTTTTTCGAACGCTGTCGATGGGCGGGATCTTGGAGTCGTCCTGTTCGACGATCCACCAGTCCACATCGCTGTGCATACCGAATTCCAGGATAGGTTCCAAATCCACTCCACCCGATCCAAGTTCTGCGAAAAATCGTTCGCCATCCGTTGTCATATCTTTTAAATGGACAAGTGGAGTCCGGCCCTGATAACGCTTCAGCCACTCAACAGGTTTTTCCCCTGCGTAGGTCAGCCAATAGATATCAAATTCAGCTTTGACCATATGGGGATTCGTTTCAGCCAGAATCGTTTCGAGAGCCGTTTTCCCGTTGGAAAGAGTCATTAACTCGAAGTCATGGTGATGATAGCAGAGGGTGATACCCGCTTCAAAGCATTTTGCACCAATGGTGTTCAGGTCATCGATCAATCGGAAATAATCTTCCTCTGTTCGTTCTTCAGGGGGTAAATATGGGCACACGATGTAGGTACTGCCCAGCTCAAGCTGATCCTCGATCACCTGATCCGCATTGGTCCTTAGTTCGGATAAAGAAATATGACTGGAGACGGCACGAAGATTCAGCTTGTCCAATAAACCTTTCAGCTCCTTGACGGATAAACCGCCATAACCGGCAAGTTCTACCCCTTCATACCCTAAATCGGCCACTTTTTGCAAAGTACCGATGTAATCCTTTTCCGCCTCGTTTCGCAATGTATACATTTGGAGGGCAACAGGGATTTCTTTCATACGCTCACTCCTATCCTTTGGTCATGTTCGCGTTGATTTGAGAAAGAACGCTCTTATATACTTCTAATTCCTCTTCTGAAATCCCTTTAAGAATCGTGTCTTCATACAAATTTTCAATGAAAGGGGACAGCTCGTCCTTTGCCGTCACTCCTTTCTCAGTGATGAAAATAAGGAATGATCTTCTATCTTCGGAATTCTTTTCTTTGTAGATCAGCTTTTTTCTTTCTAATATATCCAGGATTCTAGTCAGGGTCGGCTGGTCTTTTTCAGACCTCATGGCAAGCTGTTTTTGACTGATTCCATCCTTCTCGGCGAGTCTCTTCAAAACCGTCCACTGTTCAGGTGTCACATCGAAATCTTTCAGATGGAGGGTGAGGAATCGAATGATATTTTTGACTGTGTGGCTCGTATATAAGCCAATGGATTCATCTCGGGACATTGTCACTGGTTTCACCTTCTACTTGAGTTTCTTTCCTTTATCATACATGAAAACCGGAAGGAATTGAATTAATTGTCACAACAACTATATTTACAAATATACATGTTATAGATATAATTAGTATAACAACTAATTGCGCGAAGGAGAATGATAGTGGAGCACTCAACAAAACAAAACATCTGGACACGGCCATTTTTTATGGCGTTATTGAATAATTTTTTTCTCTTTTTGGTTTTTTACTCACTGTTGACCATCCTGCCTCTGTATGTACTAGATGAGTTGCACGGAACGGAAGGTCAGGCAGGACTTGCTACAACGGTCTTCTTACTATCGGCGATCATTGTGCGTCCCTTTTCGGGAAAAATCATTGAGCTGTTGGGAAAGAAAAAGACGCTCATCCTCAGTGTATTCATGTTCGGGATTTCCTCATTCATTTACTTTTGGGTAAATGATTTTTATTTTTTGATGGGGCTCCGTTTTTTCCATGGAATCTGGTTTAGTATCGGTTCAACGGTCATGGTGGCGATTGCGGCAGACATGATCCCGGCAAACAGGAAGGGGGAGGGACTTGGTTACTTTGCCATGTCGATGAACCTGGCCGTTGTGGTCGGGCCGTTTCTTTCCCTGGCGCTACTGCAATGGATCCCGTATACGACATTGTTTATGGGTCTTGCATGGATCATTGTCATTGGCTTTCTTTGCTCATTTGGCATTCAGGTGACAGAGAACGATGTGGTGGAACAGGTAGCGAGCAGACGCCTGACCCTTAAGGATTTAATAGAAGTGAAGGCGATCCCGATTGCATTGGTAGGGTTCCTGACCTCATTTGCTTATTCCGGGATCATGTCGTTTATCTCCGTTTATGCGAAGTCTATCGGATTATTCGAATCCGTCAGTTTATTCTTCGTCGTATTTGCAGCGGCCATGCTTCTGTCGCGGCCATATACAGGGCGACTATTTGATCGGTCGGGACCAAACGCGGTCATCTACCCGTCCTTGATCATTTTTGCCTTTGGACTAATTCTCTTGAGCTTCACTCATTCCGTCGTTTTCTTATTGGTGTCAGGAGCGCTGATCGGTCTCGGGTATGGTGCCTTGCTTCCAAGCTTCCAGACCATGTCGATACAGGCGGCACCGAAGAGGAGAACAGGGCATGCGACGGCTACGTTCTTCATTTTTTATGACCTTGGTATTGCGGTAGGGTCGTTTATGCTGGGGCTTGTTTCATCGCAGCTCGGTTTTTCGGCTTTATATATCATCTGCAGTGGAGTGGTGTTGGTTACAGTCGCGGCATATAAAATCGTGACCAAACGAAGAACAATGGCTGTACATCAAGAGGAAGCATTGGAGTTATAAAATGAACAGGGGCTTACCTTTCTGAGGTGAGTCCCTTTTTGATGATCAGGGGTCAAAGTGAAGGTATGAACCTGAAACGAAACGTACACTCTAATGGTACAGGGGAGGTGTAAGACCATGGCACAGGACGTACTATGTGAAGTGAGCAACTGCAGGTACAACAGTGAAGGAAAGAAGTGTTCTGCAGACCAGATTTTCGTTGTCAGTCATAAAGGGAACAAAGCGCATAACAGCGAAGAAACGGACTGCAAAACATTCGAACCGGGTATGTAATAGGGAAGAAGGCAACCATAGGCGTGGTTGTCTTCTTTTGATATAGTATTGATAATAATTCTCATTGTTATACAAAAAAGCCCACCAGTAAAGTAAAAAAACCAGAGTCAAATAGACTCCGGGTTTTTATGGTTAGATAAATCTAATTAAATATTCGCCAAATATTTTGTTCATCACTTTGGGTGTGTTTTCTATATAGACATTTATCTGTTCAATGTTTGATTCGAATGGATCAGAGTTACTTTCATCTGTTGGAAAATCAGATATTCCTTTCACAATGATACATTCAACATCATTCTTCTTACAGATATACGCAATGGCTCCCGCTTCTGTATCGGCTATCGTTATTTTGTTTTCTTTAAGTTCTAAATAGTCCTTCCACATAACGACTGCTTTATCAGCGGTGCCGATTGTTCCGGTATAAAAAACATTTCCGTATTTTGACAGATCTATATCGACGATGAAGGATTGTTTAATAAGAGGCTCAACTTCTTTTACCGTGCAATCATATTGAACGGCTTTATCGGGTACAATAATATCCAAATTTCTGAACCTGTCATCTATTCCTGCACAGGTTCCAGCAACGATTACTTTCGTTAAGTTATATTTAGAAATCATATACTGAGTACCACCGACTCCGTTTACTTTTCTTACACCGGTACTATAAAAAACAAGTTCGGTATCATTCATTGTTCTTATGAAATATTCGCCAAAAGGATAAGCGAATATTTCATCATTTTTTATGCCGAAATATTCCAATGCCGCTTCGTATTCCCACTTCGTTGCTATACTGATTCCTATCATCGACTTATCACCCTTATATGTTTCTCTCCCAAAACGAAACCCCTTACTAACAAACGGACTGTCATTCCTTTTCAATCCACTCCTGTGACCACTTCTCTATATTCCTCATTAAGGGTTCTAACGAATATCCTTTCTCTGTTAACGAATATTCAATCCTCACCGGTGTTTCGGGATAGACGGTCCGTGTAACGATTCCTTCTTGTTCAAGGTCCTTTAATCGCTCGGATAAAAGTCTGCCGCTGATGCCTATTGCGTCTTTGATGGTGCAGTTCCGTTGGGGGCCGGACAGCAGTTGATAAATGATGAGTCCCGTCCATCGCTGACTTAAGATGCCGATCGCTTTTTCAAATCGTGGACATATTTCAGATTGGTTCATCTTCAATGCCTCCTTCATTCATGGAAATTCTAATTTGTAGTATACCATATAACGGGTAATGGGGTAATTTAATTACTTGACGGAATTAGGTTATTAAAATAAAATTAGTTACATAAAGTAACTTAATGAAAAACGTCTAAAAATAAATCGGAGGAACCATAATGAACTTTCATAAAGGACCCCATACATTTGTTGGGGAAGTGAGCTTGATCGTACAAGATTTGAAACGATCTCTTTCTTTTTACAAGGAAGTGATCGGGTTTAAGGTTCTGGAACAATCACATAAACGGGCCACTTTAACGGCGGACGGTATTCATAGTCTGTTATCGCTGGAAGAGCTTGAAGAAACTTTACCCAAGGAGCCGCGGACGACCGGGTTGTATCATTTTGCTCTTTTGCTGCCAAGTAGAGAAGATCTTGGTAAGATATTGGCTCATCTGATCAAGCTGAATATACGGCTCGGATCCTCTGACCACCTTGTCAGTGAAGCAATCTATTTATCCGATCCTGATGGGAACGGGATCGAGATTTACAGGGATCGTCCAGCGTCCGATTGGACATGGCATGGCGACCAAGTCGAGATGACCGTTGATCCCATCGATGCACGGGGAATATTAGCCGAGGCGGAAGGGGAAGCGTGGGACGGACTCCCTGCCGGTACAGTGATGGGGCACATCCATCTCCACGTATCAGATTTGAAGTCGGCGGAAGAATTCTACGGGAAAGGTCTTGGCTTTAACGTGGTGAGCCGATTCGGGAATCAGGCACTCTTCATTTCGACAGGAGGATACCATCATCACATAGGATTGAATACGTGGAATGGTGTAGGCGCACCGGCTCCAGCCGAAAACAGTGTGGGCCTCAACTGGTTCACCCTTCACTTCCCAAATGAAGAAAAGCGAAGCAGCATCATTCATAGCCTGGAGTCCATTGGGGCTACAATCAAAGAACTTGACGATAAGATCCTCACAATGGACCCATCCGGCAACCACATCTATTTAAGCTTGTAAAGGGGAGGGACGGACCTCGGAAAACGAGGTCCGTCCCTATTCTGTATTTTTCATAAATGTTGATACAGAGGGGTTCATCTGGATTTATGGATAGTGTTTTCCGTGATATTCCAACGAAAAACGAGGTCCGTCCCTCTAAGCAGTTTTTTTTGGTCCTGCAGATGTTAGTGGGATAATGTAAGTACATACTAATGGAAATTCGTTTGGGAAGGGGAGTGAGATGGATGAAGTTGAGTGTATTGGATCAGTCTGTGATTGAGAGGGGTGGGGACGCTGGCACTGCGTTTCGGAATACAGTCAGGCTTGCGCAGGTTACAGAGAAGTTAGGGTACACACGATTCTGGGTGGCGGAGCATCATAATACGAATGGCCTTGCAGGTTCGGCTCCCCAGGTACTGATTTCACATATTGCGTCCATGACGCGTACAATCCGGGTAGGATCTGGGGGTGTCCTTCTTCCACAATACAGTCCGTACAAAATTGCGGAAGACTTCAAGGTGTTGGAAACCCTATTTCCCCATCGCATCGATCTAGGAATCGGTCGTTCCCCAGGGGGATCATATGAAACACGGATGGCTCTTACGGATGGGTTGAAAAAGAGTATGAATGAGTTTCCGGGGCAGGTGGAGGCACTTCAGAATTACTTGCATCTCTCATCTGAACAAAGCGTGAAGGCTTATCCTGACATACCGTCTCCTCCACTTCCATGGATACTGGGCATCACCCACCGTGGTGCCAGGGTGGCAGCTGAAAAAGGCACGGCCTTTACCTTTGGTCACTTCATCAATCCGGTCAATGGGAAGCGGGCGATGGATTATTATCAAACCCACTTTCAAACTTCATCCTCATTAGCCCGACCCTTGAGCAATGTGTGTATCTTTGTCGTGTGCGCTCCAACCGAGGAGAAAGCAGAAGAAATGGCTCTCATACAAGACTTGTGGTTATTGGCTGTAGAGAAGGGGATTGATACTGAAATTCCTTCCGTGGAAGAAGCAAAGGCAAGGGTTCTTACACCGAAAGAAAAAGAAAAAATAAAGGAGAACAGAAAAAGAGCGATAGTCGGAACTCCTCAAAAGGTGAAGGAAGAGCTCCAGATGCTAAGAGAAGTATATCAAACCGATGAATTCATGATCATCACCAATGTGTCAGGATTCGAAGACAAAGTAAGGTCGTATGAGTTGATCGCTGAGGCGGTTCTCTAATTCATAGGGACCTGAGAGGCATGAAAACCCCTGAAATAAGAAAGGGAACCAATGGCGCTTTGCCGCCAAGGTTCCCTTTCGATTTATATGAAATTAGTAATAAGGATATGGCGAATAACCATAACCATAATAAGGTGGCGGATATCCATATCCGTAGCCATACCCATACCCCGGACTCAATAATGCTGCTCCTAATAATCCACCGGCAAGTCCTCCCACAAACGGACTGAAGCCGAATCCAAATCCTGGTCTTCCGAATCCGCCATAGCCGAACCCTGGTCTCCCGAACCCTCCAAATCCCGGTCTTCCGAAGCCTACCCGTCCGATTGGTCGGCGGTAATCACTATAGTCTACAAACGTTTCAGTGCCTGCTTGAAAATCATTCATAGCATAAAACCTCCTCTCTATCTAGGTTATGAGTATTCTTTTTGAGTAGGATTGGTATAGGCATTTACCCAGATAGGGAGATTTTATGAAAAAGTACCCAGGGGGCCATCAGGAGAATGTTTGTATCTCTATCGGAATATGCATAGGGTTCGGTTGACTTTATTGCGAATCCATTCGCACAATATTCCCGTAATGGGAGTACGTAAAGCAGCATCGAGTGGAGGATTTTTTTGATTGGGCGAGGGCTGAAATAATGGCTCCGATCGCCTGGATCCAGCTGCCTATGGCATAGAGGTTTCCACTGTCCCTATCGTTTAATTCCAAGATGACGGCTATGGCTTGAAGGGAGTTCCCGATAGCTTTCAAAAGGTTCCCGTATATTGAAAATAGTTCTTCTACTGTGTGCTCTTCATTAAAGGAATCTGCCAGGGCAGTGGATGCCCCCAATGCCTGCACCAGGTTTCCCTTGATAATCAACTCCCGCTCGATAATGTCACTGTAACCCCTGACAATGCCTGCAATGACGATGACGTTCCCAATGGCCTGAAGCCCATTCCCCACTTTTGTCAAGGTGAATTCTTTAATGGCATCTGCACTAAGGGCGCTCCCTGTTGCCTGAAGTTCGTTTCCTATGAGATTAAAAGAATTGAGCGTTTCCCTCGGAATCCTCTTAATGGGTGTACTCCCGATCGCGGCGATGACGGTCCCGGTAGCCGCAACCCAAGCACCGAATGTGGCTTTTTGCTCATTTCCCATAGTTGATCGCCTACTTTTTCGTTCTTAGATAGTGTATACATATGGACCAATGTTTGTTCATTCCCACCATTTAGAAGATGGGAATGAATCTCCCTCCACAAGAAAGGTTTCCCCGATTTTAGGCGTTACAATGGGGACATTCCGGTCTTCTCCGAATTTTGTGACACGTTCAATCGGATCTGTCCATGCATGGAAAGATAATGTGAAAGCCCCCCAATGGACGGGCAGCATCCATTTCCCATTCACGTCAATATGGGCTTGGACGGTTTCTTCAGGGAGCATATGAATCGGTGCCCATCTGGGGTCATACTGTCCGCATTCCATCAAGGTCAAATCGAACGGACCGTACTTCTCACCAATCTCTTTGAAATGTGGGCCATACCCACTATCCCCACTGAAAAAGATGTTGGAGGAAATGCCGCTTATACACCATGAACACCATAAGGAAGCGTTCCGGTCATTCAGGCTTCTGCCGGAGAAATGCCGGGCAGGAGTACATACGAGTGTAAGGCCGGCCCATTCCTTTTCCTCCCACCAATCAAGCTCCACTATGTGATCGGGATGAATTCCCCAACGTTCCAAATGGCTGCCTACCCCAATGGGAACAAAGAATTGCTTCACTATCGTGCGAAGCTTTCGAATCGTCCCGTAATCAAGATGATCATAGTGATCATGGGAAAAAATCACAGCATCGATGGAAGGCAGTTCATCGAGTTGAAAGGGAAGCTCCCTGCTGTACCTTTTTCCCCCTATCCATGGAAATGGGGATGGGGCACTGCCAAACATGGGGTCAAGCAGCAGTCTCTTCCCGTCCATTTCAAGCATCGAAGCAGAGTGTCCGAACCACGTAACATTTGTCACAGGGTGGGGGTGGGAAAAAGATGGGAAAGCGACTCTTGGAAGATCAACATCAGGTTTGCGATTAGCGTTTCGTTTTACGAGGTCGCGGATCATGGAAACGGATGCAGAAAAGCTCGTGTCCATGGAAGTGGGAATCGAGTTTTGAAAGGATCCTTGTGAATACTGAGGCGATGAGAAAACCCGTTCACCTGAGGGTTTTTTTCCAAATGCGGGATAGTACTTTACAATCAGGAAAGCGGTCAAAATGACAGCGAATAGCACTATAAGAATGAGAGACATGGATTTTCTCCTTTTAGCTATTACTATCGCAGAATCCTGCGTTCCTGTCCAAAGCCAAGTTTGTGATCGTTCATAGAAGAAAACCGACTCATCTTCGCAAGACGAAAAGACAAAGAGTACAATGAAGGTAAGAGAAAAATGGTGGGGAGGAGAAACGATGAAAAAGATATTGATTGGAATTGGGCTCATACTCATAGTAGCTCTTGGGGCATTTTTTGGACCGAAACTGTATGCAAGCCTGACCCAGAAATCGTTGGGGAGTGAAGCGGTGAAATCGGAGACGATCGATGAAGACCATGCAATTGCGACCTTTGCAGGGGGATGCTTCTGGTGCATGGAACCGCCCTTTGAAAAACTGGACGGAGTATACTCGGTCATTTCAGGATATACAGGCGGCGAAGAAAAAAATCCGACCTATGATGAAGTATCCTCACAACAGACGGGACATGTGGAAGCTGTTCAAATCGAATACGACCCTGAGGTCATCACCTATGAACAATTACTGAAAGTCTTCTGGAGGCAAATCGATCCGACGGATGCCGGTGGACAGTTCGTCGACCGGGGACCCCAGTACGTGAGCGGGATTTACTATCATAATGAAGAACAGATGAAGACAGTTCAAAAATCAAAAAAGGAATTGGAAGATTCAGGCCGTTTTGATGGAGAAATTGTAACAGAGATCCAGCCGGCAAAAACCTTTTACAAAGCCGAAGAGTACCACCAGGATTACTATAAGAAAAATAAACTGAGCTACAAATTTTACCGAAGCAATTCAGGCAGGGATGATTTCCTTGATGAGGCCTGGGGAGATGATCGCCATATCGAACTCAAGACCAATTCTCTTTATCCCTCTTTTACGGATGATGAATTAAAAGAAAAATTGACGGATATCCAATACAAAGTCACTCAGGAAGATGCCACGGAGGAAGCATTCAAGAATGAATACTGGGACAACAAGGAAGAGGGCATCTATGTGGATGTCGTCTCGGGTGAACCTCTATTCAGCTCGAAGGATAAATACAAAAGTGGAACAGGGTGGCCGAGTTTCACAAAGCCTCTTGTAGAAGATAATATTGTGGAAGTGGAAGACCGGTCGTGGTTCACGGTTCGGACGGAAGTCAGGAGTAAACATGCGGATTCCCACCTGGGTCATGTATTTGATGATGGCCCGAAACCTACAGGACTAAGGTATTGCATGAATTCGGCAGCTCTTCGTTTTGTTCCGAAGAATGAGTTGGAGGAGCAGGGATACGGTGAATTCTTGTCTCAATTCTAAATGGAAGTGGGGGACGGACCTTTATTGAAGGTCCGTCCCCGATCATTTATCTATCCAATTTGACGATCTCTGCATCCGGGTTGGGACGGCCCGAGATAAGGTCCCGCAGGATGTTGGCTCCGAGCATGCTGTAGACAGTGCCGTTTCCACCATAACCGAGCAGATAATAAATCCTGTCTTTGTCGGGATGTTTCCCGATGTAGGGAAGGTTGTCTAGGGACTCCCCGAAGCTTGCCCCCCATGCATAGTCCATCTTGATCTTCAGGTCGGGAAACAGTTTCTGAACTTCTTTTTCAATCCGCTTTCCGCGTTTTTCGATTTTCTTCTCACTTTGTGGCGCCTCTGCAGGGTCTTCGTCTAACCCTCCGGCAATAATCCGATTATCGACCGTAGTGCGCAAGTATAAATAAGGCCGCTTTGTCTCCCATATGAGCGCTCTGTCATCCCATTGAGATAAATCTTCGATCGGTTCTGTCGCAATGGCATAGGATCTGTTGATGTCTGAGCCCACCTTCTTATTCAAGGGAGGCGTTTCATAGCCTGTTGCATGGATCAGGTGCGTAGCTTGAATGATTCCGTCAGGGGTTTGGATATTTACACCTGTAGAATGTTCTTCTATGTTTGTTGCTTCCAGATTTTCAAATATCGTTGTTTGCTTTCCATCTTTTAAATAATCAAATATCCCATTCACGAATTTGTATGGATTCACTTCTGCGTCACCATGTGTGATCAACGCGCCGGCCTTTGAAAAAGGCAAGCGGTCTTTCATCTCTTTACGAGACCAATACTCCACAGGGAAGCCGTGCTCATTCAAGGTTTTATATTCTTTCTTTAACTTTGGAACATGTCGTGACGTGCTTGCATAGTAAATGCTTTTCCTGCGGATGAAATCAGGAGAAACGGGTAGATTCATCGCCACCTTCTCCAGATTCTCCACTGCTTCCATACATAAGGAATAAAAACTAACCGCTTTGTCTTCTCCAATCTGGTCCATCAATTCATGAAGCATGACGTCATTGGAAAACTGAAGCAGACCTGTATTGGCGGATGAACTGCCGGCAGCCAGCGTCCGTTTTTCAATGATGGCAACATTCAAGCCTTCCTGGACGAGTGAATAGGCGCATAATGCCCCTGACATCCCGCCTCCTATAATAACTGCATCATATTTTTGATCAAAATCTTCTTGTCTATTTTTTAATGTGGTTGGCCAATACAATTGACCATTATGTAATTCCATCCTGGTGCCCCCATTGAGTAATGAATTTATTCCTATTCCATTCCCTTGAGGAGGGGAGATTAAAACATGTGAAATCAAAAAAAGGATGGGCATTCATTTGCCCATCCTGATCCATTAAAATAATTCAGTATGCAATTCTACATCAATATTTCCGTTTGTCGCTTTGGAATAAGGACATACACCATGTGCTTTTTCCACCAGTTGTTTGGCTTCATCCAGTTCTACACCATTTACGGCAACTGAGAGGACAACACCTAATTTAAATCCTCCATCTGTATCCTTCCCGATTGACACTTCAGCCGTCACATTGGATTGGATTTTTTTCTTTTCCTGGCGGGCCACTAAATTTAGAGCGCTGTCGAAACAAGCCGAATATCCAGCTGCAAATAGTTGTTCAGGATTTGTTGCCCCGTCTGCCCCGGAACCACCAAGTGATTTTGGCATGCCCAAAGCCACATCCAATACTCCGTCACTGCTTGTTACTTTTCCGTCACGGCCACCTTTAGCCGTTGCTTTTGCTGTGTATAATGCATCCATTTCTTTCACTCCTCTTTTTTAGTTGTGCACAATTTAACTTTGCAAAAATAACTATAAAGGATTTTAATTTAGTTGTCAACAATTTAGTTGTGCGCAATTTAATTTGATAATTGTTATTCTTTTTTGTATGATAATCACAATTAGTATGTACAAGAAAGGAATCGACATGTATGAAGGATCCACTATTATTGGAAAATCAAATCTGCTTTAAAATATATACAGCTGAGAGGGAGATCACGAAGCTTTACCGGAGCCTCCTGGAGGAAATCGGTGTCACGTATCCACAATACCTGGCTTTGCTCGTGTTATGGGAAGAAAAAACGATATCGGTAAAGGAACTCGGAAGGAAGTTATTCCTCGACTCCGGAACGCTGACCCCCATGTTGAAAAGAATGGAAGCGAACGGACTGGTGGAGCGGAAGCGTTCGTCAGAGGATGAGAGAAGTGTCATCATCAGTCTTACAGATAAAGGACTGGAAATGAAGGAGAAAGCAGAATGTGTCCCGACCCGTTTATTGGAGCGTCTTGAGATGGATGGTGACGAGCTTTCGAAGTTGGATCAGACGTTGACGACGATCCTCGATAAACTGCAGGGATAAAAATAATTATCATTTCTGGATATATATTGTTATAATTTGGATATTGGCTGGTTTTTTTGCCGTTTTGGCTGGATTTTGTCTCATAACGGCCGGATTCTCCTTGTTTCTGGCTGGATTTTCTCCCATAACGGCTGGATTTCCATCACAAGCGGCTGGATTTTTCCTGTCTGGACCGAACCCTCAACAAAAAATGATGAAAATCATCCCCTGAGACCATCCCAACACCCTACTTATCTTAAAGGAGTGATCTTATTGATCGTAAAAAAGCATGAACCCCCTGGTATCATCGTAAACCTTGAGGTATTATTACGGCGCTTACCCAAATCCTACAGCGGAAGAAATGAGATTGAGCATCAGTTGGGGAATTTCAAGGCAGGTTACCACGGAGAGCTATCTTTGGACTATTATTTGAATCGACTCCCAGAAAAAGAATATTTGATTCTCCACGATCTTCGCCTCTTTATTCAATCCGCCTTTTTCCAAATCGATACTTTAATCCTTCATAGGAATTTCATTCTCATTTTAGAAGTGAAGAACATCGCAGGAGAAATTTATATTGATACAACCTATAACCAAATGATCCGGAATCTTAATGGTAAAATAGAGGTATTTCAGGATCCCATACTCCAGTCTCACAGACAAAAAAAGGACCTTGAAAGTTGGCTGGTGGAAAGAAATTACCCGTCCATACCTGTCGAGAACATTGTAGTCTTTACCAACCCACATTCCCATATAAAAAATTCTTCGCAAGATCATTCCGTTTATCAGAAGGTGATAAGAAGTGCAAAACTCCCTTTCCAAATTGAAAGCTATTTCCAATCCCATCAAAATCCATCATTATCTCCTCAACAAGTAACCAAATTGACGAAAGCATTTTTGAAGCATCACATACCACAATCCTATAACCTCTTGAAACAGTTCAATATCTCACAATCGTTTATTCTTCATGGAGTGTACTGTGTTCAATGTCAGTCCGGATCGATGGAGAGAATAAGTGGTACATGGAGATGCGGGCGCTGTTTATCCGTTCAAAAGGATGCCCATACTCATGCATTGAGAGATTATGCGTTTCTGATAAATACCTTTATTACGAACAAGCAAACGAGGGAATTCTTAAAATTGGAGTCCACTTCAACTGCGCGCAAACTCCTGCAAAAATTGGCCCTTCCATCGACGGGATCCACAAGGGACCGGGCATACAACTTATCACCACTTATGGCGACTCCTCCTTCTCCCCCCGAAATGCCAGCACTGAAGTCTTCAAAGAAGCGTAATTCCCAATCGCCGCATAACCGTAAAAAAAGCCCATGAATATGCCCGTGACGGGATGCCCCCTGTGGCTGATGAAAATCGAGATGAAAAGCCCGAGCAGGACGGCAATATTCGGTACCAGAAAAGCACGTGGTTTAAAGAAGACTTTGATAAGCTGGGTTAACAGGATGATGACGGGAATGGCGATGACGGCATCCCAGAAGTTTGTGTGAATCGTTGGGAAATCCATATAAAGCCTCCAATAAGGGTTTTGTTCATACTATTTCCTTATTGTGTGTGGATTAACAAAAAAAGATGACCCCTTAAGAGGGATCATCCATTTTAAATCGCGCGTTCCAGCGTTCTGCCTTCTCCAGTGCAGCCGTGTCGTTCACGATCTCACCAGGTTTGACGCCGGCACCGATCAGGTAATCTGTGAATTCCATATGGACGAATTCAAAAATGTAATTGAATTGCTGTACAAGGGGAAGTCCTTTTATGTTGGCCGAGCTTCCTCCGGTAATCACCACGTACGCCTTTTTCTTCGTAAGCTCTTCTTTCAAGTTGAAACGCTCGTCGCGCAAATACTGACTCCAACGGTCGAAGAAGTTCTTCATCGGACCGCTCATTCCATACCAATAGAGAGGCGTAGCGAATAATAATACGTCATGCTCCTCCATCATCCGGACCAGCTGTTCGTAATCATCATCGACAGGGAGAAATCCTCCTTCAGCGTGACGCAGGTCTTCAATCGGCTCGATATGCAGATCGGCAAGGGAGACGACGGTATGGTCGGTACCTTCGACGATTTTCTTCGCAAGATATTCGGAGTTCCCGTTTTTTCGTGTGCTTCCTAAAAGGGCCAGTACTTTCATTGATGAACACTCCTTTATACATTTCATTATATTTGGCTTTAACCGCTAATGGGATTCTGAATGGTTAAGAGTATACCATTGATGGGGAGATTAAAGTTATCTATAATTATCGATACTAATTATTGTAATAGATGATAGGAGGGGAAAAATGGATCTGAACTATTTTTATACATTTAAGGAAGTGGTTAAATGGGGGAGTTACACGAAGACCGGGGAGGAACTCGGATATGCCCAGTCCAGTGTGACGACCCAGATCAAGAAGCTGGAAGAGCATTATGGGATAAAAATATTCGAACGGGTCGGCGGAAAAATGAGGCTGACGCAGTCAGGAGAAGAGCTTTACTACTACGTGGAAAAAATAGTGTCCCTTCTGGATGAAGCGGAAGAACGGATCTCCCAGGAAAGCAATCTGCGGGGGACCTTGCGGATCGGGACCGTGGAATCCCTGGCAGCTTATTTCATCACGCCTTATATTAAGGAACTAAAAGGGAAGCACCCTGAATTAAAGATCCTCCTTGAATCCGGACTATGTCCGAACTTAAAGGAAGGCATCCTTGAAGGGAAGTATGATATCGCTATCCTTCTTGACCGTTTTTCAGAACATCCCGACTTAACGACGATTCCCATCAGGCAGGAGAAATTGGTCATGATTGCGCCACCGGGTCACCGATTGCATTCCCTGAAACAAATGAACGTAAGGGAGCTTGAATCGGAAACCCTGATTTTAACAGAGAAAGGTTGTTCGTACCGGGTCTTATTGGAGCAACTTTTAAAAGAGAACGATGTGCAGGCAAAATCTATCATCTCCTTCAGCAGCTTAGAAGCCATCAAACAGTGTGTAGCCGATGACCTGGGTTTGGCCATCCTGCCTGAGATAGCCGTGCAAAAGGATATTGAGAGTGGAAAGGTCGTTCAGATTCCATTTGATCATGAAAAAAGCCCTCTTTATACACAGATTATTTATCTAGAAAAAAAGTGGCTGACGCCTCCACTTACACAATTGATCGGAGCCCTGACTTCATAGATATCAAAATTCTTGATGAATAATATGAAAAACTATCAATAACTTTATGGGTCAAAAAGATGGTAAAATGAATGGATAATTCTTACGAAGAGGTGCTGAATATGAACACTTTTTTACAATACAATCCGACGAAGCTTTACTTCGGTAAAGATGAAGTGAAGCAGCTGTCTTCCATTTTAGACAAGGGACTGAAGGTCTTACTGGTTTATGGGGGAGGAAGCATCAAGAGAAATGGCGTTTACAATGATGTGATGACCGAGTTGGGTAAAATGGATGCCAACGTTTTTGAGTTAAAGGGAGTGGAACCCAATCCCCGACTGACCAATGTCCGTAAAGGTGTCGATATCTGCAAAAAAGAAGGAATAGACTTCATCCTGGCAGTAGGCGGTGGAAGTGTGATCGACTGCACAAAAGCGATATCGGCAGGAGCAAAGTACGAGGGGGACGTGTGGGAACTGATCACCGCCAAAGCCCCGATCGAGGAAGCACTTCCCTTTGGAACGATCCTGACGTTGGCTGCGACAGGTTCAGAAATGAACTCTGTGTCTGTGATTACGAACTGGGAAACGAATGATAAATTAGGTTGGGGCTCGCCTCTTGTCTTCCCGACGTTTTCTATACTGGATCCTTCTTACACATTCTCTGTACCCCGCGACCAGACAATTTATGGGATCGTCGACAGCATGTCCCATGCTCTTGAACACTATTTCCATCGGACGGAAAATACGCCGATGATTGACGGGTTCATTGAATCCCTTTTAAGGACGGCGATTGCAACCGGTCCTAAACTACTGGAGGATCTCGAGTCCTTCGAGCATAGGGAAACGATGATGTATATCAGTACGACGGCATTCAATGGATCTCTTGCAAATGGGACCGACGGAGGGGATTGGGCCACCCACCGGATCGAGCATGCCATTTCGGCCATCTACGATATTCCCCATGGCGGCGGTCTTGCGATACTTTTCCCGAACTGGCTGGAGCATGTACTGGAAGAGGATCCATCCCGGGTCAAACAGCTTGCGGTGAATGTGTTCGGGATCTCGCCTGAAGGCAAGGAAGATATCGACGTGGCACGTGAAGGGGCGAAAGCTCTGCGCGACTTCTGGAACTCCCTCGGGGCACCTGGCACGCTTGCCGATTATGACATTGATGATAGTCAGTTCGATTCCATTGCGGAGAAGACGTTCATCAAGCCTGGCGTAGGTACGTATAAAGAAATGGATCTGGACAGTGTGAGGGATATATTGGCAAGATCTCTTTAGATGATGTGGTTCCCGGGTTTGGTGTGTTTGTTGGGAAAAAAAGTAAAATGGCTGGATTCTGTTCAGGAACGGCTGGATTCTTGGCCATTCCGGCTGGATTTTCATCAAAAACGGCCGGATTAACGCGCGTTTCGGCTGGATTTTCTCGAAAATCGGCTGGATTCTTGGCGACTCCGGCTTCGCCCGGACCAGATTCCCCTACACCATGACCAAATCCCCCCATCGCCCACGCTGCCCGAGAACAAAAAAGGACGAATCGACACACCGATTCGTCCTTTTTTCATCCTTCTTGCATCCCGAAAACGTATTACCGTCTCCGGAACCCTTCTTCACGCAGATACAACGCTGCTTCATCATACCCGCCGAAGCTGTCCTCAAGATTGTCACCGGCGTAGATATTCCAGCGGTCATCTTCTTCAATCAGCATGAGGGAATGTCCTTCTGCGTCTTTCCATAACTGTTCCACGGGAGGCGCAACTTCTTCTTCCGTTGCCAAGTGATCGATCGACGCACGAATGATTTCGCGCAGTTCATCTGCCGAAAAATCACGGATATTCACAAGGCCTTTTGGATTGGATTCATAATCGAGGCTGCCCGTGTAAACAAAGCCGTTTCCGTTCGGGTGCAGGTGATAGACGACGGTCGTTTTTTCATAGAGACTGTCTTCAAAGTGGAAGTTCACGCGGTTCAGTGAAACGTCCTTTCGTGTAAGCTCGGGAAATTCTTCTATGAGAGCTAATTTATCTTCAAATGTCAGCAATGTGATTCCTCATTTCATTTTACGATTTTCCCATTATACCACAGCGCCCTATTTTCTAAAGAGGATTACGGGTATAATGAGTATCAAAGAGGTGACCCCATTGAATGATTTTACTTCCTTAGGAATTCAACCTAAGTACGTTAATGCTTTAAAAGAACAATCCATAACAGAACCGACGCCGATTCAGAGCGAAACCATCCCAGTCTTATTGAATGGTGAGGACGTGATCGGACAGGCACAGACCGGAACGGGAAAAACGATGGCGTTTCTCCTGCCCATGCTTGCGAAAATCGATCCGGAAAAAGATGAGATCCAGTCCCTTATTGTGACTCCGACGAGGGAGCTTGCGATTCAGGTAACTGCTGAATTGAATCAAATACTATCTTCTGTCGAAGATGATATACATGTATTAGCTGTGTACGGTGGTCAGGATGTGGAGAAACAGATTAAGCGACTGAAGAATAAGGCGATTCATATCGTGATCGGTACACCGGGACGACTCCTTGATCATGTGCGCCGCGAGACGGTCGATTTTTCAAATGTTAGGTTCCTCGTATTGGATGAAGCGGATCAGATGCTTCATATCGGCTTCTTCGATGAAGTGGAGTCGATCATCCGCGAGACGCCGTTCACCCGTCAGACCGCCCTGTTTTCAGCAACGATGTCCAAGGATATCCGTAAGATCGGGAAGCGCTATATGAATCAACCTCATAATGTGCAGATCCGTGAAAAAGAAAAAATTGTACAGGAAATCCAGCAGGAAATTGTGGAAACGACGGATCGACAGAAGCTGGATGCCCTCAGTCAGACGATCCACGATGTCCAGCCGTTCCTTGGCATCATTTTCTGCCGGACGAAGAGGAGGGTCAGCAAGCTTCTGGGAGACCTTAAAGCGAGAGGTTTTCTCGTCGATGAACTCCACGGTGACTTGTCTCAGGCGAAGCGGGAAAACGTGATGAAGAAGTTCCGGGACGCAAAGCTCCAGCTTCTTATCGCAACGGACGTGGCGGCCAGGGGGCTTGATGTGGAGGGTGTGACCCATGTGTTCAACTATGATATCCCTCAAGATGTGGAAAGCTATATCCATAGAATCGGGCGTACGGGCCGTGCCGGAAAAGACGGGCTGGCCATCACCTTTGTTGCACTGAAGGATAAGCAGGATCTGGAAATGATCGAAAAAGGCATCGGACGTTCATTGCCCCGCCGTGTAGTGGAAGTCGTTTCTACTAAAGAAACCCCCAATCGCACGAAAGGATCCAGTGAAAGTGCAAAGGATCGCCGTGAAAAGAATATACAAGCGAGTAAGGAAAGAAAAGCAAGGTCACCCCGGGGTGGCAGATCCAGGACGGGTGACAATGATGGTCCGACCCGCAGTCGCAGGTCCAAGAGTGAAGACAAGAATCCCCGCCGCGGTGGTGGTGAATCATCGGGTAACACCCGCGGTAAGCGAAGTGGCTCGACAGGAAGGAACAACAACGGTAATCAACGAAATAGTGGCAGCAGATCCACTTCGAATCGAAGAGGGCGCTGATTTCTAAAGCATGGTGACGAGAAGGTCATCATGCTTTTTTAGTCGGTATAAATATCTGAATATTCCCATAAATAGTCTGTATCTGTTAATATAGTCCATATAAGATTGATTAATAGAGGGGATGGATGTACATATGCACGTACCATTGGTGTTAACGGATTTTCTGGATCGGGCAGTGGAGTTATACGGGGATAAGGTAGCGATCATCGATGACGAAAAGCGTTTGACGTATAAACAACTCGGTGACCGTGTGAACCAACTGGCAAGGGGACTGAAGGAGTTTGGAATAGAAAAAGGGGATAAGGTGGCGTATCTTGCTCCCAATACGACGGAGATGCTGGAAGGATTTTATGGCGTTTACTCTGTCGGAGGAGTCATGACGCCTTTGAATACCAGATTAAAGCCAGCCGATTATCAATTTATCCTCACACATAGTGAGAGTAAGGCACTGTTTGTCGATGAGGAACTCTATCCGTTGGTCCAGCCGATTCTACCAAAGGTCCCTCACTTGAAGCATGTGGTCATTCACGGGAATACGAGGGACGGCCATCGGGGCTATGATGAGTGGCGCGGCTCGTTCAGTCGCGAGCCTTTCTCCCGTGCCGAACTGGAAGAGACGGATATCGCGTCCCTTCTTTATACAAGCGGGACGACGGGGGATCCGAAGGGGGTGCTCCTCACACACAGGTCCAATTATTTGCATGCCCTATCGTCCATGCATCATTTGCGGGTGACGGATCAGGATACGCTTCTTCACGTCCTGCCCATGTTCCATGTGAACGGTTGGGGGTCACCATTTTATTATACGGCCAATGGCGCAACCCAGGTGATGCTCAGAAAAGTGGATCCGGAAGTGATTCTCGATAAGGTGGAGAAGCATGATGTGACCGTTATGCATATGGCACCGACCGTACTCAACATGCTCCTCGAGTCCTATCCGGACAGGGATCGCTCCACCGGGAAAAATATAAGGGTTGTCATTGCCGGGTCTGCCCCGCCGCC